>NZ_CP021377.1:1913923-2232910 GCF_002157895.1 Oceanisphaera profunda
GGCGAGCTGTCTGCAGATTGGTGGACCGCCCTTAAGACCAGCTGGTATCAAAAACGCGAAGAAAAACTGCGTGCGCAATCGGAAGAAGATAAGCCCGAGCTGTAAAGCCGTAAGTTAAAATGAGCCCGGGCCAGACGATACCGCCGACGAAACGGTGTTTATCTTTAATTGTTCGCTTAAAGCTGACGGTTTAACGCTTCGCCTAAGATCCCTTGATGCTTTTCTAATTGAGCCTGAGCTGGCGCTTTTTCTAAGCCAGAAAGCAGCATTAAAATGGCCAACTTCACTTGATTATCTGCGGCTTTAAGTGCCTCCATGGCTTGCTGCTCAGTCGCGTCGGTGGCTTGCATGACGATGCGCAGTGCACGGGTTTGCAGCTTAAAGTTGCTGGCATGAAGATCAACCATCAGATTCTGATATACCTTGCCGATGCGGATCATGCTGGCGGTGCTGAGCATATTGAGCACCAGCTTTTGCGCGGTGCCAGACTTTAAACGAGTAGAGCCCGTTATCACCTCAGCGCCCACATTAGGCTCGATGGCGATATTCGCCAATCGCCCAATGGCCGAGCCGCTGTTACACGCCAATGCCACAGTAGTGGCGCCTATGTGGCGTGCATACTCAAGGCCGCCCAATACATAGGGCGTGCGGCCACTGGCGGCGATGCCCACGACCACGTCTTTGTGAGTTAATGCGATCTGGCGTAAATCTTCTGCACCCAATTCCACATTATCTTCCGCACCTTCTTGGGCGCGAAACATGGCCTCGGGGCCACCGGCAATTAAGCCGATCACCATATCGCTGGGCACACTAAAGGTCGGCGGACATTCGGAAGCATCCAGCACGCCGAGTCTGCCACTGGTGCCTGCACCCATATAAATTAATCGACCGCCTTGCTGGAACGCCGCCACAATCGCATCTACCGCTTGGGTGATGGCCGGTAGCACTTGGGCCACGGCAGTGGGCACCTGCTGGTCTTGAGCATTAATAGTGGTGAGCAGCTCAAACGTATTCAGCTTATCAATATTTAAAGTATCAGGATTACGCCCCTCGGAGGCAAGTTTGGCTAAGTCGTTCAGTAAGCTTGAGCTGGGCATTTAATACTCCTTAAAAAGGGCGTGAAGAGTGAAGCGTAAAGAGGGCGAGATAACACCAAGCCTCAAGCCCCTTTGCAACGACTCTTTGCTACTAGATGCACGGAACCCTCGGGAAAATTAAAATGAGATAAGGTCGACAAGTGATAAGTGATTTTTAATGGTAAGTTCCAAAGTCCTGCCCGCTGATGGTTTGGTATTTGGCCCTTGCTCATATAGCTTTGGTTTTTTCAGATCTGATCTCTATTTTTCCGTGTTCTTCCGTGGATTCCGTTGCAGATATATCTTTTGGTCTATCTTGGTAATTAGTTATTGCCCTTAACGTACAGCGTATGGCGTTACTGGTGCCTGCAGGACTTACGGTAAATGAATCGCTCCCAAAATGGCCGGTCGGCTGGCGCCGGTGACGGCGGGCAGATTACCTGGCAAGCCGTGTAACGTTTGATGGGCCAGCCAAGCAAAGGCCATGGCTTCCATGGCGTCCATGTCTACCCCAGCGCTGTTGGTGGTGGTCACCTGCCAGTTAGGCAATAACGCAGTTAAGCGCTGCATTAATAATGGATTATGACCGCCGCCGCCGCAGACCAATAGCTGGCCTGTAGGCATGGTTTGAGTCGCAGTTGTGGGCTTAGTTGCATAGCCTGTTACTTGGTCGACGATGGCGCTGGCGCTAAATTCAGTCAAGGTAGCTTGTACATCCAGCGCATTGATTGCGCCGCACTGTGCTTGATGTTCTTGTAAATGAGCGGCCAGCCAGTGTGGGCTAAACAGCTCACGGCCCGTGCTTTTAGGGGCGGGCAATGCCAGCCAAGGCTCGTCCAGCAAGCGCGCTAATAAATCGCTGTTTACTTGGCCCTGTAAACCAAAGGCGGCGCCTTTATCAAACGGCTGCCCCCATTGCTGTTGGCACCAAGCGTCCAGCAACATATTGCCAGGGCCCACGTCAAAGCCCTGCACGGGTTGCTGGGGGTCGAGCACGGTAATATTGGCGATACCGCCAATATTGACCACTATGCGCAGCTGCTTAGTATCGGCCAATACTTGCTGATGAAAGGCCGGCACCAAAGGTGCCCCTTGGCCGCCGAGCGCCATGTCTTTACGACGAAAATCGTTAATTGTGATAATGCCGGTCAGCGCGGCGACGCGATTACCATCACCTAATTGCAGCGAGAAAGGCAAGTCACCATAGGGCTGATGCCACAGAGTTTGGCCATGACAGCCGATGGCGCGCACTTGGTTTGCCTGCGTGCCGGACTCTTGCAGTAACTGCAGCACTATCTCTGCATAAGCTTGGCCGAGCTCGGCATCCAGCTCACCCCAGAGTTGGGCGCTAATGGGCGTGCCATTAGCCACATCCAGCAGGCGCTGGCGCAAGGCTTTGGCAAAAGGGCGAGTGGTACTGGCTGTTAGCTGAGCTTGGTGGCCATTGGTGGCCATTAATACCGCATCTATGCCATCTAAGCTGGTGCCCGACATAATGCCGATATAAAGCTCAAGCGGGCTGGCCATTACCAGTCGCTCGGCAGGGCTTGCACTGGGCTAACGGGCACGCTGATCACGCCATTTTCAAATGGCTGCGGGCCGGCAGGCGCAGGTTTTTTCACGGCCGCTATCGGCTTAACCGGTGCCGGAGGGGGTGGCGTATTACAAGCACTAAGGGCCAAAGATAAGCTCAAACAAACCAATGAATTACGCAAAAAATGCTGCACTAGCATGACTCCATAACAGAACGGGCAGACGCGAACGAGGCTTGCCATAGGTAATAACGCACAGTTGTAAACTGTCTACGACAGAATATCAAAGCAATATCAGGGATCGTAAGTAGTTTGTCGAGTGCCACGCGTAATTCGTCAAAGTTTAGCGCAATAGCGCCAACCCTTTAGGCGTTGAGTGGGTGTCTTTTGTGCAGGGCTAAGCTTAGTGATGTTGGTAGGATTAGGGTTTATCTTTTACTGAGCGCTTATCGCTGGCGGCTGAAAACTCACTCGCAGGGGACGGGTGTTGGCCAAAGAAAGATAAGATAGCTTCGAGTGCTTGGCGGCGCTCATTATCTCGCTCCAAAAATAATTCATGTGCGGCTTTTTTAATGCGTTTAGGTCGACCACCCTCACAAGCGGGCAGGGCCTGGCAAAAACGGTCTTGCGCCTTATTATCTACTACCACGTCTTGGTCTGCTTGCAGCACTAAGGTGGGTGTGGTGATGCGGCCCGCTTGCGCTATGGCTTGCTCGCCGGCGTTAAAGGCTTGCTGTAACCATTGAGTGCTCACGCCGCCTAGTTGAACCTCAGGCGTCAGTTGATATTGATCGATAAACAGCTGATAGCGTACTTCACTGTGGGTAAGCACATTATCTTTAAAAGGTACGGCTTGATAGTCCCTTTGGCTGGGCGCGTAGCAGGCCGTATGACCCAGCCAATGGCAGCCTTTATTGAGGACGCTGAGTAACCCCTTCGCTAACCAGTGCGGCAGTGGCTGCACATAAATACCTATCATGGGCGAAGACAGTGCCGCCGCTTGTACGCGTACTTGAGTTTGGCTGAGCCAGAGTGCGGAGATGGTGCCGCCCATGGAATGGGCCAAGACATAAAGCGGCTGTGCGGGATCTTTCAATACCACTTGCTGCACGAACTGCTCAAGATCTTGCACGTAGTCATCAAAGTCGGCCACGTAGCCCACATCGGGATTAGCCAGCAGCCGAGGCGCTAGGCCTTGGCCGCGATGATCGTATAAATAAACGTTATAGCCGTTATTGAATAAATCCAGCGCCAGCTCTTGGTACTTAAGGTAGCTTTCGGTGCGGCCATTGACCACGATAATGGTCTTTTGATGCTGGGTGTTAACCAGTTTGGCATAGGGGAGCGAGAGGTCGTCGTGGCTTAAGAAATGGCCTTGTTGTACTTGTGCTTGCCAGTGTGCCGCCAACCCCGCTATGCCAAGCTCACTGAGCTCGGTGGCGGTAGTTAATTGCGGGGCAGCAAGGGCCTTATTCATCGTCAGGCCAGTCATAAATAGACTACTCATAAATAGGTAAGTCCCGAGCAACAACAGACGGCTGAACATAACAGGCTCCAAACGTTTAACGCAGTATTGAGCGGGTGGGCAAGATAGCGCTCAGATATTACCCGTGCGGACTCTTCGCTTAAGATTTGACGTTAATTTTAAGCACAGCTGAGTGCTAAAACAAAGCTGTGTTGGGATTATTTACGTAAGCGGAATACTTTCAATACATTGGGCGTCACACGAATTTTGCGCATAATATTGGCTAAATGCACGCGGCTCTTAGTGGTAATGAGCAGCTCGACTAAGTAAACGCGGCCATCTTTTTCTTCGGTGGCAATGTTATGAATATTGGCGCCGGTGGCGGCAATCACGTTGGCCAGTGCGGCTAAGGCACCATGGTGGTTGATAAGCTCGATACCGATTTCGGTTTTAAATTCAAAGTCGAAGTCTTGCTCCATGTCCCATTGTACTGGCAGGTACTTTTCTTGTTCTTTAGCGTAGCCGCGAATATTTTTACAAGACTCAAGATGCACCACTAAACCCCGACCTGGGCTGATGTGCGCCACGATAGGATCGCCGGGAATAGGGCGGCAACAGTTGGCAAAGTTCAGCAACATGTCGTCTGCTCCGCGGATCGGCATCTTCTTCGAGTTTTTGCTGGTTTCAATGGGCGCGTCATTGACATCAGCGAGCAAGCGGCGTGCCACCACCACACTCATGGCGTTACCCAAGCCAATATCCGCCATTAGGCTGCTGATAGAGCCATGTTTGGTGTCTTTTAACACTTTTTCGACGCGTTCTACCGAAATGTCTTCGATATTTTTCGCGCCCAAGGCGTGATTAAGCAAACGCTTACCCAGCAACACTGACTCTTCGGTACGCAAATTCTTCAAGAATTGGCGAATCTTGGTGCGGGCCCGTGAGGTAACCACAAAGTTCAGCCAAGCCGCATTCGGGCGAGCTGTGGGTGCGGTAATGATCTCTATGGTTTGGCCTGAGTGCAAACGCTGACTGAGCGAATAAGGCTGGCGATCAACGCGGGCACCTACGCAGGCATGGCCAATGTCAGTGTGTACCGCATAGGCAAAGTCGACCGCAGTCGCGCCAGAGGGGAGCTCTAAGATGCGACCTTCAGGGGTAAATACATAGATTTCATCGGGGAACAGGTCAGTTTTAACCCCCTCGATAAACTCAAATGAGGAGCCGGCACTTTGCTGTAATTCCAACAAGCTTTGCATCCAACGTTCGGCGCGTACTTGTGCCGTGGTATTAGAGCGCTCAGCCTCGTGTTTATAGGCCCAGTGTGCTGCCACGCCTTTATCGGCCATTTGATCCATGTATTCGGTACGGATCTGCACTTCTACCGGCAAGCCGTGGGGGCCCACTAAAGAGGTATGCAATGACTGATAACCGTTGGTTTTAGGAATGGCGATGTAGTCTTTAAAGCGGCCAGGTCTGGGCTTATACAAGGTATGCATTTGGCCTAACACCCGGTAACAGGTGTCGATATCTTTAACGATGACGCGAAATGCGTAGATATCCATGACTTCGTGAAACTGCAGTTCTTTTTTTACCATCTTGTTATAGATGGAGAACATGTTTTTCTCACGGCCCAACACAGTGGCATCTATGTTTGCATCTTCGATGCGGCCCCTGACTTCTTCAAAAATAGACTGAATAATTTCCCGTCTATTGCCCCGCGCGCGGCGCACCGACTCGCGCAATACGCGGGTACGCATCGGATATAAGGCTTCTAGCCCTAATTCTTCCAGCTCATTCTTGATGCTGTGAATACCGAGGCGGTTAGCGATGGGGCATGAATTTCGAGGGTTTCGCGGGCAATGCGGCGGCGCTTATCGGGCCGTAAGGAGCCGAGCGTGCGCATATTGTGGGTGCGGTCAGCGAGCTTAATCAGGATGACCCGAATGTCTTGGGTCATGGCCAGCACCATCTTGCGGAAGTTCTCAGTCTGGGCTTCTTTGTGATCTCTAAACTTAATTTTCTCGAGCTTAGAAACCCCTTCGACCAATTCCGCCACCGCCTCGCCAAACTGCACGGCTAATACGGCTTTGGTGGTGGCGGTGTCTTCGATGACGTCATGCAACAGCGCCGCCATCAGAGTTTCATGATCAAGATGCATCTCTGCCAGAATGCGCGCCACCGCCACCGGATGGGTGATGTAAGGCTCGCCACTAGAACGAGTTTGCCCCTGATGCGCGTCTCTCGCCACCACATAAGCGGCGGTGAGCTGCTCTATCTGGTCGGCGGGAAGGTAGCTTGAGGCAAGCTCTTTAAGAGATTCAAATAGATACAATAGGGACTCCGGTCATCGAAGCTATTAACATGCAGGCATAAATTAAGGCCCGTTTAGGTAAACGGGCGCTTGGATTTAGCTTACAACAAACGACCTTCGGCAATAGCAGCTACGGCGGCCAGTTCGGCGGCATCCATTTCTTGCTGCTCTTGGCGGTCTTGCACATCCATCATTGCATGGTTAACTAAGCCTTGCTCAATTTCACGCAGTGCAACAACGGTGGGCTTGTCATTCTCGAGGGGTACCAGCGCTTCTTTGCCCTGGGTTGCCAATTGGCGAGCGCGACGAGAAGCAACCAACACTAAATCAAAACGATTGCCTACCTGCTCAACAGCATCTTCAACAGTAACGCGTGCCATAAAGGACTCCAATGATTAAAAAAGGTGCAAAATTCTAATGGATTTTAGCTTATTCCGCCAGCAAACCGTCAAGTAAGTTCTGAAAACGTATGGCTTGTTTCTCAGTACTGGCTCGTTCGGCCTCAATAATGGCACTGAGGCGATCGAGTGCATGGTCAAAGTTATCATTAACCAGCAAGTAGTCATATTCGTCGTAATGGGACATTTCTGACACAGCCTTGTCCATTCTACCCTTTATTACCTCAGCCGTATCTTGCTGACGCGCATTTAAACGTCGTTCCAGCTCAACTCGGCTTGGAGGCAATACAAAAATAGACTTGGCACTGGGAGATTGCGCGCGGATTTGTCGCGCCCCTTGCCAGTCGATATCGAGTAAAATATCGATACCTTTTTCCAATTGCTCGTCAATCCACTCTCGTGAGGTGCCGTAGTAGTTGTCAAATACTTGAGCCCACTCATAAAAAGCACCACGTTCAATCAGCGTTTGAAACTCAGGCTGACTAACGAAGTGATAATGAATGCCGTCTACTTCACCTGGTCGCGCTGAGCGCGTGGTATGTGAGACGGAGACCTGCAGCATACCATCTATGCTGGGGCGATCGAGCAGGCCGCGGATCAGGCTGGATTTGCCTGCACCACTAGGGGAAGAAATAATAAATAAGGTACCGCAGTGCGCCATAGTTTTATGCCCGTTCGGGATTATCTGCCAGCGCCGAGCGGGGCTGGAACCAAGGGCGACCAAGTTTATCAGAATGCGAGCCATAAAAAAATGACCGTTGTAAAGACAACGGCCAATCAAAAATAACTATAGCTTGCTGCGGAGTGCCCTCCACGCAAATTGCATTATGATCAGCTAGTAGCTTCGGCTCTATCAGTTTTTTCCTGCTTAAAACCTCGTTAATACCGAGTTGTTATACAAATAAAGCTGATCCATAGCGATATAAAGATGCAGTTGAGCCTTAATTGTTAAGTCTCACAAGCGGTTGTTGCCTTTTTGTATAAGACAAAAAATATGGCATAGAAAACTGCATTATTCCCAATCAACATAGCATAAAATCTCTAGTAATCAGAAAAATCAAGATAATACACTGATGGTGGGGCGGGACTCTTGGCTTGTTTTGCTAACTGTCTCACTAAGTAGGCCGTGGAGGTAGGCATAATCTTACTCGACGCTTATTTACCAAAATAGTGTCCACATCCATTATATTTTATCATTACAACCCGTTGCTCAGCTTTACCCCAAGAGTATCAGTCATCATTTCATTTATATTAGGGACTATTTGTGGCGGCTAACCATAATGAACAGGCTTTTCTAGATATTTTGCACTTGCTAACCGTTGATCAACTCAAGCCTCGCTTCAAATCTTGTCCGGCTGCAGGCACGGCACCAACCCGCAAGGCGGAACTGATCAGCGCAATACAGGTTTGGCTGTCTGGAGAGGGGCTGACATTGGTTTGGAATATGCTTTCGCCACTGGAGCAAGCCGCGGTGCGCATCAGCCTTTACTGTAGCGATGGCTGGTTTGACGAGCGCCGTTTTGCGGCTGAGTTTGGTACTCTGCCAGCTTGGTTTACCGAGCGTTATGATTACTACCGCACACCGGCCGAGCAGTATAAGTTAGGCTGGTTTTTCTATCCTCCGGGGCGCTATCAAACAGGGCAGCGTATTCCGGATTGGCTGCAGGAGCGGCTTAAGTCACTGATTGCACCGGTGGCAGTAGCAGAGTTAGAGGCTTCGGAATTACCAACGCCGCTGCCTGATTATGCGGTGTTGTTAGAGCGAGATCCTGAAACGAGTTCAGGATGGCGGCATAAAGATAAACATCAGGTCCGCTCTTTGTTTAACTAGGTGCTTAGCGCTGTCCTCACTATTTTTCCTGTTCTTGTCTGTGGCTTCTGTGGCCAATAACATTAGCTCTGCTTATTGACTGAGCAGTGCCAATAAGCTTTCGGCGTTGGCGGGCAAACCGGCGCTACTGGTATCGCTGAACAGCGCATCGGCCAGCGCTTGTTTTTGTTGCTGCATCTGCTGAATACGCTCTTCTACGGTATCGGCGGCCACTAACTTATAGACAAACACCGGCTTATCTTGGCCTATGCGGTGGGCGCGATCGGTGGCCTGATTTTCTACTGCGGGATTCCATCAAGGATCCACGTGTATTACCACGTCTGCTGCCGTTAAATTCAAGCCGCTGCCGCCGGCCTTAAGGCTGATTAAAAATACTCGTGCCTCGCCTTGTTGAAAACGATCGATAGCTTCTTGACGTTTGCGGGTCTTACCGGTCAACTTGTTGCTATAAGCGATTTTTTGCCGCTTTAGATCGGCTTCTACTAAGTCTAATACTCCATTAAATTGCGAAAATATCAGTAAGTTACGGCCTTCTGTCACCATTGTAGCTGAACGCCGTTCACGCCTGGCACCATGGTCAGCGTCAGGTGCGGTATGGGCGTCGATTCTTTGATTAATTGCGGATCTTCGGTCAGCGGCAGTTGCTTAGGCGTAAATACCCGTCGCAGCTGTGCGGCGGTAATGGCCATCTGTTTATTCGGCACCGGCGGCATGTTATATAAGTGAGTTAGCTGTGAGCCGCTAAGGGGCGTGGCTATTTCGCCCATGGCGGCGTTATCTCTGTCTAGGTAGTAGGGCGGCGTCACCGCAATTGGCTGCCAGTGAGTCAAGTCCCCCAGCTCGGCGATCAGGCGTTGCTCTGAGTTTGATGCTTGCCACTGCCAACTAAGTGCCCGCCGCTGGCCGGTTTGTAGTGTCCGATAGTCAGCTAAGATTAGGCGTTGGCTGAGCAGCATTTGCTCTAATATTTGTGCGCCTTCACTCCCTGCTAGCCGTAATCTTGTGGCGGCTTGTTGCCGTGATCCTTGTCGTTGTGATATTTGCAGTTTTTGTACAATATCTCTGTCTTGTGGCAGGTAAAAACTCGGCGCATTCCAAGTAGCATGGTCGGACGGGATACTTTGCTGCGTCTTTGATTGAGTCTTGGAATAAGTGCGTAACCAGTGCAACCCCGCAGCTACCCCATGTTTGCAGTTGTATGCCACCGGACAACTGCAGTCAGACGTTAGCGCTTCGTCCTCCCAGAACAAAAAACTTCATAAGGCCGAGGCTCAGTGCCCTCAACCTCGGCCACAATCTGCTCATTCGCCGTATCCAGTTAGCTAAATATCACCTTTCGTTGCTCAAAATAGGCCTTACCTCGCGCGAAGGCAGCGGAGCTGGTCATCTGTTTGACATCGTCTAGGGTGAAGTGCATGGAACTCTGCTCTGTTTTAGGATGAGATGTTTGAGATAAATGGCAGAGCATAAAGGATATGTAATAGAGGCCTAAGTTACTTTAAGACCATAATTGGCGGCATGAAAATGCACTCTGCCGCCTTAATTTATTACATACTGCTCATGCCCACTATTGGGTGATGTTTTTAGACAGTCGCTCTGCGAACTCGCTAGTTTTACCTTTAAATAACAAAGATTGCGTGTATCGCGTGTAGGCTCTGGCTCGTTCCAACATATTGTCATAATGAACATTGGCGCAACTTTTCGAGTTGAGTGCTAGGCCATTATCACTAATAAGGAAGCATTCGGCGTTGTCATTGGTGGTTACATCAAAGCGGACTAGTTGATTGCTCTCTACCCAGTTGACGCTTTGGCCATCGGAATAATGAGCAAAACCAGTGTACTGTTCAGCTAATAACGACTGACCCGTAAACCAAGGTACATTACCGCCGAGCCAATCGACAATAGTGGGGGCTATATCTAACTGGCCGGCATTGACGGGCAAGGTTGTTAAAGGTAGAGAGCCATCGGTAGCAAACATTAAAAAGGGAATAGCGTTACGTTCTAGCCCCTCTGAGGCGGCGCGCGACGTGTGATCAGCGACTAATACTACTAACGTGGGTTTAGTAACTACCCTCGGTAGCTCATCAAGAAAACGCTGTAAGGCTGCATCGGCATGATGCAGTGCATTACGGCGCAGCGCGGCACGATCGTCTTTACCAAAAATGTAATCTGATTCTTGCGGTAAATACGTATCGTGAGTTGTGCCGGTATTTACTGTCATTAAGTAGGGTCCGTCGAGTGCTTCTAGCTTGTCTAAGGCAAAGCGATAAATATCATCATCCATATAGCCCCAATAATTTTTGGTGCCAGTAAACTCGTAATCTGTTTTGCCATAAGAATGGGTAAAGCCCAAGCTCTGTGCAAAAGCACCGACAATACCTTTGCCGCTGCCTTGAATAAAGTGGGTACTAAAACCTTGATCGTTCAGTATACGCGGCAAGCAGTGATAGTTAGCGCCTTGTAGCTGGGTTCCTGCCACGCCGCCGCCAATAGGATTAGGATAAGAGCAAAAGGTGGCAAAGGTGCCCTCTACGGTGCGATAGCCATCTGCATATAAGGCTTGGGTGGTAAGGCTGCTTTTGCGTAAACGGTCGAAATGGGGTGCTGCATCTACTTGCTGGCCATAGCTGTATAGATCTGCGGCTACCCAGCTTTCTAGTAATACCACTACTACATTCGCTTGCTTAGTTACCGGTTGTAGTTGGGTATTTAAACGCTCGCGATACAGGCGTGCTAACAACGCTTTATCTTCTGTGCTGGGCTCCGCCGTTTGCTGCTGAGCAGCACGTTTTTTACCTTTAGCAAGATAATAGCTAATGGCGTACGGTGCATTCCAAGCTAGTGCGGCTTGACTGGGTTCACCTATTTTATAGGCGCTCATGGGAGATTGTGGGGCGTCACTCCAACCACCGCGAATGGCAGTGGCGGCTAATAATCCCCAAATGACGAATAAGCTAAGTCCGTAAGGCCAAGCCAGCGCTGTAAAGGTGCTGTGATTAAGCGACATGCGCCAAATGATCAGAGTGAATAGTATTATTAATCCAAATCCTGCCAAAGTTTGTGGTAAATAAACGGTAATGGCGGTCGCGATTAAGCCTGCTTCTGAGCCATCGCCGGTAAATACCTCAAAGGTCAGGTGTCGGCCCGCCTCTAACCAATAAATTGCATCTACTGTTGTCGTCAGCACAATCCAGACCATGGCGCACCATAATAATGGCCTAACTAATATTGGACCTTTACCTGCCATAGCCAGCTGTAAGAATATAATTGGTGTGGCTAATGCTGTCACCGTTGTGAGATCGAGCTGCAGACCCCAGCCTAAGCTGTAGAGGCCATTGGCACTAAATAGCAGTGCGACTTGGTCGGAGTTTAAGGCGGTGAGTAGGATTTTGCTGAGCAGAGAGCTGGCCAGTAATAATAATAAGATGCGTAAGATATTGGTGAGCACAGTAAGTTCCGAACTAAGGTGAAAGGCGTGGTGATAAAACAGATAAAATAATAAGCCCCTGATAACAAGGGCTTATTGAGAGTAAATAAATATTACAGCGATTTGAAATAATTATTCAATATTCTGGATCTGCTCGCGCATTTGCTCGATTAACACTTTCATTTCTACTGCGGAGTTAGTGATGTCGGTGCTGATCGACTTTGAGCCCAAGGTATTGGACTCGCGGTTGAACTCTTGCATCATAAAGTCCAAGCGTCGACCACAAGCGCCGCCTTTTTTTAAGATTTTGCGGGTTTCACCAATGTGGGTCACTAAGCGGTCTAGCTCTTCAGCGACGTCCACTTTTTGTGCTAATAACACCATTTCTTGTTCTACACGCTGGGGGTCTAGCTCAATCTTAGCTTCTTCAAAGCGGTCTTGTAGGCGTTGACGCTGCCAAGCCATGATGGCGGGCATTTGGGTTTTAACTTTATCCACTTCTTGCTCGATGCCGCTCAAACGCAGTTCGATCAGATCTTTCAGCTTATCGCCTTCGCTGGCGCGAGCGTCGAGAAAGTCATCGACCACTTTATCTAGGCAAGCAATTAATTCATTGCTCAGCGCGTCCATGTCTTGGGCTTGCGCTTCCATCACCCCAGGCCAGCGTAAGATATCGACTGGATTTAATGCGCCTTGGCTGGCTTCTTCCATTATCCAATCGGCACCTTCAATCAGCTGTTTGGCTAATGCTTTATTCATTTGCAGCTGGCCCTGATTAGCCAAGTTAGACTCAAAGCGTAGGCCGCATTCCACCTTGCCGCGCTGTAAACGGGCGCGCAGTTTTTCGCGCACTAGCGGCTCTAGGCTGCGAAACTGTTCGGGTAAGCGCGTGTAGGTTTCTAGGTAGCGCTGGTTAACGGAGCGGATTTCCCAAACGGCGGTGCCCCAATCTTGTTTAAATTCTTGTCGCGCATAGGCGGTCATACTGTGGATCATGTGGCTCTCAATATTAGTTGCACGTGAAGCGCTTAAGTGTGACACCGCCACCGACTTGCGGCAATGGTGAGCACATGCAATGCGCCGGTAGTTTCTTTATAATGTCGTCTTTATAAGAATCGCTTAAGCCTCACGGCGCGCGATTTATCCTCATTGGAGAATACCATGTCTACACGAGCCTGCGGCCGCGCGGTTGATGAAATGCGCGTCGTTACCATCACCTCTAATTATACCCGCCATGCGGAAGGCTCTGTGTTGGTGGAGTTTGGTCATACCAAGGTGCTGTGCACCGCCTCGGTCGTAAAAGGCGTGCCGCGTTTCTTGCGAGGCAAAGGCCAAGGTTGGGTGACGGCGGAATATGGCATGTTGCCGCGTTCCACTCACAGCCGTATGAACCGCGAAGCTGCTAGTGGCAAGCAAGGCGGTCGTACCATGGAAATTCAGCGCCTGATCGGTCGCTCACTGCGTGCAGCCATGGACTTAAATAAGTTAGGCGAATACACCATAGTGGTGGATTGCGATGTGATCCAAGCGGACGGCGGCACTCGCACCGCAGCGATTACCGGCGCTTGTGTGGCACTGGCCCAAGCACTGGCGTGGATGAAAGCGAAAGGCATGATCACCACAGACCCGATGAAAACATTAGTGGCGGCGATTTCGGTGGGCATGGTCGACGGCCAAGCGGTATCGGATTTGGAATATACTGAAGACTCTGCGGCCGAAACTGATATGAACGTAGTGATGACGGCCGAAGGCAACATGATTGAAGTGCAGGGCACTGCCGAAGGCGCCCCTTTTACTCATGAGCAGTTATTGGCCATGTTGGCCTTGGCGCGTAAGTCGATTGATGAGTTAGTGGTTCATCAACGCAAGGCGATTGCTAGTGTTGAGTGATAAATGTTGAGTGTTGAATGAACAGCAAAAACTAAAGATTTCTTCGCCACGGAATACACGGAATACACGGAAAACTAACAGGCCAATATCTTGTGAAAGACTAAGACGAGGAGCTTATCCCCTTATCGTTTTTGCCAGTCTAGGTCGGTGTTGTTCCGTGCTTTTTGTAATAAAGAGCGTGGCAAAAAATGTTTAACGCACTTAATGGCTGTAGTGGCCGCGAGTCCAAATAAAACCTTGAGAGAAAAATTGATGAAAGCCTATCAGCGTGAGTTTATTGAATTTGCCATGAGCAAAGATGTGCTTAAATTCGGCGAATTTACCCTAAAATCTGGTCGTATTAGCCCTTACTTCTTTAATGCGGGCTTGTTTAATAGCGGCCGAGACTTGGCCCGTTTAGGTCGCTTTTATGCGGCAGCCTTAATGGACGCTAATGTTCAATATGATGTGCTGTTTGGCCCTGCGTACAAAGGTATTCCCATTGCCAGCGCTACCGCCGTACAGTTAGCAGAAATACACGACCAAGACGTGCCCTATTGCTTTAACCGTAAAGAAGCCAAAACTCACGGCGAAGGCGGCAACTTAGTGGGCAGTCCGCTGCAAGGGCGCATCATGTTGGTGGACGACGTGATCACAGCAGGCACTGCGATTCGTGAGTCGATGGACATCATAGCGGCGAGTGGCGCGAGTTTAGCCGGTGTGCTGATCGCCCTAGATCGCCAAGAAAAAGGCAAAGGCGAGTTATCGGCCATTCAAGAAGTTGAGCGTGATTATAATGCAGAAGTCACCGCCATTATTTCGCTGGCCGACTTGGTGGAGTACTTGAGCGAACAGCCAGCCATGGCCGAGCATTTGGTACGCGTGAAAGCGTATCGTCAGCAGTACGGGATCTAATGGTCGCTAACATCCGTTGCTTAGAGCGAACGAGTAAAGCTTGCCGTAACAGCTGATGGATGGGTTCAGAACATGAAAAAGGGAAACTTAGCGTTTCCCTTTTTATTTAGCTATTTGTTTATGTAGCTGTCTAGTTGGCTTGGCGAACCGCGGCGGCACCTAGCATAGTGTGCAGCAGCTCGTGGGCATCAAATTTGGTCAAAGCTCTGTCGGCTCCGACTTGCTCCGCATAGCTCAGGCTCATCTCGCTGCTCAGCGAGGAGTGCAAAATAATCCAAGGCTGATGCAGGTTAGGGTTATTACGCACTTGAAAAGCCAACTCGTAACCGTCCAGCCCCGGCATCTCAATGTCGCTCACCAGAATGTCTATCGGCCTGCCGCTGGCTTGCGCTTCTAAGATGCGCGCCATGGCATCACTGCCATCAAAGGTCACTTGGTAGCCGATGTTTTTACGATCCAATACATCACTCAACTGCTTGCGGGCCACTATAGAGTCATCTACCAGTAAAATAGATAAGCCGCGCAGGGTCTCCACCTCCATATCGTTGAGCAGCACATCTTTGCTATTCAGCGATTCAGGGTAAACTTTGGCCAGCAGCAGCTCTAAATCCAGTAGCTGGATCAAGTCGCTATCTATGGTCACCAGCCCAGTAATAAAGGCGTTTTTGCCTAACGCCTTAGGTGGGGGCGACACATCTTTCCAGTCGGTTTCCACGATGCGCTGCACCTTGCGCACCATAAAGCCTATCTCTTTACGATTCACGTCGGTGACAATCACAGACGCGGTGGCGCGCTCTTCAACTGTTAACGGCGCATAGCCGATGGCTGCAGCCATATCTATCACCGGCAGGGCCGAGCCTCTAAAAGTAGCGGTACCAATCACGGTACTTTGGCTGCTGGGCAGTTTGGTCAAACGAGGCAGGGGCATGATTTCGCGAATTTTCAGCGTACCTAAGCCAAATAAGCGCGTGCCAGCTAACTGAAACAGCAACAGTTTTTGCAGCTGCTTGGGATGTTTACTCATACATTCTCATACTCATTTAATTTGCAGAATGGACACCTGACAAGGAGTACGGGCGGTATTTGCAGGCGGAATTATATGAAACGCCAACTTGGTAAGTCCAGCCAAAAGGGTGAGCAAGCTAGCAGGAACCACAAATATTCGGCTGCTTATGGGGCGCTCACAAACTGCTTTTTAAATTACTTAGGGCGCACTGCCTTTTATTTGCTGGTTAATATGCCAGCGTAACAGCTTAGGATAAGCGGCTAATCGAGCTGCCTGAGCCTCCTTAACCGCTTGTCCTTTATTTTTATCTAATTGCAGCGACTGGTCGGTTTGCCAAGGATAAAAAACCGGCGGTTCGTTTAATACATACGCCCCTTGCTCATCAATCCATAGCAAAACGTTATAGCCAAAAGCGCGGCTTGGATCGTCTTTCGGGGCCAACATATTGCGTCCACCTAAGGTGAGATAAGGCTGCTGCGACAAACTGTAATGATACAAAGTGGGCATGATATCTTTATGAGAACCCACTCTTTCCTCATCAAACTGCCATTGGGTATGTTTTAGGATGGGCTTTGGCACATATAGGTAGAAAGGCACGGCTCTATCTAGCACTTGTTCTTGAGGATAAAAAGCCTTAATACGGCGCATTTGGTGATCGCCCGTAGCAGCAATTACAGTACGCTCACCTAACTCTGAATCTTTTACATGATTGATAAAGCCGCCTAAGGCATCGGTGGCGTATTGGAAGGTCGTTAAAATATTGAGTTGTTCTATCGCGCCGTCTTCCGCATGTTTTTGATACTTCTCTGATACTGTAATTGGGCTTGGCTGATAGGTATCGGGTGTCACATAAGGCGGGTGATTAGTCACGCTTAAAATACTGATAAATAATGGTTGTTCTGACTCGGCGAGTAAGGTTTCCGCTAAACGGTAGGCATATTCATCCGGCAGTCCCCAGGCGGTCAAATATTGTGCGGCCTCTGGATAGCGAGCTAATAAAGCATTTTGATCAAACACCTGATCTACTCCTTGCAGAGGCAAGTAGTTCACCAGGTTGCGCCACATCATATTACCGGGCGAGATAAAAATATTGCGATAACCGGCTTTTTTATAAATATCGAAAGGCGTATCAAGATCAATACCCTGCGCAGAAGAGTGGCTAATGCTTTGCACTGGGCTATTAAAAAATAGTGCTGCCAGTGAGGGGGCCGTGCCATTGTCTTGGGACAAGAAGCGCTTAAATAAGAAGTCTTGGGTGAAGTGCGGTCGGAGGCGGCCCAATAAATCATTATGATGTTGATCATCAAAAGCCAACATATTGGTGCCTAAGCTTTCCATTAACGCTAATACTACGTGCGGTGGATGCTCCGTTAAATAGTCATTGGGCAAGGTATGATCATCGAGCGAAGCAAAGTTTAAAGTCTGTAGTAATTGCTTACCTTGTTGCGAGCTAGCAGGAGTAAAGGCTACATCTAGCTTCCTATCTTTCGAAGCCCAGCTCAGTGCCATCACGGCATTAGGTGTCAGCTGATTGAGTACCGTAAGCTCTGAAACTTGGGCGTTCGCGCGGCGCAGAGGAAAAGTGCCGACACTGCCGCGAGCCAAGATAAATACCAAGCTGATGCAAATGAAGCTATACACCACTAATGTCGGCCAGGGCCAAGGACGCATTACTTTAACCCTTCGCAGCTGAAGATACGCCAGCACACTGGGAATTATACTTAATAGTAAGGCCACTAAACTGGCTTTGATGACTGGGTAGTCTTGGTTCATATTGGCTAAAACGGCTTGGGTATCATCTTCAAATAAGCCGAAGGCAAATACGTTAAAATGCTGATGGTAAGTTTGGTAGTAGTAAAAGTTACCAATGGCAGCGCCAGCAGCGATCAAGCTAATTAAACCGATAAAAGAGGGCGCACAGCGCCGCCACCATTGCCAGCTTCCCTGCCAAGAGGCCAATAATAATCCGCTGAGTAGCAAAGGGGCTAATGCTATACCGGCGATACGTAAATCGTACCTAAGGCCGGTAAACCACATGCGTTGCACGTCTTGACCGTAGTTGGCTAACGCGGCGGCCGTAGTGAACAGGCTGAACATAAAGTAGCGGGCACTTAAAAAAATAAGGGCCAGCCACAACATAGTGAGCCAAGTGAGACGAAAGACGAGACGAATGAGCGATGAAGTCATGAGGCACCTAGGCGATAAAATGTCGAGCAGTATAAAAGTAATGCGCGAAAAAAAAGCCGCTTTTTTTAGCGGCTTTATCTCAGGGCTAAACCTTATGCGACGTCACTTTTGATCAGGTGTACGTCCATTTGCGGGAACGGAATGCCGATGTTATTGGCATCTAACTCGTTTTTAATTTTCTCGAGCAAATCGAATTTCAATGCCCAGTAATCTGTGGCATTCACCCAAGGGCGCACAATTATATCGACCGAAGAGGCGCCCAAGTTACTGACTGCAATACGCGGTGCGGGCTCTGGCAGTACCCGTGGGTCTTCGTTGATAATGCGCTCCAATACCTCTTTGGTTAACTTTAAATCGGCACTGTAAGACACGCCTATTTCTAAGTCGAGGCGGCGGGTTTTCTCTCTGGACACATTAATGATTTTATCATTTAAGATTTTAGCGTTGGGCACTACTATCATGCGGTTATCGGCCGTCATCAAAATAGTGGTAAATATTTGTACCGAACGTACTGTCCCTGCAGTACCTGCCGCTTCTATGTAATCACCGGCTTTAAAAAACCGAAAACCAATCAGCATTACGCCGGCGGCAAAGTTGGATAAAGAGCCCTGTAAGGCCAAACCAACCGCTAAACCAGCGGCACCAATAATGGCCACAAAAGACGCAGTTTGTACGCCCACTCGGCCAAGGGCGGCGATGATCACAAATGCCAGCAAGGCATATTTGATCATGCTGGTAATAAAGTCAGAAATCGTATTATCAACATTGCGTTTCTTCAGCAGTGAGTTGACGCCATTGGTCAGGGTTCTCACCAGCATAAAGCCGATCGTTAAGGTGATAATAGCGGCGACGATATTAACGCCGTAGCTAAGTAACAAGCTTTGGTTGTTGATTATCCAGCTTTGAGCTTGGTTAATGACTTCTGGGGTCAGGGTATTAGTGTCCATGTGCTTTCTCTGCTTGGTGATGCCAGTCAATAACACTCGAGGTAAGTGATGAATGGCATCGCTTAATATATGTGGTGTTATTCAGCGGCGACGGGAGTGATCTGCATCAGTAGCAGTTGCCAATGATCCTCAAAGTAGAGCGTAGGCTTAGTGCGAAATTGGCTGCGCACATATTGATTAATGCGTCCCTCAAGATAAGCCAGCAGTAGGTTGGCTAATACTTTCTCATCGGCAGCAAACCCTTCTCCTTCGTATAACTTGCGCTCACGCATCACTTGCTTGAACTGGGTTTCAAGGCGCTCAAACAGTTGATTAATGCGGGCTAACAAACGCTCGTGCTCGCCTTGCAGGGCATCGCCATTGAGTAGGCGAGTAATACCTGGGTTACGCTCACAAAAGCCTAAAATCAACTGCATGATGTAACGCAGTCGCAGAGCGCTGTCTTTTTCATCGTGCAAGATCAGGTTGACACGCGAGAACAGCGTTTCTTCGATAAAGTCGATTAGCCCCTCGAACATCCGTGCCTTGCTAGGAAAATGTCGATATAAGGCCGCCTCAGACACGCCCACTTCGGCAGCAAGTTTTGCCGTAGTGATGCGCTGTCCGGGGCTTGCTTCCAGCATATGAGCCAAAGCTTGGAGAATTTGCTCGCGGCGATTTACTTTTGGTTGAGGTGTGATCATAGCGGTGCTTACTCGATTATTGGCGACCAGAAGAGCCGAAACCGCCTTCTCCCCGTTCGCTTTGGTCAAACTCATTAACGAGTGTAAATTGGGCTTGCACCACCGGCAAAATAACCAGTTGAGCGATGCGCTCACCGGGCTCTATGGTGAATGATGCGTTCCCTCTGTTCCAGCAAGATACCATTAACTGACCTTGATAGTCAGAGTCAATCAAGCCCACTAAATTACCGAGCACTATGCCGTGTTTATGGCCCAATCCTGAGCGCGGTAAAATGGTGGCGCAGAGATTAGGGTCTTTAATATGAATCGCCATGCCGGTTGGCAATAACTGCGTTTCACCGGGCGCGAGCGTGAGCGGTGCATCTAAACAGGCGCGCAAATCCAGCCCAGCAGAGCCAGGGGTGGCATAGGCGGGCAGGGGAAGGTCGGTGCCCACTCTAGGGTCAAGAATTTTCAGTTCAATGGGAGTCATAATATCGTTCTGCTATTAGGGTAAGAAGATGGTGTGCTAATTGAGTTTTATTGGTGAGCGGTAAATCCACGTGGCCGCTGGACCAGAATACGCTGAGCGCATTGTCATCACTATTAAAGCCTTGGCCAGCCAGCGCCACGTTATTGGCGGCTATCATATCTAATTTTTTGCGGCTGAGCTTATCGCGCGCATAAGTTTCTACATCTTGGGTCTCGGCAGCAAACCCGACCGTAAAGGGCTTATCGGCCAAGGCCGCCACGCCCGCCACTATATCGGGGTTTTTGGTCAGTTCTATGACTAGCGTGTCATCGCTGGTTTTTTTAATCTTGTGGCTGGATACCGTTTTGGGCGCGTAATCGGCCACGGCGGCGCAGGCGATAAAAATTTGCTGCTGCGCAATGTTCTGCATCACGGCGGCCTGCATTTGCACGGCACTTTCTACATCGATGCGGGTTACGCCTGCAGGGGTAGCTAAGGCTACAGGGCCGGTCACTAAGGTGACTTCTGCACCCAGCGCATGGGCAGCGGCCGCCAGTGCGAAGCCCATTTTTCCTGAGCTGTGATTAGACAAAAAACGCACCGGATCTAATGCTTCGCGGGTGGGGCCTGCGGTAAGCATCAGCTTAAGGCCCGCTAGAAGTTGGCCGGTGGGCGGCAATAAATCTGCATGCAAAGAATCTGAGTGCAAAAAATGCTGCTCGATTAAAGCCACCAACTCCATGGGTTCTAACATGCGCCCTGGTCCCACATCGCCACAGGCTTGTACACCTTGCGCAGGGCCCCAAATGTTCACGTGTCGCTCATGCAATACGCTCAGGTTGTGCTGAGTGGCCGCGTGGCGATACATCTGCTGATTCATGGCGGGCGCCACCGCCAAGGGTGCCGGTGTAGCTAAGCACAAGGTGGTGAGTAAATCATCGGCCAGCCCTGCGGTCAGTCGCGCTAAGGTATTGGCGCTGGCTGGTGCGATCAGTATTAAGTTGGCCCATTTGGCCAACTCAATATGGCCCATGCCCGCTTCGGCGGCGGGGTCGAGCAAGGCATCAGACACCGGCTCGCCGGAGACGGCTTGCAGGGTGAGCGGCGTGATAAAGGCCTTGGCGGAGTCGGTCATGACCACTCTTACTTGGGCATGGCGCTCTTTAAGTCGGCGTACCAGCTCGGCACTTTTATAGGCCGCAATACCGCCGCTCACGCCGATTAAAATACGTTTTCCTACTAATGACATCACTGTTTTTCCCCTGCTGACCGAGCGGCAAGATTATCATAAAAAATTGCCGGTGGCGGTCTCTCTCGGGCTTTAGGCTAGTCTTAGAGCTAATCGGCCCCGCGACCCTAAATCGATACTCCCAGCGTTTATAGCCGATGATTCATTACGACAAGGAGGTGGTGATGAGCATTAAAAATTGGCCGTTAGGCGAGCGGCCCCGAGAAAAACTATTGAGCCGCGGGCCAAGCAGCTTATCCGATGCAGAATTATTGGCGATATTTTTACGTACCGGTACCAAAGGCATGGATGCGGTGAGCTTAGCGCGCGCCTTATTGGAGCAATTTGGTTCACTAAGACAACTACTGCTGGCCGATCAGCAAAGTTTTTGTGAAAAGCCTGGTTTGGGTTTAGCAAAATATGTGCAATTGCAGGCTAGCCAAGAGCTGATGCGCCGCTTTTTAGATGAAAAGCTGATGCGGGCTAACGCCCTTACCAACCCTGAGCTGACACGAATGTTTTTACAGTCGCGGTTGCGAGATCAGGCGCGAGAGGTATTCGCATTATTACTGCTTGATAATCAGCACCGGGTTATTGAGTTTAATGAGTTATTTTTCGGTACTTTGGACGCCGCGGCAGTTTATCCGCGAGAAATCGTCTCTCTAGTGCTGAAACGGGGTGCCGCGGCGGTGATTTTGGTGCATAATCATCCGTCCGGGGTCGCCGAGCCCAGTCATGCCGATCGTTTAATTACTGAACGTATTCAAGCCGCCCTAGGGTTGCTGGATATTCGCGTATTAGATCATTTAGTGGTGGGAGACGGCGAAACCGTCTCGTTTGCCGAGCGCGGTTGGCTATAAATTGCTGCATTTTTTGGCTTTTTGTTGATCTTGGGCTCGGTATACTGTATAAATTGCCGCCTTATTTTGCCCCGATAGACGGCCAACGGGGTGATTAATTGCTCGAGCAAATAGTAAGATTTGGAGAAGACTGACATGTCTAAAGTATGCCAAGTAACTGGTAAGCGACCAGCTGTTGGTAACAACCGCTCGCACGCCAATAACGCTACCAAGCGTCGTTTCCTGCCTAACCTGCAAAGCCACCGCTTTTGGGTTGAGAGCGAGAAGCGTTTTGTAAAACTGCGCATTACCACTAAAGGTATGCGTATTATCGACAAAAAAGGTATCGACAGCGTCTTAGCAGACCTGCGTGCCAATGGCGTAAAAGTTTAAGGAGTTAACCGATGGCTAAAGGTATTCGCGAGAAGATCCGCCTGAACTCAAGTGCTGGTACTGGTCATTTCTACACTACGACCAAGAACAAGCGCAACATGCCTGAAAAAATGGAAATCAAGAAATTTGATCCCGTTGTTCGTCAGCATGTAATGTACAAAGAAGGCAAAATCAAATAGATTTTGCTCTCTTTAAAAAAAACCCAGCTTCGGCTGGGTTTTTTTATGTCCGTTATCTTAGATATACTGCGCTACAGCCGATAAGGAGAACTTGAATGCCAGAGTTACCCGAAGTTGAAGTCAGCCGCCAAGGTATCACTCCCTTTATGTTGGGCGAAACTGTGATGCGGATAGTGGTACGCAATCCGAGCTTACGTTGGCCGGTGCCCAGCGAGCTGCAAGAAATGGTGAGCTTACCCATTACCGGCGTGCGCCGGCGTGCCAAGTATTTATTGCTGGAAACCGATTGGGGCACGGCCATCTTACACTTAGGCATGTCGGGTAATTTACGCATACTGGATCACGGCACCCCGCCCGGTAAGCACGACCATGTAGACATTGAGCTGAGTAATGGCAAGTTGCTGCGCTTTAATGATACGCGCCGTTTTGGCTGCGTGTTATGGACCCGAGAGCCCGCCGAACAGCATGCATTGCTGGCGAAATTAGGGCCTGAACCCCTGACTGATGACTTTCATGGGGATCATCTCTTTGAACGCAGCCTGAAACGGAAAATTGCCGTGAAGCAATTCATCATGGATAACCATGTGGTGGTGGGGGTCGGTAATATTTATGCTAACGAGTCCTTGTTTAGCGCCGGAATTCATCCGGAATTGCCTGCCAATCAAGTGACGCAGCAGCAATATGCGGCTTTGACTACCGAGATCAAGCTAGTATTAGCCCGCGCCATCACGCAGGGTGGCACCACGCTGAAAGACTTTACCGGCAGTGACGGCAAACCCGGCTATTTCGTGCAAGAATTACAAGTGTACGGCCGCGCTGAACAGCCCTGCGGCGCTTGTGGCGGCTTATTGCAAGAAATCCGCATGGGCGGGCGCAGCACTGTGTTCTGCCCGCGTTGTCAGCCGAGAAAGGGCGCGTGAGGAGTAAAGTGTGAAGGGTAAAAGATAAACATAGCACGAACAAGCTAGGGTGCGTTCTCAATTATGCCAGCTAGATAACGGCTGACACGAGGCTCAACATTGACTCGTAATTTTTTGCCAGTCGTTCGTACCTAGTTGCTATACGACGAAATTGCTTCAACTTTTGGAAGAAACGCTCAACCAAGTTGCGATCATTATAAACATGACGATCCAACGGCCTTGGCTCCAATCGATTTTTTCTTGAGGGTATCACCGCTTCTGCTCCAACACTTTGAATACTTTCAACAAACGCATCTGAATCATAACCCTTGTCAGCCAAGACCTGGCTAGGCGTAAAACCATCCAACAATGCCTCTGCTTGATCATATTCTGAGGCCAGCCCTAGGGTTAACAGTAAGCGCACGGGGTTGCCTAAAGCGTCAACGGCAGCATGGGTTTTAGTCGTTAGTCCCTTAGCCATCCCCTCATAAGAACTAGAGCTGGCGTGGCTTCGCGGGTAAAATACCTGCCTTGATACCAAACTCGACAACACGGCAGCCCATTATTACCCGCGATACTATATCCGAACACCTCGATGACATCTTTGGCCAAGATATGCATGCAAAGTGGGTACTTTCATTAGCTAATGCGACTCAAGGTGTTATTGAATCTAGCTCGTTGGCCATTCATGCAATCGGTAATGGTCTCGCACAAGCAAATGGGTTAGAGCGTAAATATGCCATCAAACAAGTTGACCGCTTATTGAGTAACAGCAAACTCAACGTGTGGTCATTATTCGATGATTGGGTGCCTTATGTGGTGGCCGAGCGTAAAGAAATCGTGGTCTCCATGGACTGGACGGAGTTCGATGCCGATGATCATAGCAGCATCGTTATCAGCATGCAGACTAACCATGGTCGCAACACGCCACTGCTCTGGAAAACCCATCAGAAATTACAGCTAAAAGGTTAACGTAATGCCCATGAAGATGAGCTGTTGCTGAAGCTAAAAAATAGCATGCCAGACGATGTTTCTGTTACCGTCGTTGCCGACCGCGGTTTTGGAGATACGGCGTTGTTCGCCCTACTGGAAGATGCGTTAGGATTCAGCTACCTCATTCGTTTTAAAGGAAATATTTTGCTCTGCCCTGTCGGCGAAAAGCTAACCCCAGCGAAGCAGTGGCTCACACCGAGTGGCCGTGTTCGTACACTGAAAGACATAGAGCTGACCACTCACCGCCAACCGGTTGCGCGGGTATTTTGCTGTAAGAAAGCAGGTATGAAAGAAGCGTGGTTTTTAGCAAGTAATCGCCGAGACCTAAGTGCTGCCAATGCCCTCAAACTCTATGGTAAACGCTGGGGGATTGAGTGCAGCTTTCGTGACATAAAGGACTATAAATTCGGCATGGGAATGTCCGATACGCACATTAGGTCAACCACGCGACGCGACCGTTTATTCTTGTTCAGCGCCTTAACGATTGTGTTGCTGACTTTCCTAGGTAAAGCCGGTGACGCTGCTGGATTGGAGAAGACAATTAAAGCCAATACCAGCAAAACACGCACCTACTCTTTCTTTCGGCAAGGGTGCATTTATTATCAAATGCTACCGAAGATGAAAGAGGAGAATGCCATCAAGTTAATGAAGAAATTCTCCTACTACTTGTCTCAATATCGATTATACAAGCGGATCTTCGGTGTTATTTAAGCAATAAAAATGAGGGAATCTCTAAGCGTTAGTCCACCTCTAGACTTCCCCATGGCTTCTGCATCTTGCTCTTTTTTTAGCCGCCCCATGTTGATGGACACGAACGATACTACCGTCGATCATTAGTTGCTCAAAATCAGCTTCCTTGGATAACTCCTCCATTATCGTGAGCCAGACGCCTTTGTGAGACCAACGACTATATCGGACGTAAACGCGGTGCCAATGCCCATAAAAATCAGGTAAATCCCGCCAAGGTGCGCCAGTTCGAGCAATCCAAAGTACCGCTTCAACAAATTTGCGATTATCAAGTGCTGTCACGCCTCTATCGCTAGCTTACCCGGGAGCAGTTCTTCGATGCGCTCCCATTGATCATCTCGTAGCAAGTAATGCATCATAAGTCGTTACCTCACAAGTAGTTACTTCAAATACTATAAAGGTAGCTAATGCCTAGGGTGCGTTCTCAATTATGCCAGCCAGATAACGGCTGACACGAGGCTCAACATTGACTGGTAATTTTTTGCCAGTCGTTCGTACCTAGTTGCTATACGACGAAATTGCTTCAACTTTTGGAAGAAACGCTCAACCAAGTTGCGATCTTTATAAACATGACGATCCAACGGCCTTGGCTCCAATCGATTTTTTCTTGAGGGTATAACCGCTTCTGCTCCAACACTTTGAATACTTTCAACAAACGCATCTGAATCATAACCCTTGTCAGCCAAGACCTGGCTAGGCGTAAAACCATCCAACAATGCCTCTGCTTGATCATATTCTGAGGCCTGCCCTAGGGTTAACAGTAAGCGCACGGGGTTGCCTAAAGCGTCAACGGCAGCATGGATTTTAGTCGTTAGTCCACCTCTAGACTTCCCCATGGCTTCTGCATCTTGCTCTTTTTTTTAGCCGCCCCATGTTGATGGACACGAACGATACTACCGTCGATCATGAGTTGCTCAAAATCAGCTTCTTTGGATAACTCCTCCATTATCGTGAGCCAGACGCCTTTGTGAGACCAACGACTATATCGGACGTAAACGCGGTGCCAATGCCCATAAAAATCAGGTAAATCCCGCCAAGGTGCGCCAGTTCGAGCAATCCAAAGTACCGCTTCAACAAATTTGCGATTATCGAGTGCTGTCACGCCTCTATCGCTAGCTTTACCCGGGAGCAGTTCTTCGATGCACTCCCATTGATCATCTCGTAGCAAGTAATGCCTCATAAGTCGTTACCTCACAAGTAGTTACTTCAAATACTATAAAGGTAGCTAATGCAGCCGAAGCGTCAAATGAGAACGCGCCCTAGTCATCTGGCTGGCATAATTGAGGGCGCACCCTAGTTTTTCAAGGTAAGTGAGCCAGTGCGGCTTGTAGTAACGAGAAAGGGATTCTCTCTTGTTCTAGGCGCAGGTTAGGTTGCCAGTGATGTTGTTTGAGTTGTTGATAGAGCTGCTGTTCAGTTTCGTTTAGGTGCGGTAGCTGCATTGCAGAGTGAGGTTTGGTCTCACTCCCCATAGTGGGCGACAGTGCGCTAGAGTATCGTTGTCCATCAGTAGTGATTGTGTGTGCGGAAAATAGCTACGTAACTGCGAGAGCATGGCAAAGCCATGGCTGTCGATATCTCCCCAATAATGAATACGACAATTTGCCAACCAAGGCAGGTGCTGCAGCATTTGCACGCCATAACCTAGGCCGTAGATCACTAAGGCGTTGCGCACGCCCGGAAAGGCCAAGCCGTTCACTTTATTTTCGGTAATAAATACCCGGTCGAGTAATAGATCTAACTTGCTAAAGGCGCTCAGCGGAATACTCAGCTCATCAAGGCCACCTAGCTCGGCCGCAAGAGCGGGATCGAGCAGGCGAAAACTGACTGTGGGCTGCTCGTAATTAAGGCCGTAGCGTTTCTCGAAACCGTGCTCTCTCAGGCCATTAACGCCTTCATCAATCGCTGTGGCGGGCAGCAGTTGGTCGAGTAACACTTTAAGAATGGCTTTGTGGGCTTCAATAAATTTGCTGTCCACACCTGAGATATCGAGTTGGCGGATATAAAGGCCTGGCCGTGGCTGGTTTACCAGATAACGACACACTGCCAGTAGTTGTGGCCAACGACCAGCGTATTTGCCAATGGTAGCCGTTGCTTGCGCTAACCATGGCGTGAGTTGCGGGAAACCGTCGCCGATCAGTTTGCAGTCGGCAACGAAGTGTCGCCAAGGTTGCAGTTGACCGACAAAACGCGCCAGTGCCTCCATGTTGGCGAACTCGATGGCCACCGGTAAGCGCTGGCGGCCCATGGTCGAGAATTGAAACTCTTGCTCAATGAGCGCCACCTCTTTAGCTGTGCTGAGCTCATTACGCAATTGCAACAATTGGCGCTGATATAAGGCAAAGTCATGCAGCAACTGCTTGTCGCTGAGGCGAGGGAGCTTAATCTGGTAGGGAAAGCTCAGCGTCTCCTCCAGCCAAGCTTGGTGCCAACCTAAGCGCTGCCATTGTTTACTTAGCTTGTGGCGAATGGCCTTAACATCCAACATAGAGCTAGCTTATCTCCCGGGTCATCTGGTTGTAAGGTTGTAATTGCTGCTGATGCTGATCTAGCTGTTGGCGGTATTCTGCTATGGTCATGTTGAGCACGATAGAGCGATTTTGCTGCTGATCGACGAAGTGCACATGTTGCACATAGTGTTCGATAATATCGAGTTTCTGTAATGGCGTAACCAGCAGCAGTTGCAGACCCAGTTTTTTAAATAACTCTAGGCCAAAACGGGTGCTGTCTTTCGAGCCACGAGCGAAGGCTTCGTCGATAACCACCAAGTTAAAGCGGCGCTGCTGTTGACCTGCTGATGTTTGTTGAGCCTCTTGGCCAACCAATCGGTATTGCAGCAAGATGGCGGCGGCCAGAATGGAGTAGGCGAGCTTTTCTTTTTGGCCACCAGACTTACCCCCAGAATCTGAGTAGCATTCTTTTTCACTATTATCTTCACGAAAGCGTTCAATCACGTTAAATAGCTGCCAATAGCGTACATCTACTACTTTTTTGGTCCATTTTGGATCGTTGCGCATTTGCTCAATCAAGCTTTTAACCTGCTCAAATTTCTGTTCCGAATACAGGTTGTCGTCGGTGGCATATTCCACGCATTGCTTCAGTCGTTGCTTAAATTCGCGGATCTCTACATCCGGTGAGGTCACGCCATCCACTTCGATATAGGTTCCATCTTGATAGTCCAGCTCGTGTAGTGACTGGTTGATGAGGCGAATGCGCGCGGCAATGTCTTCTTCTTGGCGGTCGAGCTGACTGCGAAACAGTGCCATGGCGCGAATGGTGTCTTGGTTGAGCATCTTCTTAAAACGGGCTTCGTGACGCGGCAAGTCTTCTTGTTGCAACTGGCTTAATAACGCCTGATATTCCGCTAATGCGGCCAGGCTTTGATCGAGCTCGGTGACATCATTAGGGAAGGCGTGACCAAACTGGGCCATGGCTGCGATCATCTGGCTTTCTTTGTTGTTACGCTTTTTCTCTAGACTCTGAATTCTGTCATTTAACTTAGTGCGCAGCAGGCTGCCTTGGTTAGCCAGCATGTCGATGCGCAGGTTGTCGTGGGCACCATATTGGCGAAATAAGGCGCTCAAACTCGGGAAGTACTGCTCTTTGGCTGTATCGGATAAGGCGTGCAGCTGAGCTTCATGCTCGGCTAACACTTTGCTGAGCGATTCAATTTCATTGCTGAGTTTACCGCATTCGGTTAATCGCTCATCTCGTTGCTCTTGCAGTGCGACGAGGCTGGTTTTGGCCGCTTGCAGGTTTTTCTGCAGAGTTTGCAATTGGTCTGACGATTGTTCGAGCAGCCGATATTCCTGCTCTAGTTGCTCAATTTGTTGCGCTAATTGCGGCCAGTTAAGTTGTTCGAAGTCGAGATCAAACTCCGCCAGATTTAAAGCTTGGCGGCGTAACTCGTCGAGCTGCTCGCGCTGCTGTTGATGTTGGCTCAGTTGGGTATCTAATGCGGCTATGGCCTGCTGAAGTTGCTGCAATTGGCTGCTTAATAGCTGGATCTTTTGCTTGTTGCTCCAGCCCAGTACATAACGGCTTTGGTCGTTAATGGCGTAGCGGTCGTCTTTTTCATGCCGAGAAGGGCCCGATTTTATTTGACCCTGAGTGGTCAGGCCTTTGTGGCTGCGACGAAAGTCTGCCACATTGGCACAACACTGATAATTAAAGCGCTCGCTCAGCTCTTTATCTAACCAAGCGTAGAGCGGGCTATCGGGTTTAATTTCAACCTTGCTGGGTAGTTGATCTGGCTCGGATTGCACGGGCAAATGAGAGTTAAGCGTTTTGACTCTGTGATAGACCAAGCGTGAACCCAGTTTAGTTTGTTCAATAAAATCACTGACCGACACATACAAATGCTCGGGCACTAACAGGCTGAGCGCAAAGTTATGTAACACGCGCTCTATGGCGCCTTGCCAGACTTGTTCATTCGGCTTGATTTGCAGCAACTCACCAACAAAAGGCAGCTCAGTTTCGGCGATATTTAGCGCAGTGCAGAGTTGTTCGCGGATCCTTAACTGGCGTAGTGGCAGATTGGATTGCCGCTTTTTCAGTGCGGTGAGCTCGTCATTGAGCGCGCCTTGTTGCAACTGCTGCTGATTAATCGTTTGTTTTAGCTCATCTCTTTGTTGTTCTGCTTGATCTTGCTGCTGACCTATCTGCTCCACATGCGCTTTAGCTTGGGCCATATTGGTGACGAAGGTGTCACTCTCTAGCAATTCAGTTAAGCCTAAGGCGCGCACCAACAGTTGGTAGCGGTCGTGATTGCTTTTACGTTGATTGCGCTCTTTGCCGAGGCGTTGGATGTCGGTGGTTAATTGTTGTAATCGGCCGCCGCCTTGGCTGCGCACATCTTCGGTTAACTGTTCAATTTGTAACTGATGTTGGCTTAATTGTTCGCCAAGTTGTTGCCGTTTGAGCAGGGCTTTGTCTTGGTCGAGCCGTTTTTGCTGGAGCCGTTTCTGATACAAGGGCACCGCTAGGCTGGCCATAAACACCTCGCTGAGCTCGCGGCTTTGATTGAAGTGCTCTTTTTCTTGTGCTGCACTTAGCGAGTCATTACCCAGTAGGCTAACCGGTTCCAGTAAACTGACTTTTTGTCGCGCCGCCACTACCGCATCGTGCACCCGTTTTAGGGCATCATAGTTGCTTTCTAGCTCAACGATTTGTTTTTCTATCTCGGGGGCGGTGAGCATATTTTGCCGCACAAAATCCGTTACCGAACCCACCGATTTCATGGAAATCGTTTGGTTAAACAGCTCCAGTGCGCGGCCATCGGCGCCTAAGCCTAGTAGCTTGCTAAAACATTGTCGGTAGGGTGCAAAGCTATCAAAAATCTCGATGCCAGCCTGTTTACGCAAGTTCTTTTTGAGATCGACGATCTTGCTGCCAAAGTTGGCGAAGTGACTGGCCAGCCTTAGTGTAGAGGGTGCCACCACGAAGAAGCGCTCTACTTTACGCTCACCGGGCTTTAACCAAAACACCTGTGCTAGGGTCACATCTTGCGCTAATGCCGTGGAGTGAAACCGTGCCACTAATACGCTGTAATGATCTGAACCGCGCAAACCCACGGCTTTGGCTTTGCCGTAATCATCTTGCTGGGAGGTGTAATAGCCGTGAAAGTAAGACTCAAGAGAGCGCTCTTTATTCTCGGCACCGGCGGCTTTATTAAACGCCAAACTACGGGGTGGCACTAGCAATGTGGTGAGGCCATCGACCAGTGTGGACTTGCCGCTGCCAATGTTGCCGGTGAGTAGGCTGTTATGGCCGGCCAAGTTAAGCTGCCAAATTTTTTGATCGAAAGTGCCCCAATTTAACACTTCAAATTGCTGCAATCGAAAACCCGTTAAGGCACCGATATGCGTATCAACATCGGTATCTGCGCTGGCATGAGTCAGTTGGGTATCAGTCATCTTTTTGCTCCTGCGCTGGCGTTAGTAAGACTGTAAATTCGGCAATTTGTTCGGCATTAACAAAGGCTTTGATGATGCGTTGCACTTCGAAGTCGTCGGGCAGATTGGCGATGCTGCTTAAAAAGCCCATCTCGGCGACTTTTTTGATCAAGGCATCGTATTCGCGTTGTTGTTTTAGCTCGTTGCTGACCTCTGGGCTGTAAGGCTGCAGCCACTGGTAAATTTCTTGGCGGCTTACGATAAGCCGGGGTGCGCTTTCTTCATCGTCGTGCTCGGCCAACCGTTTACGCAGCGCCACTAACAACAGGGTTTGTATAAAAGTCAGGCTGCGCCGAGTGATCAGCCGCGGTAGCTCAGAGTCTTCACTCTCAAACTGCAGTTGCGCTAAAAAAGCATAGCCTTCGCTATTATCCAGCGTTAGCCCTAAGCCAAGATGCTGAAAGTAGTCGCGGATCACTTGTTGGTCGCGCAATAACTGCTCCCACAAGTCGCGATGACGAGATCTATATACCGGGCCTTTCAGTAAGCGGATCAACAAGGTCGACTGGTCGAGTTGGGCTTGTTCAGAAAAAGCATGGCTGGCTAAAATATCTGACATCTCAACGACTCCGAATAAAAGTAATGGTAGGAATATGTAGGGTGCGTGTGAGCCCAGGCTCTGGCTGCCAGCTAATGGCTTGCTCTTGTTGTTCGTCGATATGAGCCGGCAATACTTGCTCGCAGGCGAGCTTAAGATAGGTAAGGAGTTCATCTAGCCCATAGCGCAACGGATGGCGGGCTATCACTTGGGCCAAAGTTGTTTGGCCGCCGTTATCGAGTAAGCATTGGCTGATTTGACGTTGTAGCTGCCACTCATCAATGTGACTGATGGCGAGCAATGGCGTCAGATCAACCTGCTCGCTGGCGTCGCCTAATTCTGGCTGGGAGTTAATGTGCTCACTGCCTTTATCTTGATAAAGCTGGCGGCTAAAAATAGGATTAATGGCCGCTTGGTTGCCCGCTATGCAGGCCAGATCGGCTTTAAGGTCGATGAGCTGTTGGTCACTCTCTTGATGTGAAAGACGTTGATGGGCGAGGGCTTCAAAGTCGTGGATCAGCTCGATAATGCGGCGGTTATCTTGAGATTGCTCCTGAATATAGCGGCGCAGCTGGTCGGTAATTTGTTGGCGAGTACCGTGAACCTTGGCACCGGCCTCCAGCAGATAACTATAAAGGTGACTCAGCAGCGAGTCTTGCTGCACTAATATCCGGCCTTGTTCTTGGCTAAGCAGCTGTTGTAGGTTGTGGCGCATACTATCGCGCAACTGCGGGGTCATGAGTAACTCAAAAAACGCACTAAAGGATTGCCCTTCGTCGGAGTCATCAATTACATCTTGATGGCTAAAGATATGATCCAACACCTCGCCTTTATGGCCACCGCGTAGGCTAATGGTTTTACGGGTTTCTTTGTCTAGGCTGCGAAAGTTGGCTTCTACTTGGCGAAAATCTCCCAGCAGTTGTCGTGACATATTAGCGAGTAGAAATAGCCGCTCGCGCACCTGAGTGTCGGAGAAGCCGCTGTCTTGGCCCAGTTCAACGGCGATAATCTCTTGTTCTAACTCCGCCTTACGCGCTTGCAAGGTGTGCAGTTTGGCTGCGCTGTCTTCGCTGGTGCCTTGTACTAAGTCGCCTATTAGCTCGAGCAGCATCTTCAGCCGCGATTCGGTACCCACAAACTGTCGACCTTGAATTTCTTCTAGCCAGCGCAGTACTTTTTCAACCTCTGGCAACAGGTCACACTCTGGCTCGTCGGTCTGCTGCGGTAAGTATTTACGCAGATAGCCGCCTTTGACGTTAATCCAATCATCAATATAAGCCCGCGCCGACTTGGGAAATTTTTCTTCGCCGTAGCTGTCGGTAATATTAAATAGATGCTGCTCTAGCAAGGCCACCAGCTCTAAATAAGGAATACTGCGGCGATTGGTGGCAATAAAGGCATGATGAAAGAAGCTGGCCAGCAAGGCGAAATGCTGGGAACGCAATAACCGTAACGCTAGGCTGTGCTCTTTAAATTGCTCGAGCTGATCGTAATTTAAGGCGGTGTTCATAGGCTGGCTCCGGGGAATAGGGCCTTATTAGTGATGGCTTCTAGCTGGCGATGATCTGCGAGTGCTAGCGGGTATTGCGCCGGATTGAGTTGATAGTTGGGCGAGCAGTCGACCAGCCATTGTTGCATCACATAACCGAGCAAGGCTTCGCGCACTGCTAGCGTGAGCCGTGCCGTGCCTTTTTCTCTCTCCATGCCGCTCTCTACCTCCATGCCGCTCTCTACCTCCATGCCATAATCGAGCTCGATGGCTTGCGGATACGGCAATTTAGGATGCGCCATTAAGGTGAGCGGCAAAATATGGTGCCAACTGGTGTCTTGTGCCTGTTGCTCGCATTCAGTTACTGCTTGGTCTAGCGGTTGAATGCGAGTAAAGCGGGTGAGTACGAAGTCACGAAAGCTCTGGCTGCGCCGATCGAAGGCGCGCACGTGCCAGCGCCGGCCGTTGTTCACCAAGGTATGCGGCACTAACTCGCGGCTTTGTTGGCCAGAAGACAAAGAAACATAATCACAGCTAATGGCTTGGCGTTGGCTAATGGCCAGCAGCAGCGGTGCTAATAGCCGCTCGGCGGGCATGGTGATGGGCACAGCCGCTACACAAATCCCATTCAGACTCGGGCCCATGGTGAGATCTTGCCAAGCATGCTTGCTGAGTTGGTCGAGCAGCAACTGCGGATCATGGTCGAACAATGGAGCAAAAGCGGCGGTGCGGTAATACAACTTGGTATCGTGGCGCAGTGTTAGGTTGCTAGGAGCCAGTTCTCGATAGAGGGCTAAGTCACGAGTGCCCGATGCCAGGCCGGTTTTAAAGGTGTGCAGCAAGTCGGCGCGCGCCACCTGGCCAAAATAATGCAAACAGCAGTCGATAAAACGCAGCCGCTCACGCTGGGCATGGGGGTAAGCAGTAAGGTCCAGTGTCTGAGATGCAGAAACTTGAGTCATAGCAGGCAGCCAATAATGAACATGACTAAATCATAATGATTTCATCTTAATGGTGCAATCATTATGATTAGATGTGGTCGATTCGGCTCCAACGCTAAAGCGAGATCCTGACCTGCGTCAGGAGGACGGCTTAAATACAGTGCCAACAACAAAACACCGTATCATGTGAACGGCACTGACTTTATTTGGGCACAAGAGTCACTGCCGACAAATCTCATCACAAGCGTTGATCAGCTGCTCGGCGAGAATCTTGCTGTGGGCCGAGAGTTTGTCTTGGGCGTGTAGGGTGAGCTCTAAATCTGGCACCTGCGGCAGGCCGTCTTGCTCGGTTAAAATACGATGTTCAGCCGTGACTAAGCGCCGTGGCAGTAACGAGATACCAAAGCCGGCTTCTACCGCGCAACATACGCCAGACAAACTGGTGCTCACATACGCCAGTCGCCAGCTGCGGCCGAGGCGGTCGAAGGTGTGGGCCATTTCGCTGCGATATAAGCCGCCGATGGGGAAGGTCACCAGCGGAATGGGTTGGCTGTCGAGGTTATTGCTGTGCAGGCTATCAATCCAGCATAAGGGCTCGGGCCAACTCACTAAACCGGGCACGCTGCCTTGGCGCTGCTTCACTAAGGCAAGGTCCATATCACCACGCTGAAATTCTCGCCAAATATCGCTGCATAAGCCGCTTTTTACTTCTAACCGTATGCCAGGATATTCATTAGAGAAGGCGGCGAGGGTGGGCATAATAGCGTGGGTGGCGAAATCTTCGGGTACGCCTAAACGAATTTTTTGTTGCTCGGCGCTGACGCTGGTTTGGGCCACGGCTTCGTTCATCATCTGCAAGATACGCCGTGCATAGCTGAGCACGCGCTCGCCCTCAAGGGTGGGCGTTATGTAGCGACCTTTACGGTGCAATAACTCGCAGCCAAATTGTGCTTCTAGCTTGCGCACCTGTTGGCTGACCGTTGATTGGGTGAGGTGTGTGCTTTCTGCGGCACGGGTAAAACTGCCGGTATCGGCCACGGCAATAAAACTGCGCAGCAAGATCGGATCTAGGGTGATGTTTAAATTCATGGATTCCTCGAAGTGCTGCTATGGATGAAGCGTGAAGGGTGAAGTGAAAAATAAAGCGCCGAGCTTTACAAAGGGCGATGTCTGTCCTTAGCTTTGTAGCAGCCGCTTCTTTTACATAGAGAGTATTCGGCTGGCCAGCTTCTCGCATCCATGCTCCGCGTGGATGTGTGCTGGTCGGTCGACGTTCCGCGGTCGGTTTGTATTTTGCGTGTTCTGACGCCCTTTGCCGCAGAGCGGCCAGATCTGGATTCCCACGCAGAGTATGGGAACGAGAACAATATCGGTGTTATCTTGGAATGGCCCCGAATAAGTAGACACTTCTTCAGAGTGAGGAAGTGTATGCAATACCGAACCAAACGTAAATTTAGTAATGAATTTAAGCGGGAAGCCGTTAAACTCTCTGTTTCATCACCTAAAACATTAGCTGAAATCTCCAGTGAGCTGGGGGTGCATCCGAACGTATTAAGCCGTTGGCGTCGAGAGTGGATAATGGACAAACCAGATTCGAAACAGGATAAGCCCGTTAAAAATGAAGGGCCAGATAAAAGCCTGCGTCAGTTAGAGCAAGAGAATAAGCGTCTTAAGAAAAAGCTAGAGCGCGCTGAACTGGAGCTCGATATCTTAAAAAAGCTGGAAGAGTACGCTACCAAGACACGGCGATAAAATTTGCCTTCATCGACCGGTATCGCAGCATGAGCTGGACGGTACTGGTGATGTGTCGCGTACTCCAGGTATCTCGTGCGGGTTTTTATTGTTGGAAGCAGCGCCAACGAGAGCCTTCGGTTCAGGCGGAGCGTCATCGCAGTCTGCTCGCCTTTTTATTGGCTGAAGCTGAACAGCAACATGGTATTGCGGGTTATCGGAAATTGTGGCGCGAAGCGGTTGACCAAGGCTTTGCTTGTGGTAAGAATCAAGTGCAACGCCTATTACAGAGTGTGGGCTATCGTTCTTGTGTCGCGCCTAAGCCTGGGCATCGTAAACATAAGCCAGGCATCGCTGCGACGCCGAATCTGTTAAACCGGCAGTTTACGGTTGCAGAAGAGAACCGTGTTTGGGTGTCAGATATAACTCAAATACGCTGTGAAGAAGGCTGGCTCTATCTGGCGGTAATAATCGATCTTGCTACCAGACAGATAGTGGGCAAGGCTCAAGGGCCGGTTAATAGTGCTGAATTAGTGATTAAGGCCTTAAAGCAGGCTTGGAAGAAGCAGAAGCCTGATGGCCGTGAGCTGATGTTCCACTCAGACCAGGGCAGCCAATATCATTGTATGGCGACCATGACGTGGTTGAATAAACGTAAAGTGACTATCAGCATGTCTCGCCGGGGAAACTGCTGGGATAATGCGTGTTCAGAAAGCTTTTTTGCTTTACTGAAAAAGGAATGGACCCGCCGTTTAGGGCTGTTAACTCGTAAAGAGATGGCAGAAGAAATACACTTCTACATCACGCAGTATTACCACAAAGTAAGACAACACACTGCGCTGGGAGGATTAACCCCCAACGCATATGCGCAGCAACTTAATGCGGCTTAAACTGGTGTCTACTTTAGTCGGGCCATTCCATCTCGTCCTCTTCACTCTTTACCCATAACTCTTCACTCACTAGCCGGTCAGTGGCTTATCCACTAGTGGCCATTAAATTATTTAATTTATAAATCAAACAACTTTGTTCTACAATAGCCAAGTTCACAATTTAGACAGCCATGCCGTTTAGCGTGGCTTTTGTTGGCATTAAGCCGACTTTCTCGTATTAAAGGACAGTATCATGGCCCGTAATACCTATTATGCTCCTAAGGGTGGCTTGCCACCTCAGACTCAGCTGATCCACGATCGCGCTATCTTTACCGAAGCCTATGTCGTTATTCCTAAAGGTGTAATGAGCGACATCGTGACTAGCTTCCTGCCTTTCTGGGATGAAACTCGTCTGTGGGTTATCGCACGTCCGTTAAGCGGCTTCGCTGAGACTTTCTCACACTACATCATGGAAGTTTCTCCAAAAGGTGGTAGTGACAAGCCTGAACTGGACAAGGGCGCCGAAGGCGTATTGTTCGTTGTTGAAGGCGAAATGACCCTGACTCTGGAAGGTAAAGAGCACCAGATGGACTTAGGCGGTTACGCTTTCCTGCCAGCCGGTGCTAACTGGAGTGTGCGCAACAACAGCGACGCGCCAGTACGTTTCCATTGGGTACGTAAAGCATACCAATTTGTTGATGGTATCGATGCTCCAGAAGCTTTCGTTACTAACGAAAATGACATTGCGCCTACAGCAATGCCAAACACTAACGATGCATGGGCAACCACTCGCTTCACAGATCCAACCGATCTGCGTCACGACATGCATGTAAACATCGTTACGTTCCAGCCAGGCGGCGTTATTCCATTCGACGAAACTCACGTTATGGAGCACGGTCTGTATGTATTGGAAGGTAAAGCTGTTTACCACCTGAACCAAGACTGGGTTGAAGTAGAAGCCGGCGACTACATGTGGTTGCGCGCATTCTGCCCACAAGCTTGCTACGCTTCAGGCCCAACTCGCTTCCGTTACTTGCTGTACAAAGACGTTAACCGCCACATGCTGTTAGATTCTTCTACTGCTTACCGCGGTCGTTAGATTGTAAGTAAGTTGCAGCGCTTAAGCAGCAATAAGTAATGTAAAAGGGCAGCCTACGGGCTGCCCTTTTTAATGCGTGTGAGGCGTGAATAGTGAGGCGAGAGGAGAAATGACAGCGCCGAGCGGCAAGCACTGCTCTATGCGGTTTTACATCGGGCCCGACCCGGTATCTTGTACTTCTTTGGCTCTAAAACTTAAAGCGAGATCCTGACGTGCGTCAGGAAGACGGCAAAAAATAAACAACAATGCCCTGGTAGCCGCCAATTTATTCGGCGGGCCAGCGTGGCTGGATATTAATTTCTAAAGTAAAAGCCCAAAGTCCTCTTCATCGGCCCCCTACAAAGTAATAGAGCAAGAGCGAGATCCTGACGTGCGTCAGGAAGACGGCAAAAAATAAACATCAATGCCCTGGTAGCCGCCAATTTATTCGGCGGGCCAGCGTAGCTGGATGTCAATTTCTAAAGCAAAAGGCCGACGTCCTCTTCACCAAAGAGCCGGATCCCTACAAAGTAATAGAGCAAGAGCGAGATCCTGACGTGCGTCAGGAAGACTGCAAAAAATAAACATCAATGCCTTGTAGCCGCCAATTTATTCGGCGGGCCAGCGTAGCTGGATGTTAATTTCTAAAGCAAAAGGCCGACGCCCTCTTTGCCAAAGAGCCGGATCCCTACAAAGTAATAGAGCAAGTGCGAGATCCTGACTTTCGTCAGGAAGACGGCTTAAAGAGTTTCGCCTACGGCAAAATGCGAGAGCAAGCGAATACCGCTCCTTCGTTGTTTTGGTGCGGGAAGCCGAGCGCTGGGCGCTTACTTCACGCTCAACATTCAAGAATGGATTGCCGCGTCGCTACGCTCCTCGCAAAGACGAGCAAGTGTGCTCTTATCCGTCTTTGCGAACGCAGTGAAGCAATCCATTCTTAGCTTTAAGCTTTTTGACCTTATTCACTGATTTGGCCCATCCCCTTGACCCCTCACATCACCCCAGCAACAACTTATGTAATTGCTGTAGTGAGCTGACTTCATAGTGGGGGCGTATGCCCTCAGGTGTGGCGCGGCCGGTGCTGTTGAGCCAGCAGGTGTCTATGCCGGCGTTGAGTCCACCTAAAATATCCGAATGCGGGTTATCGCCCACCATCAAGATTTGCTCTTTGGGCGGGTGGCCCATGAGCTCGAAGGCATGTTCAAAAATGCCGGCGGCGGGCTTGGCGATGCCCACTTGTTCAGACACCACTAGCGTATCGAAGGCTTGTTGCCAGCCGGCTTTGGCAAGACGAGTGTGCTGCATGGCGCTAAAGCCGTTGGTAATAATCCCCAATTTGGCTTTGCCTTGCAGTGCTGAAATCAGCTCAGGCGCGCCCGAAAGTGGTGGCGATACTTGGGCCATGGCCACTAAATAATCACGGTTTAAGATCTCAGTAGCAACACCTAATCGCTCGGACCAAGCTTGAAAACGAGTGTGCTGCAGTTGCGCTGCACTAATGGCGCCGTCTTGATAATCCACCCACAGCGGCGCACTTAAGGTGTGGTACTGACGATAGTCTTCGGCGGTGAAATTTACGCCAAAAGTAGCGAACATCAGCTTTAAGCCGGCAAAAGCATCGAAATGGAATAATGTTTCGTCCGCGTCAAATAAAATCCAAGAATAACGCATGGGGATAGCTCCAAGTAATGGGCGGTATTTTTGCCACATGTTGGCAGAAAAGAATAAGTGTAGATGCTGGGGCCGAGCAAAAGCCAGACTAAATCAATCTAAACCGAGGTTTCTGCTGTCAACTCTTAATGTTAGCGGCACTTTACTTTAAAATAAGTATTTTATAGTGAGCACTTTACAGTAAACCCTGACTATTAACTCGGTGACGAGTCACGCCATCATGAGACACATTTATGGAATTTTCTAGCTGGTTGGCCTTAGTGGCCATTTGCGTGGTGGGCGCTATGAGCCCTGGCCCAAGCTTAGCTGTGGTGATGCGCAATACCATAAGAGGGGGCCGAAGCCACGGTGTACTGACCGCCATTGGCCATGGCGCGGGTGTAGGGTTATATGCATTACTTACCGCACTCGGCTTGGCGCTGATTATTGCCAACAATCCGCTGCTGTTTAATGTGATCCGCTACGGTGGTGCCGCATTTTTAGCGTGGCTAGGCGTGAAAGCCTTGTTGGCCAAGCCTCAGAGTGCAGCCGCCGCAGAGACGAATGAAATTGCCGGTCGCCAAGGTGCCTTTGAGGGCTTTATGGTGGCGTTCTTAAATCCGCAGCTGGCCATTTTTTTCGTGGCGCTGTTTAGCCAGTTTGTACATGCAGATACCGACTGGCAGCAAAGCATGATCATGATGCTGACCGCCGGTGGCATAGACGGTGCTTGGTATGTGTTGGTGGCGTTAATTTTATCGCGCGGGCCGGTATTGGCTTGGTTAAATGCGAAGTCGGTGTGGCTGGATAGGCTTAGCGGCGTAGTGCTATTAGGGCTGGCTGCCAAGGTGGTGCTCTAATCGTGGTAAGCTGAAAGCCGGAAGAATGGGCGTTAAAAACTGCGCTAAAAAAGCCGATTTTTTGCGATTAGGATTAGCTCAATCGCGGTAGGTCGGTTGTGCGCTAGATCAAGTTTTGTTAGGATAATCAGGCAAATTAATGCGATTTGCCTGATTTAACCGACAAGATCTAAGCAATAACTTAAAAGTAACAAAACAGCTTACGTGCAATAAAAAAGCTTAAACAGAGCTTATTACAACGCAATAAAATTATAACAACTATACAAGAAAGCCCATTTAGGGCCGTTCGTTTCTCATCATTATTATCCACCGGACCTAGCCGTTGAACCCTACACCTTTGCTTACGCTGACAGATAGATGGCACGACTTAGCGTCGTTGTCACAAATCGGTGTGGATGGCGTAGGTGTGGTCAGTTTGGTGATGATGTTAGAAGTGATCAGTGAATGGTTATTATCCTGGACCGGTTTGTCTGGTGATGTGTTTGAATATCAAGCCCAGCTCAGTGACTTACTGCCCGTAGAAACCATCAAATCTATTATTCTTACTAGCTTGCTCGTTTTTGTGCCCTTATTACTGCAGTGGTTATTGCTGCTGTTGTACTTGCTGCTGCAAACGCTGCATTGGCCGCGCTTAACCTCCGTTAAGGCTAATTTTGACTCTCCACTCCCGCAATACTGTGTACTGCGCACCGCTCACGGTTGCCGCGCTCCCCCTTTGGCCCGCTCTGGGTTCTAACACTCTTTAGGCTCAAATAAGTACTGTTGCTGATGGTTGCTAGTGATTTTTCAGCTAGTTAACGCAGTAAAGCCTTGTTGACGTCCGCATTCGAGTGTTTGCCCCATATTGGGTCTCCGTGTTGTTAGTGACTGCGCATTTGCTTTTTTTGGCTTATGCCCCGCGAATGTTGCTCATTAATCTGCACGGTTACCCCTCATGGTCTTGTCGCTTGGCGATAAGGTAATTCCTTAAGGAATAGGGGAAGGGTTCTTGTTTATGCAAAACCTAGTTATTCGAAATTCATTATTTCGACATCTCAAAACCGCACTGTTTGCTGGTGTAAGCGCCCTGCTGTTGGCCGGTTGCCAAGGCGGCGTACTTGATCCTAAGGGCCAAGTGGGCGTCGATGAAAAGCACCTGATCGTGGTTGCCACGCTCTTGATGCTAATTGTGGTGGTGCCGGTTATTTTTATGACGCTGTTTTTCGCGTGGAAATATCGCGAAGGTCGCACTCAGGAAATCTATGCACCTAAGTGGTCGCACTCCACCAAAATCGAGTTAGTGGTGTGGATTATTCCCATCATTATTGTGGCGATTTTGGGCACCATAACTTGGCGCTCTACTCATGCTCTCGACCCTTACAAGCCGCTAGTGCATGAGAAAGATCACATAGTAGTAGAAGTCGTGTCACTGAACTGGAAGTGGTTGTTTATCTATCCAGAGCAGGGTGTGGCATCTATCAATGAGTTGGCATTTCCGACCGATGTACCGGTGGAATTTAAGATAACGTCTGACACCACCATGAACTCGTTTTTCATTCCGCAACTCGGTGGCCAAATCTACTCCATGGCTGGCATGGAAACCCAATTGCACTTAATTGCCAATGAAGCCGGCACCTACGACGGCTACTCCGCCAACTACAGCGGCGAAGGCTTTACTGGCATGCAGTTTAAAGCCATCGCTACACCTGATGAAGCTGGTTTTGATGCTTGGGTTAATAAGCTCAAACAGTCATCCGACACCTTAAGTCCTGCCACTTATGCAGAGCTGGCTAAGCCGAGTGAAAATAATCCGGTGCAATATTTCGCACATGTGAGCTCGGGTATGTTCCACCACATCTTGCATCAATTTATGCACGGCAGTATGCCTGACATGCAGCACGGCGAAAAAGCAGTTGTCGATGCGCACCGTCAGCACGACATGCACGCCATGAGCGATGAGATGACCATGGAGACTGAAAAATAATGTCCTTACTAGGAAAACTCACATTAGACGCCGTGCCGTATCATGAGCCCATTATCATGATTACGCTGGGCGTGGTGGCAATCGCCGCCTTAGTGATTGCTTTTTTGATCACCAAATATAAGAAATGGACCGTGTTGTGGCGCGACTGGATCACCTCGGTGGACCATAAGCATTTAGGTATTATGTATATCGTGCTGGCGTTCGTGATGTTGGTACGCGGCTTTGCCGATGCCCTTATGATGCGGGCTCAATTAGCGCTATCGACCAATGGTGCCGATGGCTACTTGCCGCCGGAGCATTACGACCAAATCTTCACCGCCCACGGTGTCATCATGATTATCTTTATGGCCATGCCATTTATGATTGGTTTGATGAACATAGTGGTGCCGTTGCAGATTGGTGCTCGCGATGTAGCCTTTCCGTTCTTGAACAACCTCAGCTTTTGGCTGGCGGTGTCGGGCGCGGTATTGGTGAACATCTCATTAGGTCTGGGCGAATTCGCCAAAACCGGCTGGGTGGCGTATCCGCCGTTATCCGAGATGGACTTTAGTCCGGGTGTGGGGGTGGATTACTACCTCTGGGCCTTACAGATCTCGGGGATAGGTACCTTGCTGACCGGTGTGAACTTCTTGGTGACTGTATTCAAGATGCGCACGCCTGGCATGAAGCTGATGCAAATGCCGATTTTCACTTGGACCTGTACTTGGGCCAATATCCTGATAGTGGCGTCTTTCCCTATCTTGACCGCCGTGCTGGGTATGTTGACGCTAGACCGTTATTTGGACTTCCACTTCTTCACCAATGAAGGCGGTGGTAATGCCATGATGTACATCAACCTGTTCTGGGCTTGGGGTCATCCCGAGGTGTATATCTTAGTGCTGCCCGCATTCGGTATTTTCTCAGAAATCATCTCTACCTTTACCGGTAAGCGTTTGTTTGGTTACACCTCCATGGTTTATGCCAGCGGCGCCATTTCTATTTTGGGCTTTGTGGTGTGGCTACATCACTTCTTTACCATGGGCTCCAGCGCCAACGTTAATGCCTTCTTTGGCGTAATGACCATGATTATCGCGGTGCCCACCGGGGTTAAGCTGTTTAACTGGTTGTTCACTATTTATCGTGGCCGGTTGCGCATGACGGTGCCTGTGTTATGGACCTTGGGCTTTATGACCACCTTTACTATTGGTGGTATGACCGGCGTATTGCTGGCCTTGCCCGGTGCCGACTTTGTGCTGCACAACAGTCTGTTTTTGATTGCTCACTTCCATAACACCATTATTGGTGGTGCCGTGTTTGGCTATTTAGCCGGTTTTGCCTTCTGGTTCCCGAAAGCCATGGGTTTCCACTTGGATGAAAAGCTGGGCAAAATCTCCTTCTGGTGCTGGCAGATTGGTTTCTATGTGGCCTTTATGCCGCTCTATGTGTTGGGCTTTTTAGGCATGACGCGTCGTATCAATCACACCGACAATCCTGTTTGGAACTTCTGGCTCTATCTGGCCGCCGTGGGTGCGGTGTTTATTCTGGTGGGTATAGCCGTGCAGTTCTATCAGCTGTACAAAGCCTTCCGTGATCGCGAGCTGAACCCTGATGTGACGGGCGATCCTTGGAATGGTCATACCCTGGAATGGTCTACCTCTTCACCGCCGCAGTTTTATAACTTTGCCGAGCTGCCAATGGTGGAAGACATAGACGCCTTCACCGATATGAAAGAAAAGGGCACCGCCTATCAGGCACAAGCTCACTATCAACCGATCCATATGCCGAAAAACACCAGTACCGGTGTGCTGATTGCTGCAGCGATAACCGCTGCTGGCTTTGGCGCTATTTGGCATATTTGGTGGTTAGTGATTGCGAGTTTGGTGGCCAGTTTCGTGATTTTCTTATGCCGCGCCTATGACAATGACACCGATTATTACGTACAGCCCGATGAGGTTAACGCCATCGAGTCTGCGCATATACGTAGCCAAATCAAGGAGGCCTGATGCAAGCCGTAGCGATTGATCACAACCAAGTGCAGCAACAAGAGCACTCACATGAACATGAGCATCACGACACCAGCGGCAATACGCTGTTTGGTTTCTGGCTCTATTTAATGACCGACTGTTTGCTGTTTGCTTCGGTGTTTGCCACTTATGCGGTGTTGTATATGAACACCGCTGGCGGCCCCGCTGGCAAAGACTTGTTCGACTTAAACTTCGTGCTGGTGGAAACCGGTGTCTTGTTGGTCAGCAGTATTACCTATGGCTTTGCCATGCTGGCCGGTCATCACCATAAGCGCGGCTTAACGCTGTTGTGGTTATTGGTGACCTTCGCGCTAGGAGCCACCTTTATCGCCATGGAGGTGTATGAGTTTCAACACCTGATCGCCGAAGGTGCGGGCCCAAGCCGCAGTGCCTTCTTGAGTGCTTTCTTTACCTTAGTTGGTATGCACGGCTTGCACGTGACTGCCGGTTTGGTGTGGATGGCCATCTTGATGATAGAGCTGATTGCTAAAGGCACTACGCCACGCACCTTGACGCGTTTAAGCTGCCTGAGCATGTTCTGGCATTTTCTTGATGTGGTGTGGATTTGTGTATTTACCGTGGTCTATTTACTGGGGGCAATGGCATGAGCAATCACATGAGCAGTCACGATACAGCAGCCGATCACGGCAGTGTGTCTTCTTATCTCAAAGGCTTTGTGCTGTCGATTCTGTTAACCGCCATTCCGTTTTGGGCGGTAATGACCGGACAGATGAGCAAAGGCCAAACGCTATTCGTGGTGGTGGGTTTGGCGATAGTACAAATCTTTGTCCACCTTAAGTACTTCTTGCACCTGAGCTTTAAGCCCAACAGCCGCGCCAATACGGTGGCGTTCGTGTTCTCCGCCTTGATTATTATCATGGTGGTGGGGTTGTCGGTGTGGATCATCATTAGCTCTAACGAAATGATGATGTAACGCAAACAACACAAGTAAAGTCGGCCAAAGGGTTCACTCCTCCGACACGCCGTAAATCCATCCATGGAGGCTCGGACATGCCATCCTTGGCATGTCACGGTCAGCGGAGTAAATCCCTTTGGCTTCCTTGCTGAACTTGGTGTCGTTTGTATCGTCACTGAGGGGAAAATACATAACGGGATATGCATCCCGAGGGGATTTTATGATCCGACCTTATTTAAAGGTAACCAAGCCCGGCATTATTATGGGCAATCTTATTTCTGTGGCGGGGGGCTTTTTTCTGGCCGCCCGTGGCGATATCGACTGGTCGCTAATGTGGGCCACGGTGCTGGGGTTATCGCTGGTGGTGGCCTCTGGCTGCGCCATTAATAACTGCATTGACCGAGATATAGACGCGCGCATGCAGCGTACGCGTAATCGAGTCACGGTTACCGGCGAATTATCGGGCCGCGCCGCTTTTATCTACGGCGTTGTGTTGGGCGTAATCGGTTTTGCCATCTTGGCAATATTCACTAACACGGTGGCGCTGAGCTTTGGCGTGTTGGGTTATGTGGTGTATGTGGGCGTATACAGCCTCTATATGAAGCGAAAATCCGTGTATGGCACGCTGGTTGGCAGCTTGTCGGGTGCGGTGCCGCCGGTAGTGGGCTATTGCGCCGTTACCGGCCAGTTCGATGCGGGTGCCGCCATCTTGTTGCTGATGTTTAGCTTATGGCAAATGCCCCATTCTTACGCCATCGCCATTTTTCGCTACAACGATTACGCGGCGGCCAATATTCCGGTGCTGCCGGTGGCCGAAAGCATTGCCAAGGCCAAGCGCCAAATCGTGCTGTATATCGCGGTGTTTTGCTTAGTCACCACCTTATTGCCGCTCAGCGGTTATACGGGTCTTACCTTTATGGCGGTGTCTTGCGCCACCAGTTTATGGTGGTTGGTGATGGCTTTTAACGGCTTTTATCGCGGTGCGGAAGAGAAAGGCTGGGCACGCCGAGTGTTTGTGTTGTCCATTATCACCATTACCGCTATTAGCGTGACCATGGCGTTGGATTTTAAGGCGCTGCCCGATGCTTTGCTGGTGTTGAACGGCTAAAGAGTTGAACGGCTAAGTAGTTGAGTAGCCAAAGAGTTAAATAGTTAAGTAATCGAATCGCTAAACAGCGGTTTAGTTACTTAGCTAGGTAACGAAGTAGTTGAGTTTTTTTTCATGTTTCTCCCTTTTGACCAAAGCCGTTCATCCAACAGCTTTGGTCTTTTTTATGCTTTTTTGCACCGTGAGTCTAGCGTTAGCGCATAGAGTGCAAGCCTATCATATTGCCCTCGGTATCCGTTGCCAGCGCGATAAAACCGTAGGGGCCAATGGCAAACTTCTCGCGCATCACTTGGCCGCCGTTGGCCAATACGCGACCTGCCTGCTCCGCGCAGTCCTCACAGCTAAAATACACCAAAGTACCGCCACCGCCTGGTGATACGCCGTCCATTTTTACCAGTGCACCGCTGGCACCACAGGCGTTGTCTTCGCCTGGAAACATCCACATCTCGGGCCAATCTTCAGCCATTTTGTCTGCGGGCTCTAGGGTCACGCCCAGCACCGCCTCGTAGAATTTACGCGCCCGCGCCATCTCGGCCACATAAATTTCAAACCACACTACTGAGTTCGTTTTCATGATGCTTGCTCCTTGGTTGCAGCTGAAAGGTGGCTGCTACTCATTCTGGATCAACAGGCCATAACTATAGTTGGGTAAATGTTTTGACAGTTGAGTAAACATTTTGGCCAATAAAAAACGCCGCAGCGGTTAGGCTGCGGCGTTGTAGTTAGTGCCCTGTTTTAGGCAAAAGTTTTAAGCGTGCTTATTTAAGCAGTGGATTGCTCCGTTACGGTAGCTTGGCATCACCGGCGGGATCGTCGGTTTCACTATGACGCTCTTTATGCGGCACTATACCTTGCTCATAAGCCATAATGTGCGCCACTTTCGGCCCAGTCCATAACACCGGCAGCAAGAGTAACGACACGGGCGCGGCGGTGATCACAATAAAGGATTGCAGCGCGTTAATGCCCCCTTCGCCCATGCGCAGTAACACGGCGGCCACCAAGCCCATGGTCAGAGCCCAAAAAATACGGTCACGGGTGCGCGGTGTGTGGCTACCACTAATGGCCATGGCAATGGCGTAGGCCATAGAGTCACCAGTCGTGGCCACAAAGACCACGGTGAGCACTAAGAAAGCAGGTACCATAAATTCGGCAAACGGCAGTTGTTGGGTAATGCCCAATAAGGCGGCGGGTAAACCACCGGCGTTTAGCGGCTCAGAAATCAAACCCGCTACGCTTTCTTCATAGAAGATACCGGCGCCACCTAAGGCAGCAAACCAGAAGTTAGTCACTAACGGCGCCATAATCGCCACTGCCACTACCAGCTCGCGCAGGGTACGACCACGAGAAATTCGGGCAATAAACAGTGCCATCATAGGGCCATAACCAATAAACCAACCCCAGAAGAACAGCGTCCACCAACCCATCCATTCGTTATCGTGGCGAGTGAGTGCCATTGGCATAAAGTCTTGTAAATAAAGACCCATGGCATTCAGGAAGGAGTCGATAATAAAACCGCCTGGGCCGAACACTAAGATGATGGCCAGCAACACCAGCGCCAATACTACGTTAGCGCTGGATAACCACTGAATGCCTTTTTCAATGCCGGTAGAAGCGGAAATGGTATAGATCAATACCAAGCCACCGAGAATAGCTAACTGCAGGGTATAGTTATTTTCCCAGCCCAACAGCGCTTCAAAACTAAAGCCCAGCTGAGTGGCCAAGAAGCCAATCGGACCTATGGTACCGGCGGCCACTGCAATAATAGACACCACATCGGCGACCGTACCCAACCAGTGGGTCTCTATTTTTTTACCAAAAATAGGATACAGCAGGGTGCGCGGACGCATCGCTAAACCTCGGTCGTAGTGCGCGTGCACCACCACTAATGCGGACAGCGTGCCCAATGCGGCCCAAGCCAAAAAGCCCCAGTGCATAAAGCTTTGTGCAAGTCCGGCAGAGATAGCAGAAATGCCCGCAGGTGCCTCTTCAAATACCGGTGGGGTACTTAAGTAGTGATACATAGGCTCGGCTGCGGACCAAAACACACCGCCGCCCGCCAGTAAGGTACACATAATGACCGCAAGCCAGCGAAAGGTTGAGCTATCGGGGGTAACGTGTCCGCCTAGGCGAATATCGCCGTAACGGGTAAAGCCCAGTACTAGGGCAATCACTAAGTTAGCCAGCATCCAGACTTGCCATAGGGGGCCAAAAAAACCGATCACCCAAGAAAAACTGACGTTTATCCATTGGGTCATCTGTTCTAAGTCAATCAGGGCGAGTATTACGAAAAGCAGGAGGAAGCCGCCGCTAAGGCTGGCCACGAGACGTTTGTCATTCGTTCGGGGTTCTGAAGATTTCATCTGTTCACTTTATTCAATGCATGAACGCACCAAGTGTACATAATTAGCACTAAAATGTGAAGTTAATGGCTTTTTTAGCCGTAAGTAGCGCTCACTTCGCAAAAGTTGGCGAGAAGCGCGGCCGTGGCTTCTGTTAAGATAGCGGTATCTTTGTTGCTAAGGCAGGACAGTCATTTATGCTTCGCCCTCGAATAACGCCCCACCAGTTAGTGCACCAGCATCAGCCGTTGGATGATAACGAGCTGGGCATTATGTGCTGGAACACCCAAAAACTGACCTTAAGCCCAGAGTTTCAGCTGTGTTTAACGCAACTGTTAGCGCAATTTCCTACTCGGTTATTATTACTGCAAGAGGCCAAGCTGGCGCTCAGTCAACGGCTGCAGTTAGACGGCTGGTCTTATGCGGTGTCGCCGAATATTCAAACCCCCACTCATTTATTTGGCGTGCTTACCGCCGGCCAATGCGCCTTCGATGATATTACCACCGTGCTCAGCCAAGGCCGCGAGCTGACTTTTGCCACCCACAAGAGCCAAGTGATTACCCATCACTCGTTAAAAAGCGGGGATACCTTATTAGTGGCTAACATTCATGCCATTAACTTTGTGCGCCACGGCCAATTTCACCATGAAATTGCGGTATTGCGCCAAGTGCTGCTGCAACATAAAGGGCCGTTAATTGTGGCCGGAGATTTTAACGTTTGGAGCCGTTCACGACGTTTATATTTGGCACAGTTTTGCCGCGCCATGGGCTTAAAAAAAGCGGTCATGGAAGATGCGAAATACATTAAAACCTATCGTAAACAGCCGTTAGATTTTATTTTTTATCGGGATTTAAAACTGCGCTCGGCCATCGCCATCAACACCCCCACCGTTTCGGATCATAACCCCATTTACGCGCAGTTTACGCGCTAGCCCTACGGGCCGTCGTACGCTATACGCCATGCGTCAACCAAGCTGTTATGCCGGTGCCGGGTCGTGGCTCGGCATGACGGGCCCGGCATCTGCTTTACAATCTTAAGGGCGAGATCCTGACGTGCGTCAGGAAGACGGCTTTAAACCCAGTGCTGCGGCGCGGTTTTCCGCCTCACACCTAACGCTTCACTCCTCACATGTATTTATCTCTGCCACCTGCTTGGCCAGTGCTACTAACTCTTCGCTATTGGCTAAGCCGTCAATAAAGCGCTGGGGGATCCCCGATAAGCCTACTTGTGCTCCCACCAGAGCGCCGGTGAGCATGGCGCGGGCCATGTTGTGGCCGCCGCCATTAATGGCGTGTAATACTGCTGACTCAAAATCATTGCTAAAGCGTGCTGCTAAATAATAGGCTGCCGGCACTAGCTGATAAATAGAGCAGGCCATGCCATAAGCTTCTGATACCCGCCAAGCGGGCTCAATGTGCGTCTCTGAACTCGCTGCCAAATTAGCCATGTAAGCTGGCGTAAGCAGGGCATCGGCACAACTTAAGTTAGTGTCTGACAAATCGTCTAGGTCGAGCGCTTGGGCAGCGTTGCTGGTGGACGATAAACAAAAGGGCAGCTCACCTTGATCCACTTGTGCCAGTAATTTATCGCTAAGGGTGGCATCTAACGCGTGACCTTCAATAAGCAAGCCCAACACCCCGTTAAACGCCAAGGTGTGCGCTAATACCATCTCATCATCTTGCGTTAGTCGGGTATTAGCGCAGACGGCTGCGCTTAATGACTTAGGCTGTCCCGCATAACAGGCGGCAATCCCTAGGGTGCGCTCTAGTGCTTCTGTGTTGTCGGCAGGGCCGGCACATTTTTCCCACGGTAATTGCAGTTGCACCCGCTTATGCCAAGTTTCGCGTATCGATTGGCTGGTATAACCGCCTGGGCCTTGTTTGGCGCTGCTATCAAGCTTGGTAAACTCTAGCTGCGTAAACAAGTCTTGCTCTAAGCGTTGGCAAAAATCAGCTTGTTTATAACCTTGGTGCGAAATCAGCGACGCTAAGGTTAAGCGCAAAATAACCCCTGATTGCGACGGCTCACCGGCCTTCACGCCTTCATGATAATGGCCAGGCAGTGGCGTGGTGTAATCATCAATCCAGTCGCCATATGCACGGCGCAGCTCGGCTAAGTCGTAATACCAATGCGGGCCCACGCCTAAGGCATCACCAATAAAGGCGCCCATAATGGCACCGGCTGCTCGGTCAGTTTGTGTCGTAGGTGATGCATGATACTTAGGCATGGGTGGCTCCTAGCTTAGGGAATAGGGAAGTTTAATTATTATTATATTGCTCAGCTTATAACGCCATTAATATGGCTAAACCGACCAGTATAATCACAGCGATAAATAATAATAAACGGTGAGCCTACTTTAATTGCTTGAATTACTGAGTTTTTATGCTACAAACAATGACCAGTAAGAGCCAAACGTAACCGATTGCGAATGTAACGGCGCGGGTATGGCTGAGTGCATAGCCGAGTAACTTGGTTGTTTTTAGAGAGCTAATGCTATTAACGATGTGGCACTGACGTGAGAGTCGTATTCACTTAGGAACCGTTGTCGAATAAACTCGTTATTTACGTTTAACTCTGATTTTCGCACTGAACGTTCAGGATAAAGGGACTTATACTGTTGATTATCCATTTAGTGGAACACTCTGCTTTGTTGCTCGCCTTGTGCTGGCTGATGACGCTGAATTCTCGTTACTGGGAGCACCATGATAATGCTGCAAAGCTGGTCAGTGGTGTGCTGCTCGGTATTGCTTGCGTAGTGGGCATGAGCATCGCCATTGAGCTGGAGGCGGGCTGGGTATTTGATGCGCGCAGTGTGATCTTGAGCGTTGCCGCTTTTGTGGGTGGTCCCTTAGTGGCCGGTATTGCCGGAGTGATTGCCGCAGGCTATCGCATTTGGTTGGGCGGTGCTGGCATGGGCGGCGGCCTAGCAGTAATCGCTTTTTCTGTGTTATTTGGTTTGGCTTATCGCTATTTACAACAGCGCGATCAAGTCGGTAAAGGCATAGTTTCACTGTTTTGCTTTGGCTTTCTGGTACACACAGCCCTGTTATTGCACTTTTCTTTGTTGCCCATTCCCAATCGCCCCTCCCTTGCGTTAGAAATAGGTCTGCCCATGTTACTGGTGATGCCGCTGGCCACCGTGTGTCTCGGCTGGATGCTCGAAGATATTAAGCGCCGTATTCAAGATGAACGAGAACTGCGTATTGCCGCTACGGCATTTGAAGTTCGCCAAGGCTTATTAGTCGCAGATGCGCACAATCGTATTCTTAGAATTAATCAGACCTTTACAGATATTACAGGCTACAAATCAGCTGAAGTGGTGGGCAGAGAAGCCAGTCTGTTGAGATCTGGGCGTCATGAAGCGTCTTTCTATCAAGCCATGTGGCAGCAGCTAGTGGAAGCCGGGCGTTGGCAAGGTGAAATCTGGAGCCGCCGTAAAAATGGTGATGTTTATCCTGGGTGGCTGTCGATCAGCGCAGTACGTAGCCCTCAAGGCCAGATCACCCATTATGTGTCCTCAATGGAAGATCTGAGTGAGCGTAAGGCCTCAGAGGAGCGTATTCGAGACTTGGCTTTTTTTGATGCATTAACCGGTTTACCTAATCGTAGTTTGCTGCTGGAACGCATACAGCGTGTGATGGATACAGCAAGTCGCAGCGGGCGCTACGGGGCAGTACTGTTTCTTGATTTAAACAGTTTCAAAAGCATTAACGACCTGCATGGCCATCACACCGGTGATCAGTTGTTGTGTCTGGTCGCCAAGCGTTTGAATGATGCCATGTATACCAGTGATACGGTGGCCCGTTTGAGTGCCGATGAGTTTGTGATCGTGATTGAAAACCTCAGCACCGATCATCAGCATGCTGCCGACCGAGCCGAACAATATGCAAGGCGCATCCATCAGCTACTGAGCAAGCCTTATACCATAGGATTACTGGAGTTACGCCGAGGTGCCAGCCTGGGTATTACCTTATTTAAAGACGGCGCTTATTCGGTGGATGAGCTGATTCAGCATGCCGAGCTGGCGATGCAGCAGAGCAAATCCTCATTTGAGGAGAAAATACGCTTTTTTGACCCCACTATGCAGGAGGCGGTGAGCAAGCGTTTGTTACTTGAAGAAGATATTCGCCGCGGTTTGCAGGCCGAAGAATTTATTCCCTATTTTCAACCCCAGCTTAATGACATTGGTCAAGCGACGGGTGCCGAAGTGCTGGCCCGCTGGGCGCACCCTCAGCATGGTGTGTTGGCGCCCGGTGTCTTTATTGAAGTGGCTGAGCAGGCGGGGTTAATTGAGCAGATTGACTTACAGATGTTACGCCAAGCTTGCCAACAGCTGGCAGCGTGGCAGCGAGAGCCGGATACCGCTGCACTTACCTTGGCTGTTAACCTCAGTGCTCGGTTGCTGTATCTGCCTAATTTTGTGGCCACTTTGCTTGAGTTTTTAACGCAGTCGGGGGCAGATCCGTATCGGCTAAAACTCGAGCTGACAGAAACCATGTTACTCGATGATATGTCGGCGGCCATTGCTCGTATGCACGAGCTTAGAGAGCATGGCATTCGTTTTTCGATTGATGATTTTGGTACCGGTTATTCATCATTATCTTACTTACAGAAGCTGCCACTGGATCAGTTAAAAATAGACCAATCTTTTGTGCGTGAGCTGCCAGAAAACAGCAGCAGCCTCGCGATTATCAAGGCCATTTGTGCGTTGGCCGACAGCTTGCAGCTAGAAGTGATTGCCGAAGGTGTAGAAACCGAACAGCAATATCATGAGTTATTGGACTTAGACTGTCGGTACTTTCAAGGCTATTTATTTGGCCGCCCCATGCCATTGGCTGAGTTCTCACACTGGCTAAGAGCCAACCAAACGACCCGTCCATTTCGCTTCCCTCTGTAAGTTAGAGGAATCTTCGAGCCTCGGTTTTGCCTTGATCTAAAACTTCTCGCTATGCCTGCCCCAAAGTCCTCTTAAGAGGCGGCCGGCTACTAGGCCGTCTGAACTCTCTGTCTAACAAACGTGGCGGCTAAAAGCGCCTTGGCTGCTTGCGATGTTTGCATGGCGGCGAGAGCGTTGACCTGTGGGATGCAAATGAAATTTTATTTTCTTGATCTAGGTCAATAGTGAAAATCTGAAAGTGTGTTGAGATGCGCGGCCGCATGTATGCATAATCGTCATAGTTCCGCATTTTATATCGTTCAGGACCCAGGGGGCCCTTTTTTTTGATACTCCATCTTATTCAAAACGCCGCCTTGCTGCTGTCGCTGTGTTGTCTGCAATCGATCAATAACCGTTTCTTGGGCAGCAATGGCAATGCGGGCACTTTTATATCGGGCTTGTTGTACGGTCTTACCTGCGTGATTGGCATGATGAGTGCTATTGAACTCGAGGGAGGCTGGATATTCGATGCCCGCAGCGTGGTGTTGAGCATGGCCGCGATATTTGGTGGCCCTCTAGTCGCCGTTATCGCGGGTTTTATTGCGGCCATTTATCGATTCTGGCTGGGTGGAGCGGGTATGTGGGGTGGCATGAGCGTTATCGTGCTAGCCGTGCTGCTGGGGTGGGCGTATCGTTATTTTCACGGTCGCAACAAGGTTGAGCTGGGGCTCTGGTCGCTGCTGCTTTTCGGTCTGCTGCTGCATATTTTGATGCTGATAAATCTTCTACTGCAGTCTACGGCTCATACGACCGGCATGGTTATGCAGGCGGGGGTGGCTACGCTGCTGGTCATGCCTATTGCCACTGTGTGGCTGGGCTGGATGCTCATAAATATCGCAAGGTTGGCTCGCGATGAGCAAGAGCTGCGGATTGCGGCCACCGCCTTCGAGATCCGTCAAGGGCTGCTGATAACCGATCCCGACAGTTATATTCTGCGCGTCAATCGGGCGTTTAGCGCCATCACCGGTTACCAGGCTAATGAAGTCATAGGGCAAAAAAGTAGCATACTTAGCTCAGGCCGTCATGACGCGGCTTTTTACCGAAATATGTGGCAGCAGCTGACGGCGACGGATCGATGGCAGGGCGAAATATGGAACCAACGCAAGAACGGTGAGATATACCCTGAATGGCTGTCGATCGTCGGGGTACGCAATACCGAGGGGCAACTTACTCATTATGTGGCCTCGATGGATGATGTCACTAAGCGCAAAGCCGCCGAGGCGCGTATCCGGCACCTCGCTCTCTTCGATACGCTGACCGATCTACCCAATCGTAATCTGCTGCTGGAGCGGGTGCAGTATGCCACGGACACCGGTGCGCGCAGCAAGCGATATGCCGCGCTGCTGTTTCTCAATTTTGACGGCTTCAAGAGTATTAATGACCTACATGGACGTCAGTTTGGCGACCAGCTGCTGTGTCGGATCGCCACCCGCCTTAGTAATGCTCTGCGTTCCAGTGATACGTTGGCGCGGCTTGGCGCCGACGAATTTGTGGTCATGGTCGAGAGCCTGGACGACGATCGCCAAGAGGCCGCCAGCAAGGCTGAGCAGTGTGCGCTCCATCTGAAGCGGGTATTGGGCAAGCTGTACCGGTTCAATGAACTCGAACTGCACAGCCGTGTCAGCATTGGTATTACCCTGTTCAATGACGCCGAGCATACGGGGGACGAGCTGATACAGCAGGCCGAGCTGGCCATGCATCAGGCCAAGGCGGCAGGCAAGGACACAATACGTTTCTTTGATCCGGCCATGCAAGAGGCGGTCAGTGCGCAATTGCGCCTAGAGGAAGACATTCGCCGCGGGTTGCAGGCTGAAGAATTTATGCCCTACCTACAGCCACAGCTGGATGCGCGCGGTCGGGTGCTTGGCGCCGAAGTGCTGGCTCGCTGGCAGCATCCCCAACGGGGCCTGCTCACTCCGGGAGTTTTTATCGAGGTGGCCGAACAGGCAGGTATGGTGGAGCAGATAGATCTGCAGATGCTGTATCAGGCTTGTCATCAGCTGGCATTGTGGCGACGAGAACCGGCCACCGCTTCACTGAGCTTGGCCGTCAATCTCAGTGCTCGGCTGCTGTATCAACCGGATTTCATTGATCAACTGCTCCATATTCTGGCCCAGAGCGGTGCTAATCCGCAGCGGCTGAAGCTGGAGCTAACAGAAACCATACTGATCGACGACATGTCGGTTGCCATTGCCCGCATGCACCAGCTCAGAGAGCATGGTATTCGCTTCTCGATTGACGATTTTGGCACCGGCTATTCGTCACTGGCCTACCTGCAGAAATTGCCGCTGGATCAGTTGAAAATCGACCAATCCTTCGTGCGCGACATGATAGAAGATGAACACAGCTTGGCGATTATTCGCGCCATCTGTGCCTTGGCCGATAGCTTACAGCTGGAGGTGATTGCTGAGGGCGTGGAGACAGAAGCGCAACACGCCATGCTGCAGGATATCGGCTGCGGCTATTTTCAGGGCTACCTGTTTGGCCGACCCATGCCGCTGGACGAGTTTGAACGGCTGCTAATGGCTAACCAGCCAAAATCGCCGTTGAAGATATCGTCAGATCAAAGCAAATCAGAGCAGAATACAGATAACGAGATGATCACTGTCCGAGCGAGACGTTAAGCCATGTTGTTGAAGCACAGAAGGGTGTTGTTGCCTTTTATGGCGAGCATGGTGCTGGCCGAGTTTGCGATCATGCTGATGATGAAATGGCTCGGGCTGGACATTCTGGGGTTTTGGCTGGTTGCACTGTTTGATGCCACGGCTGTGTCACTGACGGCCATTATACTGCTCTGGGGGCTGACGAGCCGTGCCGGCGGGCTAAGTACGGATGCCCAATTGAAGACTGGAGCCATAGTATTTGTGACCGAGCTGCTGGTCATGCTGCTGTTACCTATGGACGGCGATGGATGGCTGTTTTTCTTGCTCGATGCGCTCTTGTTGTCTGTGATAAGCGGTTTACTTATTTACTGGCAGGTCTTGCTGCCTTTGCAGCGCGGCAAGAAGACTCGGGCAACTGCGATTACCACTTCCACGGTTTGGGGCTGCCTATTCACTTATCTGAGTTTGATGACGTGTGCCGGCATCATACTGCTCTCGGTTTATCAGCAACAACAGCAGCAACGATATGAAGAAGTCAGTGCGGCTGAAATGTCCCATCTCGACACTATCCGGCAGGAATTGCTGGCCAATCTGCACGAGGCGGCCCTCGATCTCACCCTGCTTGCCGGCCAGGCGGAACGTCTTGTCAGTCAAACCGGGCTCGACGTCGGCGAACCGCAGTTGGCGGCCGATTACATGACGTATTTAAAGGTGAGGCGCGATTATGCCATGTTGCGCTTGATTGATAGCCAAGGCGAGGAGCGGGTCCGCGTGGAGCGGGCGCGAGGCCAAGAAGCGGTTAACATTCCTGCAGGGCAACGGCAGAACAAGTGGCAGCATGACTATTTCGACAAGGCCATGCAGTTGGCAAAGGGAGAAATTTACATCTCTGAGCTGGAGTTGAATATCGAGCATGGTCAGATAGAAATTCCCTACAATCCGGTTATCCGCTTGGCGACGCCCTTTTTTGATGAGGCAGGCAACAAGCGGGGCATAGTTATTATCAATCTGATGGCCGAGCGTTTGCTACAGGGCTTGTCCCGCCCGCGACAACCTCTACTGGGGCAGCTGATACTGCTGCATAAAGATGCAGGTTGGCTGTATGGTGTTGAGGAAGCGCGGCTCTGGGGCTCGGTGCTTGACGAGCGACGCCAGTACCGCTTTGCCAGCAGTCATCCCGAGGTCTGGGAGCAGATGCAGGGAGGTAGCGAAGGAATGACTCGGGCCCCAGAAGGGCTTTATGTCTACCAGAAACTGACTGCGCGCGATCATCCGGTGCTCGGTACCATGACGGTCGACGAGAGCGGGTTGCAACCGCCCCAATGGTGGCTTATTTCCGTTGTTAAGCGCGCTGTATTCGAACAAGGCATGGTCAAAATTCGTAACTTGCTGCTAACGGTGTCGCTGTTCTTTGCGGTGCTTACCGCGATTGGCATTTTGTTGTTCAGCCACACCTTGAAAAAGCGAATCGAGGCAGAGCGAAAACTGCATCACTTGGCGCATTTCGACTTTCTCACTGGGCTGGCAAACCGTGCCTTGTTTAGCTGCACCCTAGAGCGAGAGCTACAGCATAGCCGACGCAGCAACGTCGACTCGGCACTGTTTTATATGGATCTAGATAACTTTAAGCCCATTAATGACAGGCTCGGCCATAACGCCGGTGATGCTGCACTGAAGGAGGTGGCGCGACGGTTACAGCACTGTGTGCGACCTTACGATACGGTGGCCCGCATGGGCGGTGATGAGTTTGCCATCCTGATGACTGGGCCTATTAGGCCGGAAGATATCGACACTCTGGCCAAGCGGATTCTTAACGCCTTTGACTCGCCCGTTGAGGTGGCCGGGCAGCCGTTCCAGCTGGGCGTTAGTATCGGTGTTACCCTGTTGCACCAGAGTTTCGCTAGCCACGAACAGGCCTTGGCAGTGGCAGATCAAGCCATGTATAACGCCAAGAAAACCGGTAAGCACTGCTTCTTCTTGGCGCCGACATCCAAGATGTCGAAAGATACCTATGATAGGTGATGAGAAGGTCTGAACGGGTCTAACCGAAATGGGTTCAGTCTTTGGGGGCGCCCGCGTTCTTGGCGGTTATCCACTGGGACATATACTTGGTGCTCATCATGCTGTGATGACGCAGCATACTGCCGGTAAAGTTCGCTAAGCGATGCGCATCAAGTTGGCTGGCTAGCTCCGTAATACGGCTAATTAACTGCTCGCCTAATGGCTCACTATCATAACGTTGTTTTAAAAGTGCCGTGCCTTGTAGCTGCGCCTGCTGCCAGCGCACTTCATCTTGATACAAAGCCACTGCCGCATCGGCAAACGCTTGTGCGCCTTCTGCACCCATGCCAATTTCTACTATGGCGCCCGGCCACGGTCGCTCACCGTGCATGCCCTCGCTGCCAATGGCGGTGGTGATATTGGGCGTTTGCATGATCATGGCATCCAGCAGCTTGCCTTTAATGCCGGCACCAAAGCGCAAGGGGCTAAGCACACTCGGGCTTGCTCCATCACCACGAAGGCATCATCTGCCCAGCCTTTAATTAAAAACCCTGCTTTAGGATTGTGTAAAGCGGTGGCTTTGGGTGGCGGGTAAGAGCCATAAATATGCAATTCGGCTTGGGGTAGTTGTTGGCGGATCAGCGGCCAAATTTGCTGTAAATACAGCACTGCATCCCAGTTGGGGGCGTGGCGAAAATTGCCGATAGTCATAAAATGCTGACGCTCATTAAAGCCCAGCGTTTGCACCGGCAATTGGCTTAAATCCACCATAAACGGCAGATGCTGCAGCAAGTGCTTGTCTACCTTGAAGGTGTCTTGCAGCAGCTGCATTTCAAAGTCGGAGATAATCAGCGACAGATCGCAGCGTAAAATGGCGGCAATTTCACGCTTGGCAATATCACTAAATAAGTCGGCAGTGGTCATCGCACGATTGGCTTTATGGGCCAGATGGCGCGCTTGGCGCAAGCACTGTAAGTCTTCGGTATCAAGCACACGTAGTGCATCAGGGCAGTGCTTTTCTACCCGCCAGCCAAATTGCTCTTCCATCATAAAGCGGTCAAACATGACGACATCAGGCGCGTACTGGGCGATATAAGCGTCGAAGCTGTCGCAATTCAAGACTATGCTTTGGCTGCTAATATCTTCTGCGGCCAGATCTATCATATGCTCGGTACGCTGGGCCGGTGTAGCAAACTCCACCTGCCAGCCCTGGCGTTTATACAGCCGCAGTATCGACAACATATGGCTGCCCGCCGCCGACGAGTTAGGCTCTGGCCACACATAGCCAATCACCAATACTTTTTTCATGAATAACCTTTTGTATTTTTTGTAAAGAGTGAAGTGTAAAGAGGACAAGATAACAGCAAGACTACAGAAAATGCATCGTATCTAAAGACAAATGCTTACTCCTTCACCCTTCACCCTTCACCCTTCACGCATTCTGTTCTGCCGTAACTATCACTAAAGCGCACTATGTCGTCTTCGCCTAAATACGCGCCCGACTGCACTTCTATTAGCTCTAAGGGCAGCTTGCCTGGGTTTTCTAGTGCGTGCAGCTGACCTACGGGAATATACACCGACTGATTTTCACTCACCAAACGTACCTCATCACCCAGAGTGACGCGGGCCGTGCCGCTCACCACCACCCAATGCTCGGCTCGGTGATGATGTAATTGCAGTGACAAACGCGCCCCCGGATTAACGGTAATGCGCTTTACCTGATAGCGATCGCCACTGTCGATGGCATCAAACTTACCCCAAGGGCGATGGCATTCGCGATGCACTATGTGCTCGGTTCGGCCAGCTGCTGCCAGCCGTGCCACCAGTTGTTTAACCTCTTGCTCACGATCTTTATGAGCCACTAGCACCGCATCTTTGGTTTCTATAACCACTAAGTCTTGCACGCCTAACGCCGCCACTAAACGATGCTCGGCCATGATCAAGCTGTTACTAACCTGTTCGGTTAATACATCGCCACGCACGGTATTACCTTGTGCATCGGGAGTGAGCTGCGCTGCCAAGGCCGACCAAGAACCCACATCGCTCCAGCCGGCGGCTAACGCTACCATGGCTGCCTCTGAGGTGTGCTCCATTACGCCGTAATCGACCGAAATATCAGGGCTGGCAGCAAAAGAGGTTGCATCTAAACGGATAAAATCCAAGTCGCGTTCACTCTTGGCCAGTGCCGCCCGGCAAGCGGCCAGCACCTCTGGCTGCCAGCGGGCTAATTCGCCCAGATAACGGCTGGCCTGCATCATAAAAATACCGCTATTCCAGTCATAGTTGCCGTTCGCTAAATAGCCATCGGCGGTGGCTTGGTCTGGTTTTTCCACAAATTTATCCACTACAAAACCAGTAGTGTTGGCAATGGGCGCGCCGCGACGCAGATAACCATAACCGGTTTCGGCGTGGGTAGGTGTAATACCAAAGGTGACCAGCTTACCTGCTTGCGCCAAGGGCAAGGCGGCCTTAATTGCCGCCTGAAAGGCGCGCACATCAGAGATGGCATGGTCGGCGGGCAGCGCCAATATGATGGCCTCTGTGTCAGTCACCGTAGGGCTAGCGCCAGTTTCATTCAGCATAGCGGCCGCGGTTTGTTCGGCATATAAGGCGGCCACGGCCAGCGCGGGTGCGGTATTGCGTCCCATAGGTTCGAGCATAATTTGTGCGGCTGTGAGCGATTGCGATTGGGCTAGCTGGCGCAACTGCTCTGCGGCTAAAAAGCGGTGATCTTCATGGCAAATGACCAAGGGCTGTTGTGTGACTAACCCCTGTAAGCGCAGCAGTGTGGCTTGCAACAAGGACCAATCTGTATCAAGCAGCGCTAAAAACTGCTTGGGATGTTGCTGGCGCGACAGGGGCCACAGGCGAGAGCCATGGCCGCCCGCCATGATAATCGGAAATAACATACACACTCTTTGTAAAATAGTGAGGGGTGAGGCGTAAAGCGTGAGGAGAGCCTTTATCCTTAACCCTTGTCTTTGGATGTTTCTTGGCGTTAACAGCTCGCTAATAGCCTACGGCTGGCCGCTAGTACTCATCACTTCCTGTGCCGTTAAATGCCGCCACTCGCCTACCGGTACATCTAACTGTATGCCGCCTATTTGATCCCTATGTAAGGCCACCACTTTATTACCCACGGCGGCAAACATACGTTTCACTTGATGAAAGCGGCCCTCAACAATGGTGAGCAGCACCTCGGTGGCCGTTACCGACTCTAATTGAGCCGGCAAGGTGAGCTTAGCTTCACCTTGTAAGCGAATGCCTTGGTTAAACAGCTGGGCGGTGCCAGTGGACAGTGGGTCTCTGAGTGTCACCCGATACACCTTATTACAGCCGCTATTCGGGTGCGTAATGTGATAAGACCAGCGCCCATCGTCCGTAAGTAGCACTAAGCCGGTGGTATCCGCGTCTAAGCGGCCGACCAAGTGCAGGTCTTCGGCTTTATTAAGGGTTAGCCCACGAAACAGAGACGGATAAGCGCCATCTGCATGGGAGCAGAGCGTACTCGCCGGTTTATGCAGCATGATATAGCGAGGCGCTCTTGGCGTAAGTACTTGACCTAACAGCGTAATATGATTGTTTTCATGTACCTGCTTGGCTTCATCTTGGCAAATTTCACCGTTGACGGACACGGCGCTTGCCCAAATATTGGCTCTCGCTTGCGCTCGGTCGAGCTCGGTGCTGTAGCAGATAAACTTATCCAGACGCATGTTCTACCCAAGGCAAAAGAGACATTATCGCACAGACTGACGCTCAGCAGCACAATGGCAGCTGAGCTAAAACTAGTGCTGCCAAAGGATGGCCATAGGTTGATGAGCGTGAGGTGAGAAAGCTGCGGATTACTGCTGGGTTAAGCAGAGAGGCTGGTTTAGCCTTAGTCGCTCTACTGGCCTTCATCTGAAATAAAAGTTTGAGAAATAGATATTAGCAGGATAAGTAACTTAATCTACTTTCACGTGAAGAGTTAGTGTAAAGCAACTAATCTTAGTGATAGTTTAGTGATAACCACCACTTATAGAGGCTAAGCAGGTGTTTTTTAGCACAAAAAACAACCTGTGATAGGTTAATAAAGTTAAATCTACACATTGTTTTCATGTTTTTTAGAGAAAGTGATTCAGCATAATCCACTTTCTTGTCTTTTTGGTCAGGTTTTTTGTGCTGCTTGGTCGCCTTTGGGACCCATTTAAGCTCTGTGAGGCCGCTTAATGTCGCGAAGTCTGATTATTTTTACAGTTTGTATACAAACAAATAAATTATTGTGTGCATTAAAATCGAGGAGTAAGCTTTATTTCGTTCCAGCGGCTTGATGAATTATTAAGCCCTAGAACAAGCCAACGATTTACTTAATATAAATAATCGTTGTGCCCTCATAAAAAATATAAAAAGGAAAATAATAATGAACAAATCTAAATGGGTTATTTCTGCAGCTGCTCTTGTTCTTGCCGCTTCTGCTAATGCAGGCTTTGGTGGCAATCATTCTTATAACCACAGCTACAACAATGGCTATACCAATGTTGAAGTCAGCAAAGATGTGACGACTGGCCCTAATGGCAGCGTATCTTTCGACAAGACCATCACTAAAGCCAATGGTGAAATCGTGACCATTAGCAAAGACATTCAACGTGGCCAGAATGGCAGCGTTACCGTTAACAAAAACGTTAATGGTCGTCAGCACTCTTACACTAAAAACTTTAATCGTTAATATTTAATTAATATAATTTACGGTTAATGAAAAGGGCGCTATTTTAGCGCCCTTTTTTATGGTTGATATTTATACTGCGAAGTTAAGAAGATCTCAGATATGAAAGTATTCATAATAGGTGCTTTGTTAATCACCAGCCCAGTGATGGCCTTAACATTTAGTTCGGCAGATCAAAATGATACCTTGGCAGTCAATGGTAAGTTTAAGTACCAGTTTGGTGCACTGGGTTATCAATGGCGTGCACCCAACGAAGCGCAAGCCGTGGGCGGTGCAGATCAGTTTTCGCTGAACTTGAATGGCAGCAGTAAGCTCAATGATACGATAACCTTAATTGGTGAAATGAGCTGGGACTTACTGACCGACTCACAATTTGGTGACCAACTGTATGTGGATCAAGCTTGGCTGGGCGCGCGCTTTAACGACACCTTAGAGTTAACCGTGGGCCGCAGCGAAACCCCCTTCACCCAAGTTATAGACTTAACCGATGTGTTCAATATCTTTGGCGGCCAAGGCTATCGCTATCAAGCGGCCAGCTTAGACGATCAATTTAAGGCCAGCTATTATCGTGACAATCTCGATATTAGAGTCGCCTATGCGAAACATGATCAAGATCAGCAAGATGCTAACTTTAATACTAAGGAGCAATACGGAGCTTCAATCGGTTATCGAGCCAACAATGGCTTAGGCATGGTAGTGGCATTGGATAATAAAGTATCTAACGATCAAGATAGCGATATTAACTCATTAGCAGTGGGCCTCAGTTATACCAACAACCATGGCTTATATGCCGCGGTCACTCATGGGGTTAGTCAGTTTGAAAGAGCCTGGGATGTGCGCGAATTAGCGTATTGGGAGTCGGTATTATCATACTCCTTTAAACAGTTTGCCTTGGGTGTGGGTTACAACCGTTTAAGCCTACAAGAGCCTGAGTCTGAAACTTGGACCAGTGAAATAATAGTGGCCGGTGAATACTACCTAATACCGCAAGCCAAAATCTATGCCGAAGTATTATTGAATCAAATAGCAGATAAAGACCCTTTATACGGCATTGGTATGCAGTATTATTTTTAAACAAGCGGAGCCAGAGTTATGCTCCGCTTTAGCGAGCCTAATGGTTACTGCACGCGGGTTGTCTCGAATTGCTCTAGTTGGTCATTAATCTCATGCCAAGGCGCTTTAGAACCAACAAAAATATGAAAGCTGGGCTGCTGGCTGGGCTTTGAATTCAACATTCCTAAGCGGAGGTTGTGTTTGCCGGCGGTGAGTTTGCGCGAATACAGGCTGGAGCCACAATGCTTACAAAATGCCAGCTCGGTTTCGGCACTTTTACGGTAGTGAGTCACATCTTCCTCCCCGGCGATAAAGCGAAACTTGGCTGAGCTGATCCCACCTACCGAAGAATAATCCGCACCGGTAAATTTACGACACTCGGAGCAATGGCAATTGCCCATATACTCAAATTCGTTCGGCACCTGAATTTTTACTTTACCGCACAGGCAGGAGCCCTCCAGCATTGTCGTCCCGGCCTCCAGATTGGCTACAGGACTAGGTTTTGATTTTTTTGCTCTTGGGCGGCCGTCATAATTTTTGATGTACCACATGCCGCCAAGCAAGGTCACGACGGTCAGCAGCACAAATATCGATCCAACAATCTGCGTTGTATTTAACTCAAGCATCACTATCTCCGCTTTTAGATTAATGATTGTTCCATGGAAAGGTGCGGGATGCCGGCATCCATAAATTCACTGCCATACGGCGTAAAGCCAAGCTTGGCATAAAAGCCCAGCGCCTGAGTTTGTGCTCCTAAGTACACCCGCGGATAACCCAAACGCACCGCCTCATCAACCAATGCCTGCACCATTTTGGCCCCCAGCCCTAAGCCTCTACACTCTTTTAAAATCGCGATCCGACCAATATGGCCATCGTCTAACATGCGACCCGTGCCTACATATTGGCCGTCTACGGCTACTAACAGCTGCAGCGCGACGTCATCTAAGCCATCAAACTCCAGTTCAACGGGCACCTGTTGTTCTGCGATAAATACCGCCTCGCGAATGGCGCGGATATGCGGGCTATGAGCGGCGTCGTAAGCCACTAGGTGTATGTCTGACATGGTGGTTCCTTGGTTAAATAATTAAAGATTAAAGACTTTTTCGCCACGGAATCCACGGAATCCACAGAAAAATTAAGCTGAGATTAGACCGACCAGTGATAAGTTCTATTTATTGGCAAGAGCTCGGTCTCCGATGGTCCGGTGTTTGGCTCTTAACATTAATAAGCATTTTCAGATCTGATCACTATTTTTCCGTGGTTTCTGTGACTCTCGTAGCAAACAAGCGTTGCTAATAGGTTTTAGCCTTTAAAGACTTAGAGCGAGATCCTGAAGCTTTGTCATGCCGGACTTGATCCGGTATCCGGATGAGGGCGCAAAGATAAACACGCCCTTGTTCAGCTCGACACTATTTGGGCTCGTCCTCTTCACCCTTCACCCTTCACGCTATTCGAGCTTACTTTTTCTTCTGTAAAGCCGCCGCCAGTGCCGCGCCCATGGCGCCTTGCGGGGCGGCGGGTGCTTGCCGGGCAGGGCGCTGCTGGCTTTGTGAGCTTTTCTCTTGCTGATAACTTTTCTCGCGCTGAGGGCTCGGCTTGCGGTCATTGCTGCGATCGGTGCGCACATTGCCACTGCCGTGATCGGCGGCGGTTTGTTCTAGGCGCATGGTGAGCGCGATGCGCTTGCGCTGCAGATCCACTTCCATCACTTTTACTTTCACGATATCGCCGGCTTTGACCACTTCGCGCGGGTCTTTAATAAAGCGATCCGTAAGGGCAGAAATATGCACCAGTCCGTCTTGATGCACGCCAATATCCACGAAAGCACCGAAGTTAGTGACATTGGTCACCACACCTTCTAACACCATATCGAGCTGCAGGTCGCTGGGCTTTTCGACGCCTTCCATAAAGCGCGCCGCTTTAAACTCGGGGCGCGGATCTCGGCCGGGTTTATCCAGCTCTTTTAATATGTCTTGTACCGTCGGTAAACCAAAAGCCGCATCGGTGTAGTTTTGCGGGCTAAGTTTGCGCAGCAATTCGCTGTTACCAATAATGGCCTGCACCGGCTGCTTTAAATCTGCGGCAATGCGGTTTACTACCGGATAAGCTTCTGGGTGCACGGCGGAGGCATCGAGTGGGTTTTTGCCATCACGAATGCGTAAGAAACCAGCACATTGCTCGTAGGCTTTAGGCCCTAAGCGCGGCACTTTTAATAACTGTTTACGCTCGGTAAACACCCCTTGTTCATCACGATAAGCCACGATGTTTTGCGCCAAGGTGGGCGTTAAACCAGATACGCGGATCAGTAAAGGTGCTGAGGCCATGTTTACATCTACGCCCACGGCGTTTACGCAGTCTTCGACCACGGCATCCAGATTACGAGCCAATTGAGTTTGCGACACATCGTGCTGATATTGGCCCACCCCGATGCTTTTCGGGTCGATTTTTACTAACTCGGCCAGCGGGTCTTGCAGGCGACGCGCAATAGACACGGCCCCGCGCAGCGATACATCTAAGTCAGGGAATTCATTAGCGGCGAGTTCAGAAGCGGAATACACAGAGGCACCGGCTTCGCTGACTACCACTTTTTGTAGCTTTAGCTCTGGGCTTTGCTTTATTAGCTGCTCCACCAAGCGCTCGGTTTCCCGCGAGGCGGTGCCGTTACCTATGCTGACCAAGCTAACGTTATGGGCGCGGCACAAACTCTCTAAGGAGCGTAAGCTTTGCTCTACCTTATTAAAGGGAGCAAACGGATAAACCGTATCTTGCGCCAACAGCTTGCCGGTGCCATCTACCACTACTACTTTAACGCCGGTTCGAATGCCCGGATCCAAGCCCATGGTCACGCGCGCGCCTGCGGGGGCGGCCATCAGCAAGTCTTGCATATTCAGCGCGAATACCTTGATGGCTTCTACTTCTGCCAGCTCGCGGGCTTGGCCTAATAGCTCGGTTTCCATTTGTAGCGACAACTTCACGCGCCACGTCCAGCTGACTACGCCAGCCAGCCAGGTATCGGCAGCGCGCCCTTGGGCTTGCCAGCCAATAAAGCGGGCGATAATACCTTCGCAGGGGTGGGTTTTAGCTTCGGTGTCTACTACTAAATTTAAGCTAAGCACGCCTTCGTTACGGCCACGCAGCATGGCTAATAAGCGGTGCGATGGCACGCGACTAATGGGCTCTTGATGCTCAAAGTAGTCTTTAAACTTGGCACCGGTTTGCTCTTGGCCAGCGGTCACGCGGGCTTGTAATTGGCCGTGTTGCTGTAAATATTGGCGCACTGCTTCTAGCAAGTCGGCTTGCTCGGCAAAGCGCTCCATTAAAATATATTTAGCGCCATCGAGGGCGGCTTTTTCATCCGCTACGCCTGCGTCCCCATTAATAAAGCGGGCGGCCATCGTTTGCGGATCTTGCGTGGGGTCGTTAAATAAGCCATCAGCGAGGGGCTGCAAGCCCGCTTCAATGGCTATTTGACCTTTGGTGCGACGCTTAGGTTTATAAGGCAGATATAAGTCTTCGAGACGGGTCTTGGTATCGGCGTTAAGCAGCTCTTTTTTCAGTGCCTCGCTTAGTTTGCCTTGCTCACTAATGGAGTTAAGGATCACGGCGCGTCTGTCTTCTAACTCGCGCAAATAATGCAGCCGACTGTCGAGGTTACGCAGCTGGGTATCATCCAAGCCGCCAGTGGCCTCTTTTCGATAACGGGAAATAAAAGGCACGGTGGAGCCTTCGTCCAGCAGTCGCACGGCGGCGTCCACCTGCTGTTGCGAGACGGCCAGCTCGGTGGCCAAGGCTTGATTGATATTCGACATCTTTAATACTCCAGACCGCATTGGTTCACGCAGCCAATAATGAAAGGCGATGTGCTTAGCGCCAGCCCTCGTAGTGCAGATATAGTGCCTGGACTGGCTGAATGAAAGTGCGTTCGGCTCAAGACTTGAGAAGTAGCTTGTAGGTGAGTGAGCCGAGAGTGCCCATTATGAAGCAGATAAGGGCAGTAATGAAAGTAAGGCTGCGGATTGCGTTAAGCCATCGGCCATAACTTGTCTGTTAACAGTTGTCGGTTCACCGCTTTCGGTTAACAGTAAGTATTTCACCTGTAGCGGGTGCTGCGCAGCTGAATATTTTAGAAGTGGGTTTTGTAGCTTACCGCTGGGCAGAAGAGGGGAAGCAAAAAAAAGGGACCCTAAGGTCCCTTTGCGTAAACTAGTTTAATCCGGCTGTTTTTTGTGTAACTGATGTGCGTATTACTTATGTTAGAGATTACTGGAGTGCGGTTACGCGCTCTTGTAGCTCGGTGTCGGTTTGGATGCGAGCGGCAATGGCATTATAGGTAAGCGCATCCAGTTCGTTATCTTTGACTGCCTCTAGCATTTTTTCTTGAGCTTGCATTTGCAGCTGCTGGGCTTTTTGTTGGTCACTTTCTTCGTTCAACTTCTGGGTGAATTCGTCACGCACTTTGGCGACATCTTCGTTCGCTTTCACAAAGTTCTTCAGATCACCGTCTGAAACTGGGCCCGCTTGCTGACCTGCCTCAAATTGCTGGCTAGGCGCCGCAGCTTGTGAGGCCTGAGCTGCCGCTTGTTGTTGCTGTGGTGCAGTCGCAGCCTCGGGAGCTTGAGCCATGGCAGCAGAAGCGCCTAAACCAAAAGTAGCGAAGGTGATAGCAGCGGTCAGTGTCTTGAGCTTATTCATAAAGGAAACTCCTTTGGTTGAAAGTACTAAGACTATTGCAGGGCGCGTGCCAAGTTTTAATAAAAACTATAAGTATTTGATAATTATATTGTTATTAATTTAAAGCAGAAAATTATGCCAGAGCAGGCTGTTTTTTAAATTCAATTTATGTATACATATTACACATGAGAAAAAAATACTCGTTCAAAAACAACACACATCCCCGTTCATGGGGCCTTAATGGACTACAGCGCACCTTATTGCTGTTTGTGGTGCTGCCTTTAGTGCTGCTGACAGGCCTGGGTATTCGCTTTGGCTTAGACCAAGCCAATCAATACCAAGAACAGCGGCTTAAAAATGAACTCGAGCTGCTGGGGCGCGCAGTGAGCATTCCGATTGGTAATGCGGTGAATAATGGCGACCGAGAAGCGGTAGAGTCAGCACTGCGCTCGGTGTTTGTGCTGGGTGAAGTGTACGGCGCTTCTGTGTTTGATGTGGACGGCAATCGTATCGCCTCGGCGGGCATTACCGTAAAAGACTTAACTGCCACTACTATTCCGGCTCGCATTCGTTTTACCGGCGAGGGCCAAGAGGCCTATAGCCAGATTGCAGGGTATCGCTTCTTTTCTCACTTCTTACCTGTGTTTGATACCGCAGGGCAAATTCGCGGTTTAATCCAAATTAGTCGCCGCGCCAGTGACTTTGATCGGGCCCTTGGCCAATTTACACTGATTGCTTGGCTGAGCTGGGGCTTATTTAGTCTCGCCATTTTGGCCAGCGTCTTGCTGGGCCATTACGGGGGCGTGGGGCGTTATGTGGATAAGCTGTTGGCGCACATGCACCGCGTGGCCGCGGGTGATTTATCGCATCGCGCCCTGCTAGAAGGGCCGCAAGAAGTGGCAAGCCTGGCACAGGGCTTAAATCAGATGCTCGACAGCATAGAGCAGGCGCACCGTGAGTTAGACGCGCATCGTGCGGCAGAAACTCAGTTGGTGGCTCGGCTCAAAGATAATGAAAAAATGGTCGCCATCGGCAGCATGGCCCAAGGTATTGCTCATGAGCTGGGCGCTCCCTTGAGTGTGATTGATGGCCGAGCGCGCCGCCTTGAGCGGGTTGGCAGCTTAAACGAACAGCAACAGCGTAACCTAAGCGGCATTCGCACTCAGGTACATCGGCTAACGCGCACCGTGCGCCAGTTACTCGACTATTGTCGGCCCGCCGCCACTCAGCCCCGTATGTTGACTGTTAGCGTGTTAATAGCAGATGCGTTAGAAGCCATCGCCCCAGAGCTTGAAGCTAAAGGATGCCAGTTAACCACTCAGTTACCACCTGGTTTACCCGCCTTTTTAGCCGATGCGGGGCGCTTAGAGTTAGCGCTGCTGAACTTGTTGCGCAATGCGTTGCAGGCAGCAGAGAATGGCATTGGTATTTACGTGGCGGCGAATAGTCGCTGGCTGGTGATCCGCGTTATCGATGATGGCCAAGGTTTACCAGAAAATTGCTCTCCAGCTAGACTTACGGAGCCGTTTTTTACCACCAAGTCACCCGGAGAAGGCACCGGGCTGGGGCTGGCCATTGTACAAGCCGTGGCGGAAGAGCAGGGCGGTTACTTTACCTTAAGCAATCACGTAGACGGCGGTTGTGAAGCTTGTTTAATGCTGTCACTCGCATTACCTAAGAAGGAAGCATAAGCATGGCGCAGCACCAACATATTTTGCTGGTCGAGGACGACAGTGGCTTGCGTGAGCTACTGCAAGAAGAGCTGGAAGCAGAAGGCTATAGTGTGACCGCTTGTGGTGATGCCGAGCAAGGTCTGAAACTGCTGCAAACTAGCCCGCCCGACTTGCTGATCAGCGACTTACGTTTACCAGGCGCTAATGGCCTGAGTTTGTTACCGGCACTGAGCGCCAATGAGATACCGCCAGCCGTGTTAATTATTACCGCATTTGGCTCGGTACAGCAGGCAGTAAAGGCGCTACAGGCGGGGGCGGATGACTTTTTAACTAAGCCATTAGAAATGGACCACTTTTTATTAACGGTGGCGCGATTACTGGAGAATCGCCGACTGCGCAGCGAAGTGCAGCATTATCGTAGTCTGCTTGGCGTCGAGCAATTTAACGGCATTATTGGCCAAAGTCCGGCCATGGCGCAGCTGTTTCATCAAATTCGCCAAATTGCCTCCGCCGATGGCCCAGTATTAGTGCAAGGCGAAAGTGGCACCGGTAAAGAGCTAGTAGCCCGCGCCCTACACGATCAAAGTAACCGTAAACATGGCCCCTACATGGTGGTGAACTGTGGTGGTATTCCCAGTGAGCTAATGGAAAGCGAGTTTTTTGGCCATGCGGCGGGTGCCTTTACTGGGGCGCGAACGCAGCGCGCGGGGCTATTTCAGCAAGCCGACGGCGGCACTTTATTGCTTGATGAACTGGGCGAAATGCCGCTCACCTTGCAGGCCAAATTGCTGCGGGTATTACAAGATGGCAAAGTGCGGCCGGTGGGTAGCGACCACGAAATTCAGCTGGATGTGCGCATTATTGGTGCCACCAACCGTAATCTCACCGAGGCGGTGAGCGACGGTAGTTTTCGGGAAGACTTATTTTATCGGTTAGAAACTTTTGCCTTGCAGATACCGCCACTGCGCGCTCGTGGCGATGACCTGCAGCGTTTAATCAGTTTCTTTCTCACCCGTTTTAATGCGCGCCAGCAGCGCAACGTAAAAGGCTTTACGGACGAAGCACAACTGGTGCTGCAGCGTTATAGTTTTCCGGGTAACGTGCGTGAATTACAAAACGCCGTAGAGCGCGCCGCCACCTTTTGTGAAGGAGCGTTTATTGAAGTACAGCATCTGCCGCAACGTATTTTGGATCAACCAGAGCCTGATTTAACCAGCGATTTTACGTCCAGCGCCCAGCTTAATGCCAGTAGCGAGTCCGAAAGCGAAACGGGTAGCCTAGCGCTTAAGACAGATAATAGTGCGAATGACGATGCCCAAAACATGCCAACCCTAGAAGCCGTACAGCGCCAATATATTCACCAAGTGCTGGCTGCCACTGGCAATAACAAACGCCGCGCCGCCGATATCCTCGGCATCACCCGCCGCACCCTCTACCGCTGGATTGAATAAAAGCCGCAGTACGTTTTACGCCGTACGCTGTCAGTTAAAGACAAGTTCAACAGATTTTTTTAGGTACTATGCCGTCATACCGGGCGTGCCCCGGTATCTCGCACTTGTGTGTTTATTGCTAAATCTAAATCGAGATCCTGAAACGAGTTCAGGAAGACGGCAAAAACACCGAGCTCTGTAGTTCGGCGCTTTAGCTGCCGGTTCTGCGGAGCAGGAAGGGTTTAATCTGTCTTTAACGTATGGTGTAGCGCGTAAGGCTTAAAGCTGCTCTGCAAAAGGCTGGTATTGGATTTTATTGATGTACCACTCTTTAATGCCAGAAGGGGTTTGTACCAGCACTTCGTCGTCTACTTGCTTGCCAATTAGGGCGCGAGCCATGGGGGAGTTAATGGTGATGTAATTGTTTTTCGGATCCATTTCATCACTGCCCACGATGCGATAGCGCACTACGTCACCCGCCTCGTTTTCTAACTCCACCCAAGCACCAAAGAACACTTTGCCGTCTTGGCGCGGATCGTAATCGACGATTTTTAGCGCTTCTAAGCGTTTCATCAAGAAGCGCACTCGACGGTCTATTTCCCGCAATCTTCGTTTGCCGTAAATGTACTCAGCGTTCTCACTGCGATCGCCCATGGCGGCGGCTTCTGATACCGCTTGAGTCACGACTGGGCGCTCTACCTTCCACAGCTCTTTTAGTTCTTCGTCCAGCCGATGCCAGCCGGCGCGGGTGATCAGGTTGGTTTTCATCAAGCAATCTTGTCAGTAGCCAAATACATGCGGGTCATTGTGGCTGAGCCGCTGCGAAGAAGGAAGCTTAACGGAAATGGACTTAATTCCGTAACAACACACCTTAATCAATCCCAGGCCGATAAAGGACTGGCAAGATAATATAAGCCGAGGTTTATGGCATAGATCTCCGCCGCTGCCAACAGGCGAGCGGCGCTTGTTTTTGTCTTTGGATATGGCGGAATAAAAAGTTGAGTGAATAATACGAATATCCCGCTAATTTTCAGAATATCTTCAATATTACGAAGAATATTCAGGCGAAAAGTTTTTATGTGTTAGTTTTTTAACTTTTTACCTGATAAATGTTTTAGTAATGATATTATGCGACGAAAGTTGACGCGTACCTTTAATCAATATCATGGTGAAATTATATATGAAAAAAATAATAGTATTTAGTGCAGCCTTACTTTCGGCTTCATTAATTAGTGGTTGTGCCTCTGAGTCATCACGTTCTCTGGCTGTGGAGAAAGTTAATTCCTATGGCAGCCAATATCAGGGGCCACGAAGCCCGATCTCTGTGGGTAAGTTTGAAAATCGATCCACCTTCCAGCGCGGCATATTTTCTGATGGTGTAGACCGGTTAGGTAATCAGTCGACCACTATTCTGGTTACTCATCTTCAGCAAAGTAATAGATTTAGTGTTTTAGATAGAACTAATATGAAAGAAATACAGGCCGAAGCAGGTATAAAAGGTCAGGCTCAGCAATTAAAAGGCGCGGATTATGTGGTGACTGGTGATGTTACCGAATTTGGTCGTAAAGCTGTTGGCGATCACCAGCTATTTGGCATATTGGGCAGAGGTAAATCGCAGATTGCCTATGCCAAAGTCAACTTGAATGTGGTGAATGTAAATACCTCTGAAGTCGTTTATTCGGTTCAGGGCGCAGGGGAATTCAGTTTGTCTAACCGTGAAGTCATTGGGTTTGGTGGTACTGCTGGTTATGACTCAACGCTGAACGGCAAGGTCTTAGATTTGGCTATTCGCGAAGCGGTAAATAATCTCGTCACTGGTATTGATCATGGCGCCTGGAATCCCGCGCAGTAACGGAGCAGAAAAAATCATGTTTAAGAATATTTTTATTTTGCCATTACTGGCAGTTTCCCTAGCACTGGTTGGTTGTGCCACCGCACCACAATCTCTCTATCAATGGGATGGTTATCAGTCATCGGTTTATCAGTATTACCAGACCGACAATAACGCTGACGAACAGGTTGCCGCCTTAGAAACAAGCCTAGAAAAAGCAAAGGCGAGTGACCGCAGAGTGGCTCCGGGCTTACATGCTCACCTTGGTTTGCTCTATGCCAATAGTGGCAGAGAGCAGCAAGCATTAGAGCAGTTTGCAATGGAAAAGCATTTGTTCCCGGAGTCTGCGATGTTTATGGATTTTTTGCTTAAACAGAATAAGGATGCACTGTAATGAAGCGGATATTATACCCATTTTTGTTACTTATTATTGCTGGTCTGACCGCGTGCGCGACGCCAGAGCCCTATGATTACTCAGCGTTTAAACAGGCAAAGCCTAAATCAATATTGGTATTACCACCCTCTAACCAGTCGCCTGATGTCAACGCGAGTTACAGCGTGCTGTCGCGAGTTACTCATCCATTAGCGGAGTCTGGGTACTATGTTTTCCCCGTTGCGGTCGTGGATGAAGCATTTCGCCAGAATGGCATGACCACACCAGAAGATATCCATAATGTACCTCTGGATAAATTGTATGAAATATTTGGTGCTGATGCGGTGCTTTATATAGATGTTGCAGAATATGGCACCAGCTACAGAGTGATCAGCAGTGATACGCGTGTCACGGCCAATGCTGAATTAGTTGATATGCGTACCGGTCAAAAACTATGGTCTGGTTCGGCAACTGCCTCCAGTACGGAGCAGAGCTCTAGCTCTAGTAGTGTGCTTGTTATGATGGTGCAGGCAGTAATAGAGCAGGTTGCTAATACGCTGACTGATAAAGGGCATGAAATCTCTGGTATTACCAGCGCGCGGTTGTTAACTGCTGGTACGCCGAATGGCATTTTGTTTGGCCCTCGCTCTCCCCATTCGTCCTTATAAATCTAAAGAAATTAAAAGCCGCGCTCTGCTCTGAGTGCGGTTTATTTCCCCGTGTATGGTTCTTTAAAAGCGGCTTGGTATCAAGAAGATATAAAAATAGGCCGCTTTTAGATGATAACTCAACTCAGCTAAAGGCAATGTAGTCAAAATGGGGATTGAAGGTGGCACTTTTCATGCTAATAAGCTCGGCTAAAGGCACCAGTATGGCTCTGTGCTCCACCAGCACTTGGATGCATTCTTGGTGGTTGGGGTCGCGAGTGGTATCTATGGCGATGCCATTAATCACGTCTCCCGAATTGAGCGTTAAGATCACGGGGTAACGATACAGGCAGGCAATTTCGATATAGTCGTGCTGTTCACAGTTCATCATCATCTTGCTCCTTATCGGCTTGCGCCTCACGCCATATAGTTCAGTGCTTATGTTTAAGTGCTGGTGCTTCAGCCCTGACACTTCAGTTTTAACCAAGCTAGCCCAAATGATCCAGCGGCAGGGCGGTTTCGTGCTTGATGCGGCGCAGCACAAAGCTAGAACGCACGCCGGTTACGCCATTTACGCGGGTGAGTTTACCCAGTAAAAACTGCTGATAATGCTCCATGTCGCGCACCACCACTTTTAACTGATAGTCGGCTTCGGTGCCGGTGACCAAGTCACATTCCAAGACTTCAGAAAAACTATTAATAGCCGCATCGAAAGACTCAAAACGCTCGGGCGTATGGCGGTCCAGCGAGATATGAATGTAGGCTTGTAAGCTTAAACCTAGCTTATTGGCATTGAGCAAGGTGACATGCTCGGCAATTAAGCCGGCGTCTTCCAAGGCTTTTACCCGCCGCGAGCAGGGTGAAGGCGATAAACCAACGCGCTCGGCCAGCTCCAGATTACTAATGCGACCATTGGCTTGCATCAGCTCTAAAATACGGCGATCGGTTCTGTCTAGTTGCACTAGATTGCTCAAAATATTACCCCTGAGATATAACTAAGCTAATTTTGCATTATAAAGGGTGAATCATTGCGTTAGAAGTCGATATTAACCGCATCTTTGCAACCACTCTCCCTAAGATAAGCGCTACTATAGCTTCATCTGCTGGAGACAAACAGACCGATATCCTCGGAGCCTGTTGCAAGCCGATGTTACCCCATCGGTAAGCCTCACAAAGGCCGCATTTTAATCGAATGTTAGGCTGGGAACTGGGCCACAAGCCTAACACAGAGCATTAAAAGCCAGCCGCAAGGGCTGGCTTTGGTGTTTCTGGCATTTGGAAACGATGGCTGGAGCCGTGGCTCCCTTCGCATACTAAGCGGGGTGGTGGAGGGCCTTGCTTTTTGCTGAGCAAGGCCGAGCCTGAACGGGTTGCTAGAAGCTGTAAAACTTCATAATCCAGAAGGTGATCATGCCCAAACACAAGGGCCAGAAGACCCCCTTGAAAGCCCAGGCCAGTATGGCCGTGACTAGGGCCGCCGTTATCTGTGCGATGCTCACCGAATCCAGCGTGGCTTTATCCTGAAATATAATGGCAGGGATGGACAGCGCGGCCAACACGGCCGGGGCCAGCAGCTGCAATGTGGTCTGGTGCTTACCAATATTGAAGCTGCCCCTGCCATGGAGATGCACGAACGACAGCCGAATGGCGAAGGTGCCGATGCAGACGGCGATAAATATCATCCAGAGTGTCAGGTTATCCATTGTTTTCCCTTTGTGCCTTCAGACTGATTTTGGTGATGAAAGAGCTGGCAATTAGGCCGATAGTGGTACCGCCGATAATGGCCGCAATAAAGCCCAGGTTATAGGGAAGCTGGATTAAGCTGGTGGCCACGAGGGCCGAAAACACCGCTGTGATCAGCGATGCCCGGTTACGAATACTCGATACCAGCATGGCGATGAATGCTAGGGGAATGGCGAACTCCAGTGACCACTCGGCCGGTATTTGCTCGCCAACCAGCAAGCCGAGGATGACAGAGCCAACCCAGCTTACCGCTAGCGCCACTGCCGTACCGGCGAAATAATAAAGCTTCTCTCTGTCACTCTGTTCGGGCGTAAAGCGAGTCGCACACAACCCATAGGCCTGATCGCTGATCAGGTATACCAGAGGCCATTTGTGGCGGGTCTTCAATGAGTGCAGCAGCGGGGCGAAGGTGGCGCTATAGATAAGGAAGCGAATATTCACCATTAACGCGGTGAAGATAATGACCGCCGGTAGTGCCTGTTCTTGAATCAACTGATAGGCCGCCAGCTGTGCCGAACCGGCAAAAAACAGTAATGTCATGCCAATGGTCATCTCGGGGCTGAAGCCCAGACTGGTGCCATTGGCCCCGGCAATGAGCCCAAAAGGCAATACCCCTGGTACCATCGGCAGCAAATCTCTTACCCCTTCCAAAAAATCACGCTTGCCGCTTGATGACATCTTTTTATTGTCCTTGTGTATTCAGGTGGTTTCGGGACGCAACAGACCCTTGAGTTCAATATCAGGCGAGTAGTTTACCGAAATGTTCAGTCGGTTGCAGACTATCACCGGAGTCATGACCGACTCTGTAGGAGCTGGACCACAAGCCCAAGGCATAGAACATAAGACCACAGTACACAGCGGCAAGCGCCGATAAAAAGAGCACTTTAAGTGCTCTTTTTATGCGTGGGTAAAGAATGTGAGGCGTAAGAGCCGAACACTAAACTTGCAGACCATGTTGTCTTACACCTCACGCCTCACCATTCACTCCTCACGTGTAAGTTACTTAATCACGCCACAGGCCATACGGGCACCGCCGCCACCTAATGGGGCTGGGGTATCGCTGTGGTTATCACCACCGGCGTGGATCATGATGGCGCGACCTTGAATTTGGCTGAGCTTTTCAAGTTTAGGCGCTAACACCGGATAATTAGCCTGGCCGTTGGCATCCACATACAGGGCGGGCAAATCACCCAAATGACCTTTGGCATCATACGGGCCTAGGTGTTTACCGGTTTTCTCTGGATCATAATGACCGCCTGCCGCACCGGCGGGGACTGTTTTACCGTCTTCGCCTGTTTTAGGGCCGCAGTCTGGGTGTTCGTGAATATGAAAACCATGAATACCAGCGGCTAAATTAGATAAATTAGGGGTAAATAACAGGCCGTAGTCGGTTTCCGCCACTTTAATGGTACCCAGCGAGCTAGTGGTTCCTTGCTCATCCACCTGATGAATTTCAATATTCACATCGTTCGCCAGTGCCGTGCCACTGAGGGCGGTGGTTAACAGCGCTGTCGTTAATAAAGCATATTTCATGATGACTCCCATTTTATGCTGAGTGTTCACTCTGATGGTCCAAACCTAGTTTTCACATCCCTAGTTTCCACATCAGAGCTACTCAAGCGTAGAGCACAGGTCGACAATATTCGAGCGTGTTCGACCTAGGCCCGTCTAAGCTTGTCTGATAAACCTCTCTGATAAATGAGTGGCTAAATCAGGCGTGGTGCGGTTTGCTTGCGGATCAATATGGGTATGGCTTTGGAGGTAGGCGTATCACTGCCATCGCCCACGCTGTGCAAGGGCACCAGCGGGTTGGTTTCTGGGTAATAGGCCGCCACGTTACCCGGTGGAATATCATAAGCCACTATCTTAAAGCCCTCTACTTTACGCTCCACATCATCCAGCCAGACACTGCTTAACTCTACCCAGTCGCCTTCCTTTAATCCGCGGCGCTTTATTTCGTCTGGGTTCATAAACAACACCATGCGCTGGCCATAAACACCGCGATAGCGATCGTCCATGCCGTAGATAGTGGTGTTGTATTGATCGTGGGAACGCAGAGTTTGTAGGGTAGATAGCAAGCCTTGGGCCTTGGCGGTAATGGCTTCTGGGATCAGGTGAGTGGGCAGCGCCGTGGCGGCAAAATTTGCCTTACCGTTCACGGTTTGCCATTGATAACGGGCGGCACTGTTACCCAAATAAAAACCGCCGGGTGCAGTGAGTCGTTCATTAAATTGCTCAAAACCTGGCAAGGTGGCGGCCATGTGGTCGCGGATCATATTGTAATCCTGTGCCATGGCTAGCCAGTCTAGTGGTTTGGTTCCCAGTATGGCTTGGGCAATACCGGCCACAATGGCGGTTTCTGAACGTTGCTGTGGGCTATTGGGTTTGCCCACGCCTTGGGAGGCATGCACCATGCTGAACGAGTCTTCCACCGTAATAAATTGCGGGCCATTGGCTTGTAAGTCTGCTTCGGTACGGCCCAGGCAAGGCAAAATCAGCGCCTCTTTGCCGGCCATTAAATGGCTGCGGTTGAGCTTGGTACTAATTTGCACGGTAAGCGCGCAGTTGGTTAAGGCACGCCCTGTTGCAAGGGTGTCGGGAGCCGCTGCTGCAATATTGCCACCAAGGGCGATAAATACTTTGGACTGGCCGTCTAGCATGGCTTGAATGGCCGCCACCGCATTATGTCCGGCGCGGCGCGGCATCGGCTGCTTAAAGTGCTGCTCTAAACTGTCTAAAAAAGCGCTGCTGGGTTGTTCATTAATGCCCACGGTACGGTTGCCCTGCACATTGCTGTGGCCGCGCACTGGGCACAAACCCGCCCCCGGCTTACCCAGCTGACCACATAACAACTGTAAGTTAGTGATCTCTTGGATGGTGGCCACCGAATGTTTGTGCTGAGTAATGCCCATGGCCCAAGTGATGATTACCCGCTTGGCATCCGCATACACGCGTGCCGCTTGAGTAATTTGTGCCTGGCTCAACCCCGATTGCTCGGTGATCTGCGCCCAAGAGGTGGCAGCAACTTGTGCCAAGTAAGCATCAAGCCCTGCCGTATGCTCGGCGATAAAGTCGCGGTCAAAGATTCCCGCTTTGCCCTCGGCCAAGGCGGCTGAGTCCCACGCCAGTAACTGCTTCACCATGCCGCGCACCGCTGCCATATCGCCGCCTAAGCGCGGACAAAAATAATGGCTGGAAATGCGCGAGTCTGCGGGCGTGAGCATCTCGATAGGGCTTTGCGGATCTGCAAATCGCTCTAGCCCTCTTTCTTTCAGATTGTTAAAGCTAACAATGGCGGCGCCGTTGCGAGCGGCATTACGCAAGCTATGCAACATACGTGGATGGTTAGTACCGGGGTTTTGGCCAAATACGAAAATGGCATCGGCTTCGTCGAAATCTTTTAGTGTGACGGTACCCTTGCCCACGCCAATGGCTTGGGTGAGTGCAACGCCGCTGGCTTCGTGGCAGAGATTGGAGCAGTCGGGAAAGTTATTGGTACCAAAACTGCGGCCAAATAATTGATACAGATAGGCGGCTTCGTTGCTGGCTCGGCCTGAGGTATACAGCTCTAATTGGTCTGGATGCTCTAATGCCTGCAAATGGCGGGCAATAAGTGCAAAGGCATCCTGCCAAGAAATAGGCTCATAATGATCTGTTTCCCGATTAAGCACCATGGGCTGTTCAAGCCGACCTTGATATTCGAGAAAATAATCACTTTGGCGCATTAGATGACTGAGTGAATGCTGGGCAAAAAAAGCGGGAGTAACACGCTTGGTAGTGGCTTCCCAGCTAATGGCCTTGGCGCCGTTTTCACAAAAGGAGAAGTGCTTGCCCGGTTCATCGCCCCAAGCACAGCCTGGGCAATCAAAACCTTTTACCTTATTGGCCCGCAATAAGTTGCGAATATTGGCCGCCGGCTGTTTGCTACCAAATACAAAGCGGGTGGTGGATGACAATGCACCCCAGCCACCGGCGGGCCCTTGATACGGTTTAATTTTTTTGCTCATAACCAGATTCAACCCAGCGAATAAATGCCTAACCCAATAAAATCAGTGTAGACAGCCAGTCCTAGGTGATCTAATTGAAAGGATCGATAATATGATTGATGTTATCTATCAAAGAATCTTTCAATCATCTTTTATATTGATTAAAGGCGAGCCAGTTATGGACATTAAACAGCTGCATTATTTGTGTGCCTTGGCACAAGAGCGCCACTTTGGCCGCGCGGCACAAGCCTGTCACGTGACTCAGCCCACGTTGTCTATGCGGCTTAAACAGCTGGAAACGGAACTGGGCGTGCTGCTGATACGTCGCGGCAAACAGTTTGAAGGCTTTACCCCCGAAGGTGAGCGGGTATTGGTGCAGGCGCGGGTGCTATTAAGTCATTATGACAACCTTAAATTAGAGGTAGAGGCCATGAAGGGCAGCCTCACCGGTACGGTGCGCATTGGTTTGGTGCCGCTAAGCTGCATGGATTTGAGCCCAATACTCGTGCGTTTACAGCAGCGTTATCCTCATTTAAGTTTTGAGATCAATGATATGACCGCCGATGAGATTTTGCAGGGCTTAGCCAATAACAGCCTTGATATCGGTGGCGGCTTTTTTGAAACCGAGGTGCTGGCGCGATTAAACAGCTTAGCGCTGCCAGAGCAAGGCGTGGTGGTGGCCTTTGGTCCGGGCTGGCGTGAGCGCATACCTGCCGCGCCTACCTTGGCTGACTTAGCGGAGTTACCTTTGTGTTTACCTAAAGCGGGGATGTATTTCCGTCGTTATCTCGACACCCTGTTTGCCCAGCAAAACATTCAGTTGCAGCCGGTATTGAGCTCTAATTCTGTGTATCGTTTGATGCGCGCCGTGCACTCTAGTTTAGGATGCGCGCTGATCCCTGCTGGCAGTGTGTTGTTTGCCGAACTGCCGGGTGTGGAAATTCGGCCTCTGGCATTACCTGCTATGGCGCGCCTTGGTGCGCTAGTGATGCGCAACGATGCACATGCCAGTGTGCTAGCTAAGGGCTTTTTTGATGTGGCCAAAGAATGCTGGCATCCCACACCATAATCGTGATCAATGTTCTATGATTATTACTTACTCTCGAAAAGGGCGGCACTTGCCTATGTGGGCGGGCGCTTGGCTAATTGAGCATAGTGATAACCATAATGAGCATGGATATGCGACTGCAACATAATCAGGATGATTCTGAGCATGGCTTTATCAAGCTAATGGCAGTAGAAAATACTGACTGGGAGCAGCTGTGCCAGCAAGTGCGCCAAACCAGTGGAGCCTTAGGTACGTGTTTTGTATTTTTTTCCGACCAACAACCTGCGCCGCAATTGGTGATGGGACACCGTTGGCCATTATTACCTAAATGGACTGCCGCCGATTATCAGTTTATTTGGCAGAAAAAATCTTTTTATAATGCCATTTCTGGGCCAGATCTGGGTTCAAAATCTTATGTGGCCGTGCCCATAATACGCGGCGAGCTGCACGGATTAATACTGCTTAAATACCAGGCTACGGCACCCTTGCTAAGCTCAGAGCAACGCTTGCTGCTGGATATTTTGGCGGTGCAGGCGGCACTCTTGTGGCAGGAGGGAAAGTGGCAGAAGAGAGTGGGGCAAGATAGAGGGCGACAAGAACGCAACGCCCAAGCGCAAAAGGGGCAAGAGATAGCAACGCAAGAGGGTTCCCGCCAAGAAGAAGCAGTGCCAGCACGTCTACCTGTGCCAAGCTCTCACCTGCGAGAAGACACCTCACACCGCTTACTCAAGCGTTTGAAAACTTTATTTGATCACGCGCCAATTCCCATTAATGTCTTTAATGCCGAGGGGCGCTGCATCTTGTGGAATGAAGCGTGTGAGCGCGTGTTTGGTTGGAGCCGTAGCGACATAAAGCAACACCCAGCACCCTTGCATTTGTTTTATCCTGATGCCAGTGATCAGCATCAAGTAAAAGCCGCGTTTTATGGCGCTAACGATTCTGAGTTTCAGGAGTGGCGGCCTTACCATCGCAATGGTCAGCGCCTCATCATGCAGTGGGCCAATATTAAGTTGCCCAATGGCGATACCTTGTGTGTGGGCCATGATATCAGCGATCAAAAAGAGATAGCGCACCAACAGCGACTAGCGGCCAATGTTTTTGAGTCCAGTTACGACGGCATTATGGTCTCTGATGCTGAGCATTGTATTACTCATATCAACCCCGCCTTCACCCGCATTACGGGTTACAGCTTAGAAGAAGTCAAAGGTCGTTATCCTGCTTTTCTCAAGCATTTGTCGGTGGATCGTGAGCTATACCACGAATTATGTGAACAGCTTAAAACCGCCGATCACTGGCAAGGTGAACTCACCAGCTTAAGAAAAAATGGTGAAAGCTATTCGCTGTTATTAGCGGTAACTGTGGTGAAGGATGAAGCGGATAACGTACTTAGCTATGTGGCCGTATTCACTGATATTACTTATTTGAAATTACATGAGGCTCAATTACGGCATCAGGCTTTTCACGACGCTTTAACGGGGGTGCCCAATCGACTGTTATTTGGTGAGCTGTTAGAGCGCGCCATTAGCACAGCCGAGCGTAATGAGGGCCAGCTGGCGGTCTGTTACTTGGATCTCGATGGCTTTAAAGCGGTGAATGATAATTTAGGCCATGCGGCGGGCGATAAATTATTGATTGAAGTAAGCCGTCGGCTCGGGCTCATCACCCGCAGCTGTGATGCCATGTCGCGTTTAGGCGGCGATGAGTTTGCCTTGTTATTTACCGCCCTGCATTCCAGCTTAGAGTGTGATGAAATACTGAATCGGGTACAAAAAATAATCAGTCAACCGTTTGATCTTGATGGAGAAATAGTGAATATCTCTGCCAGTATTGGTGTGGCTTTGTATCCGCAAGATGCTCATGAGGCGGAGTTACTGCTGCGCTTCGCGGATCAGGCCATGTATCAGGCTAAAAAGCAGGGTAAAAACGGCTATGTGTTCTTTGATGCCACCGTGCATCAGCAAGAGCAAAGCCGCCACCAACAGTTTGCTCAGGTGAGGGCAGGCTTTCGCGGTGATGAATTCTTATTGTATTACCAACCGGCGGTGGATTTGCATACCCAAAGCGTGGTTAAGCTGGAGGCCTTATTACGCTGGCAACATCCGGAGCGTGGCTTGTTGATGCCCGCCGATTTTTTACCGCTGATCATGGGTAGCTCGTTGGAGTTGGAGCTGGGGCTGTGGGTGATAGAAGAAGTGCTCAAACAAATGAGTGCTTGGCGTGAACAAGGGCTGGTTTTTAAGATTAGCGTTAATGTGGGAGCGGGTCAGTTAATGCACCCTGATTTTACGGAACAGCTGAGCGAACTGTTGGCGCGATATCCCTCATCACTGGCGTCCTCATTGGAATTAGAGTTTCAGGAAAGTGCGGTGTTAGCAGATATCAATGCGGCGGTGGCGGTATTGCAGCGCTGCCGTAATCTAGGCATTAGCATGTCGTTGGATAACTTTGGTACCGGCTATGCATCTTTGAATCATTTAAACCAATTGCCGATAGATACCATTAAAATAGATCGCAGTTTTATCAGTGATTTATTGTCTAATGCCCACGATTTGAACATGGTGACTAGCGTTATTCAGCTGGCAGCAACTTTGAAGTTGAATGTAGTAGCCGATGGTGTCGAACGGGCAGAACAGGGAGCGCGCTTGCAGCAGTTAGGGTGCGCTCAGGTGCAAGGTTATGGCATTTCTCAGCCGCTGCCGCCGGCCCATATCGATGGCTGGCTAAAAAACTGGGCCAATAAAAAAAGATAGGAGGGCCCTCCTATCTTTCATATTCACACCGAACACTCTTCCAGCAACAAAGTTACAACTGTGGGCCAGCGGCCACCAATGCCTTGCCCTCGTTGGTGTCGGTAAACTTCTCGAAATTAGCGATGAACTGCTGCGCCAAAGCTTGCGCTTTTTCTTCCCACTCCTGAGTTTCGGCGTAGGTATTACGCGGGTCTAAAATGGCATTGTCTGCTATGCCGACTAAGTGGCGAGGAATAGCGAGTTGGAAGTAAGGTAACTCAACAAACTCCGCCTCTTCGATAGAGCCGTCTAGAATGGCATTGATAATTGCGCGCGTAGCTGTAATAGAAATGCGCTCGCCAGTGCCGTTCCAACCGGTATTCACCAAATAAGCTTCGGCGCCAACCGCATCCATGCGCTTGGCCAACACCTCGGCATATTGAGTAGGATGTAAGCTTAAGAACGCGGCCCCAAAGCAGCTAGAGAAAGTGGGGGTGGGCTCGGTAACGCCGCGTTCGGTGCCCGCCAATTTGGCAGTAAAGCCCGACAAAAAATGATACTGAGCTTGTTCGCGGCTGAGCTTACTCACCGGTGGCAATACGCCAAAGGCATCGGCAGTTAAGAAAATTACCTTTTTGGCATGGCCGGCCCGAGAGGCGGGCTTAACAATATTATCGATATGATGAATAGGATAAGACACCCGGGTATTTTCGGTTTTGCTGCCATCGTTAAAATCGATACTGCCATCGGCTAACACGGTGACATTTTCTAACAGTGCATCGCGGCGAATGGCGGCATAAATTTCTGGCTCCAGTTCAGCGCTAAGCTTAATGGTTTTGGCGTAACAGCCTCCTTCAAAGTTAAAGATGCCGTCATCGTCCCAACCGTGTTCATCATCGCCGATTAAGGCGCGCTCTGAGTCGGTAGAAAGCGTGGTTTTACCGGTGCCACTTAAACCAAAGAAAATCGCCACGTCGCCATCTTTGCCGACGTTCGCCGAGCAGTGCATAGCGGCAATGCCTTTGAGCGGCAATAGGTAGTTCATGATGGAGAACATGCCTTTTTTCATTTCACCGCCATACCAAGTGCCGCCGATCAGCTGCACTCGCTCGGTGAGGTTAAAGGCCACGAAATTTTCGCTGTTTAAGCCTTGGGCTTGCCAGTTAGGGTTAGTGCGCTTAGCACCATTCATCACCACAAAATCTGGCTCAAAGTCGGCGAGCTCGGCCTCGGTAGGGCGAATAAACATGTTTTTTACAAAATGCGCCTGCCATGCCACTTCGGTGATAAAGCGCACCGCCAGTCGCGTGCTCGGGCTGGCGCCACAAAAGGTATCCATCACAAATAAGCGCTTACCAGATAATTGCTCGGTAACCAGGCTCTTGAGCTCAGTCCAGGTTTGCTGACTCATGGGTTTATTGTCGTTTTTACCCTGATCGGCCCACCACAAGGTGTCGCGGGTGAGGTCGTCGCGCACTAGGTATTTATCTTTGGGGGAGCGACCAGTAAAGATACCGGTGTCGACAGCCACGGCGCCAAGATGAGTTTCGACTCCTTGTTCATAACCGCTTAAATCGCTGCGAGTTTCTTCAATAAATAGCTGCTCGTAGCTTGGGTTATGCAAGATGTCGGTCGCATCATGGATGCCATATTGGGAAAGGTCTAGCTGCTGTGCCGGATGCGTCATTGTTATCTCCAGAAGGGGGAATTTTCAATAAGCATAGGTGCAGATGATATTTATGACTGTGAGCGAGCAACAAAAATTAGGTTAATTAGCGGATTTAGTTCAAGTTTTAGATCTGTGTGTCTTAAATAAAAAAAGGGGCGCTAGGCCCCAGTATTGAATGTGCACTACTAATGCAGTGTGGGCGGCTCATGAAACAGACTCTTGATGTCTGTTTCTTCAAAGCCATATTGCTGACCACAATAGTCACAATTCATCTCGATCTTACCTTGCTCTTGTATGACATCGAGCGCCTCGGCTTCGCCGATTTGCAGTAAGGCTTGTTCGCATTTTTCACGCGAGCAGGTGCACTGAAAGCTCACCGCTTGGGGATCAAATACCCGCACCGCATCTTGATGATACAAGCGATATAGCACTTCATGGGCGTCTAGATTGATCAGCTCTTCGGCTTTAATGGTGTTAGTGAGCGCCTCTAAATGGGAGAAATCGTCACCTTGGCCATCGGGTAGGGCTTGCAACAGCATGCCGGCACAGCGCGGCATGTCGTGGCTTAAGTCGGTAAACAGCCAAATACGAGTAGTGAGCTGTTCCGATTGGGCGAAGTAATTCTCTAGGCTTTCGCTTAAAGAGCGCTCGCCTAATTCCACTATGCCCTGATAACGCTCGCCTTCAAAGGGGGTAATAGTGATGGCTAAATAGCCTTTGCCGATAATATCTGACAGCTGGTCGCTGTCTGGCACTTCGCCTTCCCAACGTGCTACGCCGCGCAGTTGCTGCAGGTTATCACCGTTAATCACCGCTAATGACACAGGGCCATCGCCCTGCAGCTGCACGGTAATGTGGCCTTCAAATTTAAGGGTGGCGGTCAGCAAACTGGTGGCGGTGAGCAACTCGCCGAGCAGCCGTTGTACCGGAACCGGATAGTTTTGCGAGGCCAGTACTTGCTGATAGCTGTGCTGCAGTTGTACCAGCTCGCCTCGCACTTGGTAGTTGTCGAACAAGTAACGATGCAATGTGTCGATATGAGTCATAACAATCCTGTCTCGGCCTTAGGCCACTGTGATTTTGTAGTACGCTATTTCGTCGTAAATGATGTCGTTATAAATGGTGTCATAGTAAATATGGGGGCGCGCTGACGACTAACAAGGGTACGAGCTTTACTTGCGCCTTACGTTTAACGCTGTACGCCTTACGTAAAAGCATTCCGCTGTTTTATGTCGTATAGCGTAAGGCTTTTAACGTACGGCTTTGTTTGTACCTATTCTTGGCCGTGCTTAATTTTTAATAAAGAGCGTCGCTCTTTTTTATCGGGTCGCCGCTCTGGGCTAGGTGCAAAAAGCGTGTTGAGCTTACGCGCCTCGGCATTTTTTTCGCGTTTTTTAATGCTCTCGGCTGTTTCTTGATACAAGGCTTGAGCTTGTTCGGCCTTGCCTCTGTGTTCTGAGACTGCCAGCACCAATACTTCTCTGTCATCGCTGCCTTGGCGCAATTTTACTAAGTCTCCCACTTCCACCAGCTTGCTGGGTTTGCTGCGATAACCATTATAATGCACTTTACCGCCTTCGATCATGGTGCGGGCTAGGCTGCGGGTCTTATAAAACCGGGCGGCCCATAGCCATTTATCCAACCGCACACTGCTAGTTACTGCTTTCATCTGGCTCGCTCTTTGGTAGTGATGAAAATGAGTGATGCTCAAAAATTAATGATACCAGAAGCCACCGCATTCGGCTGATCTTGGCGGTTAATCCGTGCTTGTCATCATATTGTAGGCAGACGTTTAGCCTAAGTTGCGATAATCTCTGGGTAGGCTTAGCCAAGAGATGGGAATAGACGTGGCGGACAACAAGCAAAAACCTCAAATACTCGCAACTGAATTGGTGGCACAGAGCCGTTTATTCAAGGTGGAGTCGGTACATCTTAGATTCAGCAATGGAGTCGAGCGCCTTTATGAGCGCATGAAAAACAGTGGCCGCGGCTCCGTGATGCTGGTGCCCATGCTGGATGAGCACACTATTTTATTGATCCGAGAATACAGTGCCGGCACCGACAGTTATGAGTTGGGTTTTCCGAAAGGCTTAATTGACCCCGGTGAAGATGCCTTGGTCGCGGGTAATAGAGAGTTAATGGAAGAGGTGGGTTATGGCGCGCGACAACTCATACCCTTAAAACAAGTCACGCTGGCGCCCGGTTATTTTGGTAGCCGAATGGATATCTTATTAGCGCGAGATCTGTATCCTGAGCAACTAGAAGGGGATGAGCCAGAACCACTTGATGTGGTGCCTTGGCAATTAGATCAACTGGATGAGTTGATGGCAAGGCCTGACTTCAGTGAAGCTCGCAGCATTTGTGGTGTGTATTTGCTGCAAAACTGGCTCAATAAAAAGGAGTAAATATGGATGTTTCTGCTTTGTTACCCAGTGTGATTGCCGCCGCCCGCGAGGCAGGAGGCCTGATTTTGTCGCTCTATAACAGTGGCGACTATCAAGCACAAAATAAAGACGATAATAGCCCGGTCACCGATGCGGACTTAGCGGCGCATGAGTTTTTAAAAGTGGCACTGCGCGATATTGCCGATATTCCGGTGTTATCGGAAGAAGGCTGTGAAGTGCCCTTGGCTGAACGCAACAGTTGGCCGCGCTATTGGTTGGTCGACCCGCTGGATGGCACTCAAGAGTTTATTGCTGGCAGCGGTGATTTTTCGACCATGATCGCCTTGATTGAACACGGCAAGCCGGTATTGGGTGTAGTGTATGGCCCGGTTAATAACCTGCTGTATTATGCGGCGCGTGGCTTTGGTGCTTTTAAAGAAGCAGATGGTGAAATTAGAGCCATTAGTGCCAGCCATTATGATGCCAGCAAGCCGCTGCGCAGACTGCGGATCACTGTGAGTCGTCGGCAAAATGTCGACTGGGTGCGGGCACGGCTCACCACAGACTTAGAATATGAACTGGTGCCGCTGGGCTCTAGCTCATTAAAGTCGTGTTTAGTGGCAGAAGGCGGGGCGGATATTTATATGCGCATTGGCCCCACCGGTGAGTGGGACACGGGTGCCACTCAGTGCATAGTAGAAGAGGCAGGCGGGCGTATTGTGGACCTCTATTTAGGGCCATTAAGTTACAACCAACGCGAGACGTTGATTAACCCTAATTTTATTACCATGGGTGATCCCGAGCTCACTTGGGCCAACATCTTAATCAAGCCAGAAGGGGCGGGTGATGAATAATCATCCAGTTTGAGCTGCTAAGTTTAACAGCAGACTCGAGCATAAACATTCCTGATTACCCACAAAGCTCAGTAATGTTTCATTGAATTAATAACCAATTAATTCAATGAGTTGCAGGTGTTGGCCGCCTCTTCGGTAAAGAATATGAGGCCCAGTTTAGTATTTTGACCTTGTAGGGGCCCGTCTCTTCGGCGAAGAGGACTTCGGCCCGGTTTGGTGTTTTGGTTTAAATCTAAACCTCAGTAATAGCCAGCAGAGCTGGCCTGCCGAATAAATTGGGCAGCTACAAAGAACAAACCGAAACAGGGTGCATTATGGCTGAGGTTCATACGTAATCAGGTAAACATTAGGCATAAAAAAAGCAGGAGTCGATATTAATCGGCTCCTGCTTTTTTTTGCGTGTGCGGTTACTCAGCGTCGTCTACGTCGAAGTCTTCAATCTCTATCCCGAGTGTCGCCATAATATCGCGTGCGTGGGCCGGGATTTGATCGGGCACGTCTTTTCGCAAATCATCGTCTTGGGGCAAAGGCTGGCCAGTATAGGCATGCAGAAATGCTTCACACAGCAATTCACTGTTGGTGGCATGACGCAAGTTATTCACCTGCCGACGAGTGCGCTCATCGGTTAATATCTTTAACACCTTGAGCGGGATGGACACGGTAATCTTTTTTACCTGTTCATTTTTTTTGCCGTGCTCGGCGTAAGGGCTGATATAGTCGCCATTCCATTCAGTTTTCATTATCTACCCGCATCAAGGTTATTAAAGGTTAAAAATCCGAGCAAGATTGTAACCCCTACACCTTATATTGGCAATCCAACAGCTTAGATGCTTGGCCGTCTAGGTGGCTTGACGGCCTGCTTGCGCTGGGTTACTGTGCGCGCAGGCAATGATAAATTTAATAACGACATATTTTAAACAAGGCTGCCAGTGGGCAAAGGAGAACATATGCCAGATTACCAGACTCAAACTCATGCGGTTCGTACCGGCATTGACACGGATACTCAGCATGGCGCCGTAGTACCGCCTATTTATCTGAGCAGCACCTTTTCGTTTGAGGACTTTGGTAAGCAGCGTCGTTTCGATTATGCCCGCTCGGGCAACCCGACCCGCCAAACCTTGATTGATGCGCTCACTAAATTAGAAAAAGGCGCGGGCGGCGCGGTAACGGCGAATGGCACCGGCACTATTAACCTGATCGTCACCTCACAGTTAAACGCCGATGACTTATTAATCGCCCCCCACGACTGTTATGGCGGCACTCATCGCCTGTTTAATGCCTTTGCCAAAAAAGGCCACTTTAAAGTGGAATACGTCGATCAAACCGACCCAGTGGCATTGGCCGCCGCCATGGCGAAAAAGCCCAAGATGCTGTGGATTGAAACCCCGTCTAACCCGCTGTTGCGCGTGGTCGATATTGCTGCCTTGTGTGCGGCGGCCAAAGAAGTAGGCGCGCTGAGCGTGGTGGATAACACCTTTTTATCGCCGATTTTACAACAGCCCCTGACCTTAGGTGCCGATTTAGTGGTGCACTCCACCACTAAATACATTAACGGCCATTCGGATGCGCTGGGTGGCGCCGTGATTGCGGCGTGCGCTGAATTAGCGGAAGAGCTGCGCTGGTGGGCCAACTGCTTAGGCGTGACGGGGCCTGCTTTTGATAACTACCAAACATTGCGTGGCCTGCGCACGCTTGGGGTGCGGATGCGCCAGCACTGCGAAAATGCCGATGCTATTTTGGCGTATTTGCAAACGCGCCCTGAGGTGAAAGCCATTTATCACCCGAGCTTACCAGACAGCCCAGGTCACGAAGTGGCAGCCCGCCAGCAGACGGGTTTTGGTGCCATGCTCAGCTTTGAGCTAGACACAGACGAAGCCGGCATGCGCGCTTTCTTGGGTGAGCTGAAGCTGTTTTGCTTGGCAGAATCTTTAGGTGGCGTAGAGAGTTTGATTGCTCACCCGGCCACCATGACCCACGCGGCTATGCCGGAAGCGGATCGCCTGACGGCTGGCATTAATGATCAACTGCTGCGGGTGTCTGTGGGCATCGAAGATGCACAAGATTTAATCGCCGATTTTGACAATGCATTTAAGGTGTTAAGCCAGTAATGATCCCGCACCCAAGCTCAGACAAAGCCGATACGCATACCTTGAAGCGTCCGGTCCATAAATTTGGCGGCAGCAGTTTGGCTGATGCTACCGGTTTGCAACGTGTGGCCGACATTATTGCTAATGAAGGCCAAACCGATGCGCTGGTGGTGGTCTCTGCTTCTGGCAAAACCACCAACCGCTTAATTGAGCTACTTAATCTGTTTGATAGCGGCGACAGTGCCGCGGCCACCACGCTAGAAGGCATTTACAGCTATCAGCAAGGGCTGATCACCAGCACATTGCCCATAGCTGAGGCTGAGCTGCTGCAAGCGGCACTGGATGTAGACATCAACACCATCGCCCATGTGCTAGAAAGCCAGCGGCTTGATGATTATCAGCGTAACTTTATTCAAGCCTTTGGTGAGCAGTGGTCCGCCCGTTTATTGAGTGCATTACTGAGCAGCCAAGGCGTGGCATCTTCGCCTTTGGATGCCCGTGAATTTTTACGGGTAAGTGGCTCGCCGGTTCAAATAGACGACGCTACTTCTCGCCAGCTGTTGGCGAACCTATTTAGTGCGCGCAGTCATCAGGTGTTGGTGGTAACCGGTTTTATTGCCGGCGACGACCAAGGTCGCACGCGCTTATTAGGCCGTAATGGCTCGGACTTTAGCGCTACCTTATTGGCGTTATTGGCGGGCAGTTCACACACCACCATTTGGAGTGATGTGCCGGGGGTGTTTAGTGCCGATCCGAGACGGGTCTCTGAGGCGCAATTATTGTCGCGTTTATCACTGCCAGAGGCCGCTGAGCTGGCGCGCTTAGGCTCGTCGGTATTGCATAATCGCACGCTAGGGCCGGTGGCCGAGAGCGGGCAACAGCTTATGTTGCGCAGCAGTTATCACCCGGGTGATGGCCATACTCGCATCTTACGCCATGACCCGCGAGATCCCGGGGCGCGCATCGTGACCTCGGTAGACGACGCGGTATTAATTGAGATGAGCATCTCAGACCGTTATCACGAGCGGGTGAATGCGCTCACCGAGTGGCTCACTCGTCGCGAGTTAGCGCCCTTAGCCTGTAAACGTCGGCCTGAACGTAAATTGTGGCAAATTGCCTATACTCCAGAGCAAGCGCAGCAGGTGTTCTCTTTGTTGCGTGACCATCAAACCTCCGGTGGTTTTGAAGACTTGCAGCAGCGCGAAGGTTTCTCGCTCGTAGCCTTGGTCGGCAAAGGCGTGACTGCACAACCTGAGCAGTGTTTACACTTTTATCATGCGCTGAATGAACAGCCGCTGGAGTTTATTCAGCCCGCTGTTAACGGCCTTAGCCTAGTGGGTGTGGTGCGAAAGATGGTGCTGGAGCCGCTGTTACTGCGTTTGCATAATAGCTTGTTCAGCCGGCCGAAACGCATTGGTTTGATCTTGTTTGGTCGGGGCAATATTGGCCAAGCTTGGCTGAAATTATACCAAGCACAACAGGCCAATCTAGAGCAGCAGCTGAATGTGCAGCTCACCCTATTCGGCGCCTTTAACTCCCAAGGCGGGCTGTTATCGAGCCAAGGCTTAACCGTGGAGCAACTGCTGAATGATTTTCAGCCGGAGCCTGTGCAGTGGCCTGACTGGTTAGAAGACATTGCCGATCATGGTTTTGATCAGCTGATTGCGCTGGACTTTACCGCCTCCGAATCGTTAGTGGCGCATTATCCGGCGTTAGTGGCACAGCGCATTCACCTGATTGCTGCCAACAAACTGGCCGGCGCCGCGGCACAAGATTTTTATCTGCCGCTTAAGCAGAGCTTGGTTGAGCACGATGTGCAGTTTCTCAGTAATGCCACTGTCGGCGCCGGTTTGCCGGTGCAAAGCAGCATTAAGCAGTTGCAGCACTCGGGCGAGCAAGTGCGGGCCATTAGCGGTATTTTCTCCGGTACCTTGAGTTGGTTGTTTCAGCACTTTGATGGCAGTCAGCCGTTTTCTGAGTTGGTATTGCAGGCCTGGCAGCAAGGCTTAACCGAGCCGGATCCGCGAGAAGACCTTAATGGCCAAGATGTACAGCGCAAGCTGGTGATTTTGGCCCGCGAAGCCGGCTTTGATCTCGATCCTGCACAGGTAAAAGTACACAACTTAGTACCTGAGTCATTGCTAGCGCTCGATAAAGAAGCCTTCTTCGACCGCTTATCCGAGCTGGATGCGACTATGTCTGATCAGCTGGCTAAAGCCGATGAGGTAGACGGCGTCTTGCGTCATGTGGCCCGCTTTGATGGCATAACCGGCAAGGCAGAAGTGGGGCTAGAAGTGGTCAGCCGAGATCATGCTTTCGCGCATGTGCGCCCCGGTGACAATATCTACGCCATAGAAACCACGCACTATCGCCAAAACCCGTTAATTATTCAGGGGCCCGGTGCCGGGCGTGAAGTCACGGCTGGCGCCATGCAAGCGGACTTATGGCAGTTGCTGGCCAGTCTGTGAAGAGAGCATGATCCCTATGGGAGCGGTAAGTTAAAGGTCAAGAACCAGAACAAAGGCTATTGGCAACGGAAGAACACGGAAGAACACGGAAGACACGGAACAATAGTGATCAGATCGGAAAGAGATCTTTAATGGTAAGAGCGGGCCTGGTGTTTTTTTATGCCGTCATCCTGACGAAAGTCAGGATATCAGTCCCTGTGACGCCGTAAGTTAAAGGCTTACCGCTCCCGTAAGACCTGTTTTTGCGAGGAGCGAAGCGACGCGGCAATCCATGAACTGCAAGCACTAAGCTAAACACCAAGTTGGTGATTGTAGCCGCGACTTTAGTCGCGAAATGGCGCAGCGCGCCATCCCTGCGCCACGCTCATCCCGTGGCTCTATCCCTTTCGTCTCACGCTTAACCCTTCACGCAGATCAAAAAAAGGCTCCTAGATAGGAGCCTTTTTTATTGGTGAAGAGTAAGGAGTCTCTTTAAACCATTCCACGCTTCACGCTTCACGTTTCACGTTTCACCCCTCACTTCTCACGAGCTTAGCCACAGTTGATCATGGCGTTTGGCGATAAGATTTCCGCCAGTTGTTCATCGGTTAATAGCTGCTCTTTGCGTACCAACTCTGCCACACCTAAGCCACTTAACAGTGCCTGACCGGCGATGCGGCTGGCGTTGTCATAGCCGATATGAGGCACTAAGGCGGTGACGATGCCAATGCTGTTTTCCACATGGAAAGCGCAACGCTCTTCGTTGGCGGTAATGCCACGAATGCACAGTTCATCCAGCATATGGATGGACTTGCTCAAGATGCGGCAGTTGTTCAGCAGGTTGTAGATGATCAACGGCTCCATGGCGTTCAGCTGCAGCTGTGCGGCTTCGGCGGCCATGGTCACTGTCATGTCGGTGCCCATTACCTGAAACGCAGTTTGGTTCATGGCTTCAGGAATAACTGGGTTTACTTTGCCGGGCATAATGGACGAACCGGGCTGCATGGCAGGCAGGTTGATCTCAGCAATACCGGTACGAGGGCCGCTAGACAACAAACGTAAGTCGTTGCTCAACTTAGACAATTTAACGGCTAGACGCTTTAAGGTGCCAGAGAAAGTCACGAAAGCACCCATGTCGGAGCTGGCGGCAATCAAGTTCGGTGCTAAACGTACGGGCAGGCCACTGATGTCAGCCAGTTCGCTTACGGCTAGGCAGGCATAACCGGCGGGGGCGTTAATGCCGGTACCAATGGCGGTGCCGCCTAAGTTCACTTCGCATAACTGCATGCAAGCTTCGTTGATGCTGGCGTTTTCTGCAGCTAAATCCGCGGCAAAGGCGTCAAACTCTTGGCCTAAGGTCATGGGCACCGCATCTTGCATTTGGGTACGACCCATCTTTAAGATTTCGGAAAATTCTTGCCCTTTGGCTGCCAAGCTTTCCTTTAAGTTAGCGATCGTAACCATCAGCTCTTGCGCTGCAAAGACGATGGCTATGCGAGCCGATGTTGGGTAAACGTCATTGGTGGACTGGGAGCGGTTAACATCGTTATTGGGGTGCAAGTTGGCGTATTGGCCGTACTCAAAGCCCAGCTTTTTCAAGCCGATATTGGCGATCACTTCGTTGGCATTCATATTGGTAGAAGTGCCGGCGCCGCCTTGAATTAAATCCACAATAAACTGCTCGTGATGCTCACCATTAATCAGCTCGGCGCAGGCCGCTTGAATGGCGTTATTTTTATCGTCAGTCAATAAACCGTGGCTGTGGTTAGCGCGCGCCGCGGCGGCTTTCACCATGGCTAGGCCTTTCACTAATTCAGGGAAGTGGCTGATGGGCATGCCAGTAATATCGAAATTTTTCTTGGCGCGCTGAGTCTGTATGCCATAAAGGGCATCAGCGGGGACGGCTTGGTCACCGAGTAAGTCGTGTTCGATACGAGTTTGGACCTGGCTTTGTGGCTCAGTAGCGGTTTCGATATTCATAAGTCCCTTTAGAGGTTAGGTAAGTAAAATAGCGCCGATTACGATTAGGTGCAGAACACGCTCAGCAAACGAGGCCATTGGCATCCGTTTGATGGGAAGGCAACGGCGCTAATCTTAAGAGGAGGCCGAGCGAGCGGGAGAAAACCCTAAATGTGCACTTTTTTAGCATAGTTATTCGCGTGATTATTGGCCAAAGTATGTGCAGTTGAACGCGAGTTTCTACGCGCAAACTAAGCCCTAGCGATACTTAATGCCGTCAAGATAGCGAAATAATACAAGATTTCCTAGCCCCCTATGAGAGGAATTAATCATAACAGTCTGATTTTTTATGCCGTTACTGGCTGAGCTTTAGGCTCGTTTACTAGCGCCGGCGGCGAGCCAAGCTTGGCCGACGAGTAAAAGACACCTGAAATACATAGCAAAAAATAACAGCATAAAACTCGGTTATAGGTTTATTTTGGCGGGTATTTAATCCTGACGAGAGCGAGTAATTATTTCTGCTAAGTCTGGGCATAAAGGTGAGGGCAATGCTTGCGGCGAAAACCAGCCTACGTCTTCGGCATCATCGGCTGCTTGCGCTTGGCCACTCACATAATGGCCGACTACCGCCACCATCACGTAATGGTGCGCTAACTCGCCATCCGGCCCGTTTTCCAGTACGTCAAAGCAAGCAAAAGGGGCGTCCATTTCAGCCTGAATGGCGGTTTCTTCTCGTAACTCCCGAGCCGCGCCCTGGGCCATGGTTTCGCCCCATTCCAGCTTGCCTCCGGGAAAACCCCAATGACCCGCATGGGGTGCAAACTTACGCTTCACTAACAACACTTGCTCTTGCTGCCAAACGATAGCAATCACGCCCACCTTAGGCTTACTCTGCGCTGAAGACGCCATCTGTGCTCCTAGAAATAAATGTAAGGGATTACCTTAGCGCAGCTCGGTGCTGATATCACTTCTTAAGCAATCGATATACGAACAGCAATGCCAGTGCACCGACGATGGCGGTGAAGAAGCTGCCGAGGTTAAAGCCGGTGACCACGCCAAAGCCCAGTTGGGTACCAATCCAGCCGCCGACGAAGGCACCGGCCACACCCAGTAAGATAGTCATGATCAAACCGCCACCGTCACGACCTGGCATCAGAAACTTAGCCACTACGCCTGCAATCAGACCAAATACAATCCAGCTTAAAATTCCCATCTTTTTACTCCTGATATAAAAAATACTAAAGGGTTATCGACACGGAACTCACGGAAGAGGTCACGTGCGACCAGCATTGAGCTAATGACAAACTAAGATTAAAAAATTCTAGCAACGGAACCCACGAAACCCACGGAAAAATTAAGCCAAGATAAGATCGACGAGTGACTAAGAGCTTTTATGGTAAGAGCTCCCCTCATTCAAGCTTTGGTGTTTGGCTATTACTATCATTTTCAGATCTGATCTCTATTTTCCCGTGTTCTTCCGTGGCAGATAAGGTTTTAGTCTTTAAAGACTTAGGGCGAGATCCTGAAACTTCGTCATGCCGGACTTGATCCGGTATCAGGATGACGGCGTAAAGATAAACACCGCCCTTTGTTGGAACTCGCACTGCCTTAACTTTGGCTCGTCCTCTTCACTCTTTACAGTTTCTCGGCAGGTAGTTTTGCTTTTATAGCACTAGGCGTCAATGAGGGCCCAGTGATTATCCCACTGATAAGCCGAATAAAAGCGTTGCTCGCGACCGCTATTGTCCAGCTGGCTAATGCCGCCATGGCCACTGCTTAACCAAATCTGCTGGTTATTGGCCACGGCACCCGAGGCATCGGGCAGCGGGGCGATGCGGATCAGCTCACCACTGTGGCGATGCCACAGGCCATAACAATTACCCGGCGGCGAGGTGGCGGCAATTAAGGTATCGGTAACGGCGATACTGGCAATGTAGTGATTAAAGCGTGCCCAATCCAGCTTACTGCCACCTAAGGCCTGCAGTGGCTGGCCGGGGCGGTGTCGCACTATGAGTGGCGGATAGTCATCGGGCTCGCCGCGATATTGCTGGCCGCTAAACACTTCGCCGTCGGCAGTGACGGCCAAATGGCGAATAGAAAGCTGTTTATCGGCAAGCGTGGCTTGGCTTAATACTCGGCCATCTTGGGCATCCAGATACGTCAGGCTAGGCAGCATAGTATCCAAATTAAGTACCTCGCGGCCAAAGGTGTGCTGGCCGCCCACACCGACCACTAGGCTGCCATTGGGCATTAAGCAGATTTCATGAGGGCCTATGCCAAAGCCTGAGTATTCATTAATTTTTTCTAATTGCTGATCACGCAATGCATAAACGCCAATCACCCCTTGGCTGGTCTCGCTGACGCCTTCGGTAGTAAACAGTGTTTGGCCATCATGACTGAATACGCCGTGGCCGTAATAATGGCGATCTGCATCAGCCACGCGCACTTGTAGCCGCTCACCGGTTTTATGATTAAACAGACACATAAACTGACCCGGTCGGCGTGCATGACACACCGCCAGTGGCAAATGCGGATGCACCGATACGCCGTGGCCGCGTGCCGGCAAAGGCAACTCATAGCGTAAGCTGCCGTCCAGATTAAGCGCCTGCGCCACGTACTGTTCATGCTCACGTCGGCCACCGCCTATTACATAGGCTTGGCGACTAGAGGTCGTGGGAGAAGTCACGCAGCCTACTAACCCTAAACTACTCAACACACCGGCGGCGGTCAGCACTTGTAGGGAAGCCGCTTTTAAAAATTGCCGCCGATGCATTAGTCACCGTCCGTGGCATTAAAACCCAAGCTAATGCCCAGATCGCGCGGTAGCGCCTGTTTTAGCTGATAACCCAACTGGTCTAACGACAGCTTAAAGCGCAGTAGCTGGGCATAGTTATCGCCCTTGAGCCACTCGGCCAAGCTATCACCTGCAGGCAAGCGAGTCTGTGCTTCGCTAAAGGCTTCATCTAGGGCCAGTACTTGCGGCTGATGCTCGGTGCTCAGTAAATAAGCCCGCATGCCGCCCTGATGATATTCCTGTGCCAGTGCGTTTAAGCTGGTGCGCAAAAAGTGTAACGATTGCTGGCTGCGCCAAGCCTCGGCAAACAGTGGCCGCGGGTTGCTGGCGGTATTAAGCGGCAGTACCAGTTTCTTTTCGATGCGATCAAAGCGGTGTGCGAGTTGGCCCAGCACTTCGGTCAGTAGTACCGTAGCCCCGCCTTGTTGCTGCATTTGAGTGAGCTGTTGCTGATAGCCGTTAGCATCTTGCCACGCCGTTTGTAGCTGCTGACTGTTATTAGCGAGTTGTGCCGTGATCCCTGGCAAGAGCAAGCAACGCTGTTGCTGGCTCAGATCGCTTATCAGTAAATACTCGACCGCGTTTAAGGTGGTGACGACGCCGCGATCCGGCACGGGTTCGCCCTTGGCCACGGCCGCTAGCTCACGCTGCACTTGCTTACCGACGGTGTCTTTTTTATCGGGCCAAAATTGAAAAGCAAAGCTTAAGCCATTGGCATCCAGCGGGCCGCCACTTTGACCTTGATGGGCGCTCCAAGCGGCAAAGCTTTGACGCCATGCGTGTTTAATCTCATTAACTGTGGATGGCGTCGCGGCATTGGCTTGGCAATAAGTGCTACTTACTTGCTGCAGCTGGTTTAGCTCACCGGCCAGTTGATCTGCTTGCTGGCGCATTAAAGCCAGATGGCTATCGGCCAAGGTTTGCAGTTGGCTATCCGCTAAGGTGGGGGCGGGTGTCGAGTTCTGGCAAGCGCTCAAGGAGGCCAGCAAGGCCAGTGCGACTAAGGACTTCTTCATAAGGACTCCAAAAAGGCAATAAGTTGTGCGCGTTCGGTTTTATTGGCGGCCATTACGCTTTGCTTGGCCTGTTCTGCTTCACCGCCATGCCAGAGAATGGCTTCTAACAGCGTGCGGGCACGGCCGTCGTGCAGATAAAAGGCACCTTCGCTGCCGGCCACTTCTGGGGCATAGCCTAAGCCCCATAAGGGTGGGGTGCGCCATTCACGACCGTTGGCTAAAAATTCGGGTCTATTATCTGCCAGTCCTTCGCCCATATCGTGCAGTAGTAGATCCGTATAAGGATAAATTTTTTGGTTACTTAATGCAGGGCTCTCGTGCTGGCCGGTAGTGTAAGAGGGGGTATGGCAACCGCTGCAGCCGAGCGCCAAAAAGAGCTGTTCACCGGCTTGTACCTCGGGTTTATCTAGCCCTCGGCGCATGGGTACGGCTAAGTGCTGACTGTAAAACGTCACTGAGTCTAAAATATCTTCACTGACTTCTAACTCGCCGCCATTGGGGAAGCCCGCGCAATCTTGAGCCTGCGTACAGTCATCTGCTAAAAACAACGCCGAGGTGATGCCCATATCTCCGGCAAAGGCACTGGCATTTTGCTGGCGCAGACTAGGCTGACCGGCTTTCCAACCGAAGCGACCCATCACAGTGGTATTAGCTTTATTATCCCATACCCGATTGGCACGACCACTGATGCCGTCGGCCTTGGGGTTTTCCTTGGCCAGAATATCGGCCTCGCTAATGGCCTCTAGCAAGCCTAAGCCAATCATGGGAGGGGCAATGCGCGCCGAAAATAACGCCTCGGGGTGCAAGGGGCCATAGTTCAGTTTGCTGATATTCACCTTGGGCTGGCGCAGCTCTACTGGGCTGGCGTCAGCCAAGTGCTGCGTTTGCGTTTGATAGCTGATGCTTACTTTACCCTCAGGCTTGGCACCCGGAATGGCCATGTCTTGTAACTGACCGCCATAAGTAGGCTCTGGTATCACACCTTGGGTTTTGAGTATTGCTTGGTGCTCGGCGTTAGCTGTGCTGGGAATAGACAGCCGCACTAGCATGCTCACCGCGTTATCGCCTTTAAATTGCGGTGGATGGCCACGGCCATCTTTGATATGACAGCCTTGGCAGGCATTGGTATTAAACAAGGGGCCTAAGCCATCTCGGGCATCGGTAGTGGCGGGCGCCATCACCCAAGGATTGCGAAAAAAACTATTACCCACTGAGAAATCGAGGCGCTTATCAAAACTTAAATTGGATGCGGGCATAGAGAACGCATTGCCGCCAGTTTTGTCGGTACTGGTCTTACCGCCAGATTGCAGAGGATTAGCTTGAGCGTTAACGGCCAAGCTGGCGCACAACAGGCCGCCGATGAGTCGTAACCACATAAAAATTCCAAGATAAGAAACGGTGAAGAGTGAAGGGGGATGAGTAAAGAGGAAAACACCCCGCTCTTCGTTGCGGTGTATTTTCTGTGGCTAGGTATTATCTCGTCCTCTTTGCCCTTTACACTTCACCCTTCACGGCTTGGCCTAAAACTCGTGATCGGCGGTGTCTGGGCTGAGGTTATTAATGCCGATGCTGTTGGCGGCCAGCTCAATGGCGCGTGTCTGCTCTACCAGTGCATCTATGGCATCTTGTACCAACTGATTGCCGGCAGGGTTATCGGCAGCAATCAACTGATCGAAATGCACGTTTTCGACTTCGGCAGACTGCACCAACTGATACACGGCTTGCTCACTGGTGCGCATTTGCGCGTCTATCTGCTTGGCGGCTTGTTTGGCTGCATGGGTGTCTTGCTGAGCGACTAACTGCAATAAAGACGGACCTTGCAGCATGCTGCCATCAATGCGCTGATATTCACCAAACATCAGATTAACGATGCCTTTCTCATTGTAATAATGTGAGTTGTGGGTGTTATCAGAGAAACAGTCGTGCTCGTCTTCTGCTGAGTTAGCGATCAAAGCCACCTTCATGCGTTCACCGGCCAGCTCGCCTAGCGATAATGAACCCATACCAAATAGCATGCGGCGCATGCCTTCCTCTGCGGGTAGCGCGAGTAGCTCGGCGCGGTAATTCTCTGCATTGCCAGCTTGCCACTGATTAACCATCCAACCTAAGTCGCTGATCAGTAAGTCACTGGCGGCTTGCAGGTAATCACGGCGACGGTCGCAGTTGCCATTGGTGCAATCAGCCCCCAGTACGTAATCGCTATAAGGACGCTCACCAGCACCAGGGCCGGTGGCGTTTAAATCTTGGCCCCAGAGTAAGAACTCGATGGCGTGATAGCCGGAGGCCACGTTGGCTTCTGAACCAGCAACTTCATTAAGGCCGGCCAACAGCTCAGGAGTAATGTGGCTGACATCTAAGCGCTCGCCGCCGACTTGTAATACTTTATTGGCGATAATATTAGCGGTGGCGCCTTGGTTGCCTAATTCATGCTGATAACCTTGAGCGACATAATCAATCAGGCCTTCATCCAGTGGCCAGGCATTCAGCTGACCTTCCCAGTCGTCGACTACCGGATTACTAAAGCGGAACGTTTCTGACTGCTGGTAAGGCACGCGAGCGGCAATCCAAGCGGTGCGCGCTTGTGCGAGTGTTTGCTCGCTGGGGTCGGCTAATAGTTGCTTGATGGCGATATCTAACTGCTCGGCGCTGGTCAGTGAGTCGCTGTAAACCGCATGGGCGATATTGGCGTAGTGCTCAACCACTTGGTGTTGGGTTACGGCTGGGGTGTTGGTTTGCGCGCAACCGGCGAGCAGGGCGCCAATGGCCGTGGCCAATGCGAGTTTAGGGTACAGCATCCGAGCATCCTTTATGATTATGCGTTTGAGAATCGTTTGTATTACTGGCGGGATAGTAGCGTTTTTTACAAAGTGCTAGCAAGAAAAAACTGACAAAAAGAGGATGTGAGAGATGAATAAAGTGAAGAGTAAAGCGTGAGGAGGGAGGCGTATAACATAGCGGCCAGCGCCTAACTAATACCAATCTGGAAAACTGACTAATCAGATTTTTATGTCTTCTGTAGGGTCGATTTCAATCGACCAAAAACCATAGCACGGCCTAAAGAGGTCGAATACTTTCTATCTAAGTAAGGCGCCCCTACAAAAGGCCAGAGCCAAACCCTAACCTTGGTCCTTGCGAGGAGTGTAACGACGCGGCAATCCATGGTTGGGACCCTGTGCAGGCGTGCAGTATGGATTGCCGCGCTACGCTCGCAAAGACCACAAGCTGACCTTTGTACCTCTAGCATTCAACTTCAAAACAGGCCACATACTTACTTAGATTGGTATAACCTGCTTGGGTAGTGGGTAACGCTTACCTAAGCAGAGAAATGTAAAGGCGAGGGGCAGGCATTGAAGCTAAAAGGGATATCGCTAACACCTCCCACCTCACGCTTTACTCCTCTGCGGGACATTATAAAATCTTGCTTAAAAACTCTTGAGTTCGGGGTTCTTGAGGGCTATCAAACAAGGTGGTGGGGGTGTTTTCTTCTAAAATTCGTCCTTCATGAATGAATACCACCCGATCACTCACCTCTCGGGCAAAGCCCATTTCGTGGGTAACCACCACCATGGTCATGCCCTCTAGTGCCAGTTGCTTCATAACCGCCAATACTTCACCGACCATTTCTGGATCCAATGCTGAGGTTGGCTCATCAAACAACATGATTTTTGGATTCATGGCCAGCGCGCGGGCAATGGCGACGCGCTGTTTTTGACCGCCGGATAACTCTCCTGGATAAGCATCGGCTTTGTCAGATAAGCCTACTTTGTCTAGTAACTCCAGCGCGGACTTTTTAGCCTCGGCTTTAGAAGTGCCTCTAGCTTTAATGGGCGCCAAGGTGATATTGCCCAATACGGTTTTATGGGGGAATAAATTAAAGTGTTGAAACACCATACCCACTTCTTGGCGTATTTTATTAATATCTGTGCCTTTGGCGGTAATATCTTGACCGTCAATCACCACTTGGCCAGAGGTTATCTCCTCCAGTTTATTTAAGCAGCGTAAAAAAGTGCTCTTACCTGAGCCTGAGGCCCCAATGACGCACACCACTTCTTTGGCGGTAATATCGATAGAAATGCCTTTTAGTACCTGATTGCTGCCAAAAGACTTTTCTAGATTGTGTACTTGAATAATGCTCATGGCAGTTTAGATCTCCGCTCTAGGTAGCTAGACAATAAAGAGAGCATGTAGATCACCACAAAATACATAGCGCCCACGGCAATCCAAATTTCAAAGGCTTTAAAGGTGGCGGCAATTTGCACCTGTCCTTTCTGAGTTAGATCCGCAATACCAATCACCGAGAGTAAGGAGGTATCTTTTAAGCTAATAATGGCTTGGTTGGTAAAGGCCGGCAACATACGACGAAAAGACTGAGGCAAAATCACATAGCGCATACTTTGGCTACTGGTTAAGCCCAGTGAGCGCGCCGCTTCATTTTGACCTCTATCCAATGATTGAATGCCCGCCCGAATAATCTCTGAGTAATAAGCGCCGGCGTTGATGGCCACGGTGAAGATACCGGCTGATTCTCGGTCTAGGCTGAAAAATCCCAGTGAATTTAAACCAAAATAAATAAAGAACAACTGCACTAAAATTGGCGTGCCACGAATGATATCAACGAATATTTTAGAAACCCAGGTCAAAGGCTTGATGGGGGAAAGACGCATTAAGGCTAATAGCAGTCCAATACCAAAGCCTAAAATAATGGCAATGATAAATACCTTGAGGGTAACTTGTAGCCCTTGCCACAAGTAAGGTAGAGATTGAATGACGACATCCATGCTCACATCCTTATTAAAAATCTTATAAAGTCGCTAGCTTAGCGGTTAGTTGGCGTTAGCTAGCGACCTTTGTAGCAGCTTAATCCAAATAGGCGTCGATAATTTTATCGTATTCGCCGTTTTCCTTTAGATTGGCAAGACCATCGTTGATCATCTTCAATAACTCGTCATTCTTATCTTTTAATACTGAAATGCCATAGTTATCACCGGTGAGTCGCTCGCCAACGGTCTGCAATTTCAAACCGCCAGTGGCAATGGCATAACTGATCACTGGGTAATCTTCCATTAAGGCATCGGCGGTACCATTAGTGACTTCCTGAAACATGGAAGCACTGTCGCTGACCTGAATAATGCTATAGCCATATTCTTCGGTGTTCTTATCAGCAAAAGATGCACCCACGGTGCCATTTTTAACCACGACTTTTTTGCCAGATAAATCGTCTAAACTGGCGATGTTTTTATTGTCATTTGCCACCACTAACGATACGCCAGCGGCAAAGTAAGGTTCAGAAAAATCAACGGTTTCTTTACGTTTATCGGTAATACTCATGCCGCCCATGCCCACATCTAGCATGCCAGCTTGCATGGCAGGAATGATGCCCGAAAAGTCCATTTGCTCAATATTGATTTTAAAGCCTTGGTCTTTGGCGATGGCATTAATTAAGTCCACATCAATGCCTACGAGTTGACCATCTTTGGTAAATTCAAACGGCGGATAGGTATTATCCACACCGACTTTATAGACTTTGTCTGGCGTAGCTGCAGCACTGCTGGTTGCTTGAGTCTCAGGCTTATCACAGGCTGTTAAGCCCAGTGCCGCGACCAAACTTAGTAAGACCACGTTCTTTTTCATACTGACTTACCCCTTCCTTAAGGCTAGTGAACATCTTGGCTAACTGTAGTAGTTAGCATCTTAGTTACCTTTAGCTTGCGCTTAGTTTTGACATTTCAAATATAAAAACACCATTTATGTATGAAATTACAGCATAAACAATAGTATATAAACCAATTCAAGCATCGTTTTCAAGCTATTGGAAAAGCAGATAAGTGTCAATTTATTGTTAAATTCATCCGTTGAAACTGCGTGTTGGCGCCCACGCTGGCATACGCTTTAAGCCGTACGCTATACGCCGTAAGTCTAAAGAATACAGGTGTTTGTCTTGAACGTATGGCGTACAGCGTAAGACGTATAGCTTTGTCTTAAGCAATTTCCGCAATCACCGCATCGAGTAAATTTTGCAGCAAGTCGGCACTCACGCCCAGCGATAGCCCCCGCTTACCGCCGGATACTAAGATCTCGGTATGTTGCAGCGCCGATGCATCCACGACTGTGATCAGCCGTTTTTTCTGCGCGAACGGGCTAATGCCGCCCACCTTATAACCGGTCAGTCGCTCGGCTTTGGCGGGTGGCATCATTTCCAGCTTTTTTACGCCCGCCGCCTTAGCTAAGCGTTTGAGGTTTACCTTGCTTGAAGAGGGCACTAACGCCACTACCGCACCTTGCTCACCCTCCGTCAGCAAGGTCTTGAATACCTGATTTAAGGGCACGTGTAATTGACTCGCCGCATGGGCACCAAAATCGTCTTGGGCGCTACATTCATAGGGGTGCAAGGTAAACACGGCGTGTTGTTTTTCTAGAAATAAGATGGCTGGCGTCATGGTCGTGTCCAAGCGGATGAGATGTGGGCTGATTGTGTAAGAAAAGTGATGTAAAAAATATTATTGGGAAAAAACATAGCGATAAAAGTGAGACTGATTAAACCTTTGCAGCGCGTCCAAATAGGGTAACAATAACGGCACAATTATAGGTCTGGTTATCCGAGTGGATAACACCGAAATAAGAGAGCATTACCCATGTTAGGTTTTATCACCCAGTTATTCCCGTTATGGGCTTTGTTATTGTCTGCGCTGGCCTTTTTTCAACCCCAGCTTTTTGTAGGCATTAAAGGCCAAATCGTACCTTTACTGACCATTATTATGCTGTGCATGGGCTTAACGCTGAGCATCAGTGACTTTCGCAATGTGCTGGCCAGCAAAAAAGCCTTATTAGTGGGCGTGATACTGCAGTTTAGCGTGATGCCGGTGGTGGCCTTGTTGATTGCGTTGTTATTTGGCTTTGATGCCGAGCTGACGGTCGGCATGTTGTTGGTAGGCAGCGTAGCGGGCGGTACCTCATCTAATGTGATGTGTTATTTGGCCAAAGGCGATACTGCGCTATCTATCTCCATGACCGCCATCTCTACCTTATTGGGCGTGGTAATGACGCCTGTGCTGGTGGCGCTCTTGGTCGGCCAAAGCATAGATGTACCGGTGCAGTCGATGCTGATTAGTTTGTTACAAGTGGTAGTGGCGCCGGTATTACTGGGCGTGGTGCTGAATTATGCACTGGGTGGCGTGGTGAAGCGGTTAGAGCCAATTTTGCCGTTATTATCCATGGTTGCCATCGTGCTGATCATTGCCATTGTTGTGGCCTTGAATGCAGATAATATTGCGCACATTGGTGGCATAGTGGCGGTGGCGGTCATACTGCACAACAGTTGTGGCTTGTTATTAGGTTATGGCATTACGGCACTGATGGGCTTTGATAAAAAGACCTGTCGTACCATCGCCTTTGAGGTGGGCTTACAAAACTCCGGCCTTGCTACCGCCTTGGCCATGAAGTTCTTTAGCCCAGCGGCTGCCTTACCCGGTACGCTGTTCAGCGTTTGGCATAACATCTCTGGCTCGTTATTGGCGGGTTACTGGGCGAAGAAACCACTGACTGAGAAGGCCGAGTCAGTAAAGAACGAGGCATGATTAGTTAGTCTGAATGCCATGATTAATAGATAACCAGCAGGCTCGAACAATTAACGGGTCTGCTGGTTGTTATTATATGCGTCAGACGGAAGACCGCTATTGATAAGATTACCGACGCTCTTTATAAAATGACCGGTCTATTGGGCAATACGTTGGCCTTGTGATCGTGGTGATGGGGAGCCTGTGTTTTCAAGATAACTTGGATAGCGTCAACGGCCGCCATTAATCCCTCAAGATAATCCGCTTTGGCTAAGCGAGCCTGTAAATCTGCACACACTTGCTGCCACTGGGCACTGCTGGCATCTATCCCTCGGTCGGCAATAATTTCTATGGCGCGGCTATCTAGCGCTAAATACAACAGCACGCCACTGTTTAATGGCGTATCCCAGACCTTTAAACGGCCATACACTTCTAAGGCGCGTAAACGTGCATCTTGTTCATGGCTCGGCATTATGGCCTCTACCGCCACCACTAACTCGCCGGTGTGCTCAGACTCCGCTTGCCTAATACGCTCGGCAATCTGTGCCAGCATGGGCTCATCGAAGTGCCGCCGGCGTAACCACTGGCCTTCTAAGGCGGCGATACCAGTGAGACGTTTAAATTTGTTTTGCATGCTTGCTCCTCTTCGCCAGCCACTATCTATCTGCCATCATTCACCAGTCACTACTCACCAACTATCATTCATTAACCATTACTTACCACTCACTACTCACCAACCACCGGAGGCACCACCGCCACCGCTGCTGCCTCCACCGCCGCCACCAAAACCACCGCCACCACCACGGCCACGACCAAAACCTCCGCCTAAGCCCCCTAATATCGCGCCTCTACGAGAAGCTCGTCCCGAGCTGCCTTTACCACCGGCACCAAAGGCTTTACCCACCAAAGATAAGATCAGCGCAATTACCCCGGCTACGATAGAAATAGGGATACTGCCAAAAATAAAGAAAGAGACTATGCCAATCAAAAATGCGGCGGCAAGCGGGGGAAGCATAAAAGCAAAAAAAGCTAAGGGTAATAACATGCCGAGTGAGTCTCCATCATCCGCCGCCATGTTTTGCTCTGTGGTGGGGGGCGGTAAGTCTTCTCCCGCCACCAAAGCCATGATCCTATCTACGCCTTCTTGAATACCCGCAGCGTAGTCATTTTTAGCAAAATAGGGTGTTATAAACTCACGAATAATGCGCCCAGACTGCAAATCTGTGACGGCACCTTCTAGGCCATAACCCACTTCAATACGTAAGCGACGGTCATCTTTGGCCACCACGAGCAAGATGCCATCATCAATCTTTTCACGGCCCAGTTGCCATTGGTCATAAACGCGGCGCGCATATTGATCTATGCCATCTTCCCCTGTGGTGGGTACCACCAGCACAAAAATCTGCGCCCCTTTGCTTTTCTCAAAGGCTTCGAGTTGCTGCGCCAAGGCAGTTTTTTGGGCGCCACTAAAGGTACCTGTGGTATCCACCACCCAGTTATCCAGCTTAGGAACCGCAATGGTTTGATCTTGCGCCCAAGTGGGCAGCGCCAAAAATAAGGACAGCGCCAAGGTGAGGGCCATTAATAGCAAAGTGGTGAATCCGCTGGCGCGCCTGTGTTGGTGCTTAGCGTGTTGAAGCTCGGTATGTTGAAGAAGCATGGTTGTTCCTTCTTAGTTCGCCTTATCAGCTGGCATATCAAAGCGTACTTCTGGGTTACGCATAATCTCAGATTGACGCTCCACCCCGTAGTTATCCTTAACTTTATAGCCCATCACTTTGGCGGTAATCACCGCAGGAAACTGACGAATAAACTGATTATAGGCTTGTACGGCTTGCACGAAACGGCCACGCTCGGTGGCAATGCGGTTTTCTGTGCCCTCAAGCTGTGTCATTAAATCACGCACTACACCATCACTTTTAAGGTCTGGATAACTTTCAGACACCGCCATTAAACGAGATAGCGCAGAAGATAATTCACCCTGAGCCTGATTAAAACGCTGCATTAAGGCCGGATCGTCTAAGTCATTGATGCTGACATTAATTTGCCCCACTTTAGCTCGCGCCTCAGTCACATCGGTTAATACCCTGCGCTCTTGTTTCATGTAGGCATCAACTGAGCTCACCAGCTTGGGGACTAAATCTGCACGCCGTTCATACTGGTTTAAAGCTTGCGACCAAGTGGCTTTCACTTGTTCATCCAAGGTTTGGATCTGGTTGTAGCCGCAGCCTGTTAACAGTAGGGCGAGTAAGGAGGCGAATAGCCAACGAGCAGTTAGGATCATGGAATTTTCCTTTAGCGAGTGAGCCCGACAGAATTGAGCATAAGTGAATAATAGGACTGTTAATGTTTATAGCAGATGCCTGTGTATTACTCATCATGGGCAGGATAAATAAGCTCGCCATTATTTGTGATAACGGCCTCTGCTCCCCATTTTCCGACTTGGTGTTCTTCAATCAGGGTTTGTTGCTTAGCACCATCTAAAATATGCATTACCTGCCAGCCGTGGTTGGCCAGCCAGTTACTGATTAATAGCCGATGGCACAGTGCCGGATGGCGTTCTGAGCAACAGATGGCAATGCGCTGCTCGGCGGCTTCGCACTGCAATTGTTCGATACCGGCTTGAAAGTCCGCGGTTAGCGTGTAATCCGCATAATTATGAAAGGATTGGTTTTGCCAGCCGTCATTGACCTCATTCTCTATGACTTTTGATTTTCTTCTGCGCCCGCCTAGTTTTTCACAATGCTGATAAGCAATGCCATGCTCTGGCAACCACTTGCGCATCTGGTCTTCGTGAAAATGCGGAAACTTGCGACTACCCGGAAAAGCCCGCACATCTACCAACTTCTCAATGCCTGCATCAGCCAGCAACTTTAAGAACTCCTCTTGGGTGTGAGTGGAATGGCCGACCGTATAAATCTCCATATGTAGCTCCTCTAAGACGATGAGTATTCTCTCGCTTAATCAGCTTACTTACCTACTGAGTGTATCCCTATTCACAGCTAGCGCCGCCACCTGTCTGTGCAGGGCACAAAAAAACAGCGATTAGCTCAATTAATAGCTGTTTTTTTTCTTGAATACTCCTACAATGATCGAGCACCATCCACATGGAATCTATTTGGATGGTTATTGGAGTCTAATTGGATTTGTAGGGCAATGGTGCAGGTGCCGACCAGCGAGGGAAAGTGATGAGCGTACATGAGCTAAAACGAAAGACCGGCGATACCAGCGAAAAGCTGACCATTAACTTAGGGGTCGTTGACCTAGGGCAAGTCGATCTGCTGGTGCAGGAGGGATTTTATTCCAACCGCAGTGACCTGATCCGCACGGCGATCCGTAACCAGCTAGCGGTGCATGCAGAAGTGGTTAAGGAAACCGTCGCCCGCAAGACCTATGTGTTGGGCCTGCAGTATTACAGCCGCACGGATCTGGAAGCGCTACAGGCGAAGGGCGAAATGCTACAGATCCAAGTGCTGGGATTGGCGAATATTGCCGAGGATGTATCTCCGGAACTCGCGCTGGCGACGATCGAATCCATCTCCGTCTTAGGCGCCCTCCAAGCCAGCAAAGAGGTTAAAGCCGCGCTGGCAAACCGAATTTATTAATGGCGTATTAATTCAAGCGAGGAATATTTCTATGAATCTTCCACTGAACGAAAAATTTATGGCCAGTCTGAAACAGGCCACTTGGTTGACGCAATCCGGCCAACTGCAGGAGGCCACGGCTATGATACAGCGGGCGCTGCAGGGTGAGCAGATGCCCCAAGCCACTGAGCCTACATCCGCCAAGGGTGAGATATTTGAAGGCAGCTTTTATGTGGTAGATGAGCAGTATGCTACACCTGAGAAGGCGTCGGCGGGCCGCAAAGGCGCGCAGCCTGAATCTATGCATTCTAACTATGCGCAGCCCGGCTCTACGCAGACCCACTCTGCGCAGACCAAAGCGCCACGCAAACCTTTCGCTGCCGCTTCTGGTATTAGTGGTTTAAGCAGTCTATTGCGCGGCAAGCTATCGGGTTTATCGGGGTTGAATGCTGGAGTGGACTTACCCGCCGAGACGCTGGCTGACGGCGCGACTGCTTTTGCTCCCAGTATGAGTGGTCTGAGCAGCCTGTTACGCGGCAAGCTGTCGGGTTTACAAGGGTTGAACACCGGCGTGGACGTTCCCGTCGAAGTGTTGCCTGAGGGCGCGACTTTTAACAGTGGCACCTTCGCTAATCAGGCGGGCAGCCGAGATTACAAACTGTATGTCCCCAGTGGTTACCATGGCCAGCAGTTGCCATTAATCGTCATGCTGCATGGTTGTACCCAAAATCCCGATGATTTCGCCGCCGGCACCGGCATGAATATACTTGCAGAACAGCAGCCGTGTTTGGTGCTCTATCCTGCACAAAGCGGTTGCGCGAATAGCTCTCGGTGCTGGAACTGGTTCAAGCCAGGCGATCAGCACCGCGATGGTGGCGAGCCGGCGATTATCGCAGGTCTAACGCGCCAAATTATCAATGAGTATCACCTGGATGAAGGACGCGTCTACGTGGCTGGATTGTCCGCTGGCGGCGCTATGGCCACCACCATGGCGCTACTCTACCCAGACATTTACGCGGCGGTAGGTATTCACTCGGGGCTTGCCCACGGTGCGGCGCAAGACATACCGTCTGCACTTGCGGCAATGCAAGGCACCACCAGCCCGCTAGCTGGCCTTAATAAGCAGGCGAGTGCTCAGCCTACATCGTCAAAGGGGCCGAAAATTCCCGCCATTATATTTCACGGTGATCAGGACACTACGGTACATCCCAGCAATGGTGATCGCGTGGTGGCGCAGTATCTTCCTGTAGGCCGCGTAACGAACAGCAAGATTAAGGCAGAGAGACGTGCTGGAAAGGTACCTAATGGACGTTCCTATACTTGTACCATTCATCATGATGCGAGTGGCCAGCCTATTTTGGAGCAGTGGTCGATTCACGGCGCTGCCCACGCTTGGGCCGGAGGTACGGCTCGGGGCTCTTATACGGATCCGCAAGGACCGGATGCCTCACGGGAAATGCTGCGCTTTTTCTTAGCGCACGGGAAAGGCGAACATTGATAAGCGGGCCATAAAGATAATGGAAGGTACGCGATAACCCATCCCGACTCATCAAGCCGCTAAAATACTCGCTGTCAGCAGAGTTGAGATCGGCTTATTTCAGCAGTAAAAAGGCCCCAGTGCTGACGAGCACTGGGGCCTTTTATTAGATTTTACTTAACGCTTAAAGCTTACCGCTTAAGGCTATGTTTTAACCCGTATTACGCATTCCAGCGGCGATGCCGGCTATGGTCACCATCAGTGCTTGATCCAATACCGGATGAATTTCGCCTTCTTGTAAGCGCGAGCGTTTTAATAATTCTGCCTGCAGCACGTTTAGCGGATCCGTATAAGGGTTGCGTAACTTGATGGACTCCTTGATCCAAGGCTCATTGGATAACAGCTCGCCTTCTTCTTTTAGGTGCAGTATCAAATCCATGCTGGCGCGCAGCTCATCGCGTAATTTTTTGCCCAGCGGTTTTAGAGATTCAGGCACCAGCAGGCTGTCGTAGTAGGCGGCCAAGCCTAAGTCTGCTTTCAAAAATACCATTTCCAGCATATCCAGCCGGGCGCGGAAGAATGGCCAGTCTTTATTCATCGCCATTAGCGTGCTTTCATCACCGGCCTCTATTACCGCGGCTAAGCCTTTATGGGCGCCCAACCAAGCTGGGAGCATCAAGCGGTTTTGCGTCCAAGCAAAAATCCACGGGATGGCGCGCAGGCTCTCTACGCCACCATTGGGTCTGCGCTTAGCGGGGCGAGAGCCCAGCGGCAGTTTACCTAATTCCAGCTCCGGGGTGGCGGCACGGAAATAGGGCACAAAGTCCGGCTCATCGCGAATAAGCGAACGGTAATGGGCGCAAGACACCTCGCTCATGGTTTCCATCAGATCCCGCCACTCAGGCTTAGGCTCTGGCGGTGGTAGCAAGTTGGCTTCTAATACCGCGCTGGTGTAGAGCGCTAAGCTGTCGATGGCTACCTTGGGCAGGCCAAACTTAAAGCGGATCATCTCGCCTTGCTCGGTAACGCGCAGACCGCCAAGCGTTGAACCGGGGGGTTGGGCCAAAATGGCTTGGTGAGCGGGGCCGCCGCCGCGACCTAAGCTGCCGCCACGGCCGTGGAACAAGGTCAACTTGATCTGCTCTTGCTCGCTGATGCCGACCAGTTTCTCCATGGCGCTGTACTGGGCCCAACCGGCGGCCATCATGCCTGCATCTTTGGCCGAGTCGGAATAACCGATCATTACGTATTGGCGCCCTTGCAGATAACCGCGATACCAAGGCAGGGCGTAAAGCTGGGCTATTACATCGGCGCCGTTATTTAAGTCATCCAAGGTTTCAAATAAAGGGGCCACGGGCAGCGGGAAGCTGACGCCACTTTCTTTAAGCAACAGTTGTACCGCCAGTACATCGGACGGCGCGCCGGCCATGGAGATAATGTAAATACCAAAAGCATCTTGTGGATGCTGAGCGATCACTTGGCAGGTATCTAATACCTCTTGGGTGTCGGCACTGGGCTGCCATTGGCCCATTGCTCCTTGGCGAGGTAACAGCGGGCGGCGTGAATTAAGTTCGTTAAGCAAGAAAGCCTGCTTGTCCGCTTCGCTCCAATCGCCGTAGTTACCTAGGCCTAAATAACCGGTGATCTCAGACAGCGCTTGGGTGTGGCGCTCGGCGTCTTGGCGAATATCGAGTTTTAAGAGATGAATACCGAAACAGGCCACTTTGCGGATCACATCTAACAATAAGCCGTCGGCAATCTTGCCTAAGCCACATTCTTGTAGCGAGCGATAACACAGCTCCAGAGGCTGGCGCAGTTGTTCATTGCTGGTGATCAAGTCTCGAGCATCGGTGCTTTGGCCTTGCACCTGCGCATTGAGGTAGGCCAGTGTTTCCCGTAAGTCTTCGCGCAGCTTGCGTAATAAGGCGCGATAAGGCTCGTCGCTTTCGCCACGCGCTTGCGGCAATGACTGGCTGACCCGGTGCAGCTCATCACTGGCTTCCGACATCGACAGCTCAGAAACCAGTTCTTGAATATCATCAAGAAACAGTGAGCTGGCGACCCAACGGCCCAACAGCAGCACTTCTTGCGTCACCTTGGCGGTTACAAAGGGGTTGCCGTCACGGTCGCCGCCCATCCAAGAGGTAAAGCGCACCGGTGCGGCATCCAGCGGGAGGCGCATATTCAACTGGGATTGTAATTGTTGGTCGAGCTGGCGCATAAACTGCGGCAGTGCCGGCCATACGCTGTTTTCTATCACCGCAAAGCCCCAACGCGCTTCGTCTACTGGAGTGGGGCGCTGAGAGCGAATTTCTTTACTGTGCCAGCCTTGGGTGATGAGTTGCTCGACGCGCGTCAGTAACTCGGCTTTTTCCGCTTGCGGTAAATCCAGCTCCAGTGCAGCCAAGCAGTCATTGAGCTGCACATGTTTGTGAATAAAGGTGCGGCGCGTGACTTCGGTGGGGTGCGCGGTTAGCACTAAATCAATGTCCAACTCACTCAGCGCGGCCTTGATGTTATCCGGGTGTATATTGGCTTGCTTTAAGCGCTCAAACACCTCGCTGAGGGGGCCGGCACCGGCATTATGTTGGGTTTGGCGAGATATGGTATGAAATTGCTCAGCAACGTTGGCCAGATTCAAAAACTGACTAAAGGCGCGGGCCACCGGTAATAACTCGTCGTCACTCAAGTGTTTGAGCGTGTCGAGCAGTAACTCTTGGTCTTGGTCATTACCTTGGCGCGCCGACTTAGCCAGTTGGCGAATGGTTTCTATTTTGTCGAGAAAGCTAGTGCCGTGGTGATCCTTAATCGCATCGCCCAGCAATTGCCCCAGCAGGCCGACGTTGGCTCTGAGTGGTGCATGATTATCCATATCTCTGCCTCGTTATTGAATTGTTATCGGTATTTATTGAATGCTACCGTTGTTTTTATGCGTGTAAATTCGTAGCGAAATCTTATATAGCCTGCTTTCGCGAACGCGGTCAATGTTAGTGACGCAGCAGCACTGGTTTTGCGAGCAAGTTCGAAGATTGAGTACAGCGCCGAGCGCTAAGCACTAAGCACTAAGAAAAATAAAGAGCTAAAGTTTTTTTGCCACGCCTCTTTGTTTACGAGAAGCACGGAACTCACGGAAAAATAGTGATCAGATCTTAATAAAGCCGGTGAAGGGGACGAGCTAACGCCCAGCCTGCACGAGACGAGCATTATGTTTATGCCGTCATCCTGACGCAGGTCAGGATCTCGCCTTAGATCTTAGTGACTAAACCTATTTGCCACGGAAGCACTTCTGAACTCACGGAATAGTAGTGAACAGTTCTGAAAAAACTAACATAAGAGCTTTATGGTAAAGGACCAAACACCCAGTCTGCATGAGGCGAGCCCTTACTATTAAATATGTTGCCCCTTGTCGCACGTGAACTGCGTCCGTGAGTTCCGTGGATTCCGTGGCAAAAATAGCTCTGGCTTTAGCTTTAGATCTTTAGAACATAAAAGCGAGATACCAGGGCCGTCATACTGGGCTGCGACCCGGTATGACGGCGGTGGGAATGGCTTGTCTGTTTTTAGCTTGGTGCTGGGCGCCGGGCGCTTTACTTTGCCTCAGCCAAACAAAAACGACCCACTAAGCGTTGAATAATATCGATAGTGGGTTTCACAAACGATAAGTCCAAGTATTCATCGGGTTGGTGTGCCTGGGCAATATGGCCGGGGCCCAATACGATAGTTTGGCAACCAAGCTGATTGATAAAGGGCGCTTCGGTACAGTAGTTGACCGCCTCGGCAGCCTTGCCGCTGATCTCGGCGGCAGCGCGCACTAACTCTCCGTTTGGATCTGTGCTGTAGGCTGGGATAGGTTCATGTAAGTGAAATAATTCCAGCGCATCGGGATACTGCTGTTTAATGGGTTCTATGGCGTGATGCAATAAACCCATAAGTTCATCTGGGCCCACACCAGGAATGGGGCGCATATCGAAGTTCAGCTCGCAGCAGGCACAAATACGGTTGGGGCTGTCGCCGCCGAACAGCGAGCCTAAGTTTAGCGTTGGCTGTGGCACCTTAAAATGAGTATTGCCGTAGTTTTCTTTCAGTTGGCGCTGTAAGTCTAATAAACGGCCCATCACTTTATGCATAATTTCTAGCGCATTGACGCCATTTGCGGGGTCTGAACTGTGGCCGCTTTTGCCGGTAATACGAATGCCTTCTGACATATGGCCTTTGTGCATCATGACCGGTACTAAACCGGTCGGCTCACCAATAACTGCATAATCCGGCTTAATGGCCATGGCACTGGCAATGGCGCGGGCACCGGCCATGGTGGTTTCTTCATCGGCGGTGGCCAAGATGCGAATCGGCTTAGTGAGCTTGCTTAAGTCCATGTCTTTTAGGGCTTCGATAATAAAGGCAAAGAAGCCTTTCATGTCGATCACACCCAAGCCATAGAGGCGGCCATTTTCTTCGGTCAGCTTAAAGGGGTCTTTGGTCCAGCGGCCTTCATCATAAGGCACGGTGTCGGTATGGCCGGCCAGTAATAAGCCGCCATCGCCTTCGCCGCGGGTGGCCACCATGTTGAATTTGCCGGGTAGGCCGTCAAGTTCCGTGACCTCTACCGCAAAGCCTAGCTGACTAAACCAGTCGGCTAATAAGCGGATCACTTTTTCGTTACTTTGGTCCCAGCTGGACTCAGTACTACTAATAGAGGGCAGGGCGATCAAGTCGCGATACATATCCATCAACTGAAACTGCTTAGATGGGCCGGTTGATGAGGGTTTTAATGACTGTGTTAGTGGCATGGACACTCCGTAAAAAGTTATCAAATTTATATTCAACAATGTTGCATAAGTATTTGTTCATTGCTAGTCTGGCGACCTATTCTTTTCTGGGTAATTAGCGTAGCAAATGGCCATGTTTTTCCATTCTTTATTGCGGCGACGACGACAGCTCGCCTAAGCCAATGTTATAGGGTCTAGCAAAATATCCCTTAGGGTGACATAAGCCCTGAAAACACGCTAGGCTGACGCCTGAACCCTTATCCAGCCAAAATTTAAATAGACGGACCTGCCCCATGTTAAAAGCTGCAATTATTGGTGCTAGCGGATACACCGGAGCCGAACTGGCCGGTTTAATCCATGCACATCCTAACCTGACGCTCGCCGGCCTTTATGTTTCTGAAGGTAGCTTAGACGCTCATAAACCCTTTGCCAGCTTGTACCCGCGCTGGCGCGGTGTGATTGATGCGCCAGTACTGCCGCTCGATGATGATGCGCTGAGCCGTATTTATGCTGACGCCGACCTAGTGCTGTTGGCTACCGCCCACGAAGTGAGCCATGACTTAGCGCCCGGCTTTTTAGCTAAGGGCCTGCCGGTTTTTGATTTATCCGGTGCCTTTCGTGTGCCCGGTGACGACTTTTATCAGCGCTTTTATGGTTTTACTCACCAGTTTGGCGACTGGCTCAGCAAGGCGGCTTATGGCTTAGCCGAATGGAATCAAGACGCGATTAAGCAAGCACAATTAATTGCCGTACCCGGCTGTTATCCCACGGCTTCTCTTACCGCCTTAAAGCCGTTACAAACAGCTGGCCTGATGGCCGCCGGACGTAAGCCGATTATCAGTGCCGTTTCCGGTGTCACCGGTGCGGGACGCAAGGCGAGCCTCGCGACCAGCTTTTGTGAAGTGAGCTTTAAGCCTTATGGCGTGCTCAATCATCGTCATCAGCCAGAGATCAGTCATCATCTGAGCAATCAGGTGGTCTTTCAGCCGCATTTGGGTAACTTTAATCGCGGTATTTTGGCCACTATTTATGTAGAGCTAAATGATGACGTGACCGATGAGCAAATCGCTAGCGCATATCACAGCGCCTACGACGGTCAGAAGATCGTGCGTATCACGGATCAATGGCCACAGATCAATGATGTAGCGGGCACGCCATTTTGCGACCTGCACTGGGCTCGTGACGGCAACCAACTAATAGTGGTGTCGGCCATCGACAACCTGTTAAAGGGCGCGGCCAGTCAGGCTATTCAATGTATTAATATTCACCAAGGATTCTCGCCGTTGGCGGGTTTGGTGCAGGAGTAAGCTTTGATGACCACGCAAACTAGCCCGTTAATTATTAAGCTCGGCGGCACCCTACTAGAAAGTAACGATGCCTTGGCGGCGTTATTTACCACCTTGAATTCGTTTATTGAGCAAGTAAAACGGCCATTGGTATTAGTGCACGGCGGCGGCGTGTTGGTCGATAACCAACTGGCGGCCATGGGTCTAACATCGACCAAGAAAGATGGCCTGCGGGTCACGCCATTGGAGCATATTCCAGTGATCGCCGGCGCCTTGGCCGGTACGGCTAATAAGCTGCTGCTGGCGCAAGCCATCGCCCACAATATTAGTGCGGTGGGTTTGTGCTTAGGTGATGGCGGCTTATGCCGCGTTAGCCAGCTGGATCCTGAGCTGGGTTCGGTCGGCAAGGTAGACGGCGGTGACGCTACCTTAATTAGCACGCTCTTAAATGCAGGCTTTATGCCGGTGATCAGCTCTATTGGTATTACCGCTGACGGTCAGTTGATGAACGTAAATGCGGATCAAGCGGCCACTGCCATTGCCGAAGTGCTGGATGCAGATTTAGTGATGCTGTCGGATGTGAGTGGCATTCTTGACGGTGAGCGTCAGTTGATTAATTCACTGACCGAGACTCGCGCCTTGGAGCTGATGCAACAAGGGGTGATCAAAGATGGCATGGCGGTAAAGGTGAAAGCCGCACTGCAAGCCACTAAAACTTTGGGTAAACCGGTTGCCGTGGGCAGCTGGCGTAGTCCGGAACAATTATTGTCGCTGCTGGCAGGTGAGTCAGAGTTTGGCACTCGGATTTCGCATTAAAGACCTATCTCAAACTAAGGAAGAGAAGATGCAGCATTTATTAAGCCTAAAAGATTACAGCAAGCAGCAAATAGAAGACATTTTAGCATTGGCCAAAGACTTAAAAGCGAATCCCGCCAAGTATGCGGAGGAGCTCAAAGGCAAAAGCGTAGTGACCTTGTTTGAGAAACCCTCATTGCGTACTCGCGTCACGCTGGATATCGGTATTAATCGCTTGGGCGGTCATGCGGTCTATTTAGACAGCCAAAATGGCGCCATGGGCAGCCGCGAAACCGTTAAAGACTTTGCCGCTAACTTATCTCGCTGGTGCCAAGCAATAGTGGCGCGAGTTTACGACCATCAAACGCTGGTCGAAATGGCAAAATATGCACAAGTTCCAGTAATCAATTCCTTATGTAACCTGTATCATCCGTGTCAGGCATTGGCAGACTTTATGACCATTGCCGAGCACCATGATGATTTGAGCAAGGTACATCTGGCCTACGTGGGCGATGGTAATAACGTGACCAACTCACTGCTGCTGACCGGTGCTATTTTAGGTGCGACCGTCAGTTCGGTTTGCCCCCGTGGCCGCAACGTAGATGCCCAAGTATTAAAAGAAGCCGAAGCGCTGGCTGCCATCAGTGGTGGTAAGGTGCAGGTCGCCGATAGTCTGGATGACATTACCGACATCGACGTGCTCTATACCGATACTTGGGTGTCTATGGGTGATGAAACCCCGTTAGAGCAAGTAGCGGAAGTGTTCATGCCTTATCAGATCAATCAGGCCCTGCTCGATAAAACCGGCGCCAAACAGGTATTGCATTGCCAGCCTGCGCACCGTGAATTAGAAATAACTTCTGAGGTAATGGACGGTCCGTCCTCCTTTATCCTCGACCAAGCTGAAAATCGCATGCATGTGCAAAATGCCGTGCTGCTGACATTGATTAACAGGGATACGCACTAATGAGCCAATTCAAAAAAATTCTGCTGGCCTACTCAGGCGGTTTAGACACTTCTGCCATCATTCCATGGTTGAAAGAAAACTATGAAGGTTGTGAGATTATTGCCTTCGTAGGTGACGTAGGCCAAGGCGCAGACGAGCTGGACGGCATTGAAGCCAAGGCTTTAGAGTCAGGCGCAGTAAAGTGCATCGTTGCTGACTTGAAAGACGAGTTCGTAAACGACTATGTGTATCCGACGCTGAAAAGCGGCGCTATTTACGAAGGTACTTATTTACTGGGTACTTCTATGGCGCGTCCGATTATCGCTAAAGCCATGGCCGAAGCGGCACTGGCCGAAGGTGCAGAAGCCATTGCCCACGGTTGTACCGGTAAAGGTAACGACCAAGTACGCTTTGAAGGTGCAGTTGCTGCATTAGCTCCTCAGTTGGCCATTATTGCCCCTTGGCGTATCTGGGACATGAAGAGCCGTGAAGACTTGTTGGATTATTTGGCTGAGCGCAATATCAAGACTACCGCCAGTGCCACTAAGATCTATTCTCGTGACGCCAACGCCTTCCATATCTCTACTGAAGGTGGCGAATTAGAAAGCACCTGGAACGAGCCATCTGAGCAAGCCTGGACTTGGACTGTGTCCCCAGAGCAAGCTCCTGATAAAGCCGAGACTTTATCTTTGACCGTAGTTGAAGGCCGCATTACTGCGTTGGACGGCGTAGAAATGACCCCGTACAACTTGCTGGTTGAGCTGAACGACCGTGCGGCTAAGCATGGCGTGGGTCGCGTAGATATCGTAGAAAACCGTTTGGTGGGCATGAAGTCGCGCGGTTGCTACGAAACTCCAGGTGGTACCGTGATGATGGCGGCACTGCGCGCCATTGAAGAACTGGTATTAGATAAGCCGACTCGCGCCTGGCGTGAGCGTGTGGGTGCTGAGTTCTCCCACTTGGTATACGACGGCCGTTGGTTCACTCCTTTATGCAAGGCACTGTTAGCGTCTGCTAATGCCATTGCTGAAGACGTATCCGGTGAAGTAGTAATTAAGTTGTACAAAGGTCAGGTAACGGCAATTCAGAAGTCTTCTCCTAATAGCTTGTACTCTGAAGAGTTCGCTACCTTCGGTGAAGACGAAGTGTACGACCAAAGCCATGCTGAAGGCTTTATCCGTTTGTACTCGTTGGCCAGCCGCATCAAAGCGCTGAACAACCTGAAGAAGTAAGTTTCACTAAAAATAAAAGGGGGCTTAGGCCCCCTTTGTTTTTTGAGCAAAGTGTTTTTTGAGCTAAAGCTTGAAGTCGTAAGCTGTAAGTTAAAGAGAAAAACAGAAGCCAGAGCCAAGCCCCGTCGTCATTGCGAGGAGTGCAGCGACGCGGCAATCCATGGTTATGTACCGCGCCGCTGTAGTATGGATTGCCGCGCTACGCTCGCAAAGACGGAATAAGGACGTACCACAACAGAGCGCAGAGCGGCGTACAGCTTGACGTTTAATCGAGTATCTACGATTGGTTTTGGTGTTTTCTTTAGCTCTCAGCTTAAAGCTTACCGCTTCCCGCTTTGTTTTAAGTATAATCTCGAACCACAAGCAGTCCGCCGGCAGCATTAGGTGTGGCTAACAATCATATTTTAGTAATGTCGTTAAGGAGTACAGCGGTTATGGCACTTTGGGGTGGGCGTTTCAGTCAGGCGGCAGATGCCAAATTTCAGCAGTTTAATGATTCACTGCGTTTCGATTACCGCTTGGCGGAGCAAGACATTGTCGGCTCTATCGCTTGGTCTAGTGCCCTGTGCAAAGCCGGTGTATTAACCACAGACGAGCAACAAAAAATTGAGCTGGCCTTAAATGATCTGAAACTACAGGTGATGCAAGACCCCAGCCAGATTTTGCAATCTGATGCCGAAGACATTCACTCTTGGGTGGAAGGTCAGCTGATCAGTGTAGTGGGCGACTTAGGTAAGAAGCTGCACACCGGCCGTAGTCGTAATGACCAAGTCGCCACCGATCTTAAGTTATGGTGTAAACAGCAAGTGCCCCCTTTGCTGGCTAAAATTGACGAGCTGCAAAAGCAATTGGTTACCGTAGCACGTCAGCAGCAAGCGACCGTGTTGCCAGGTTATACGCACTTACAGCGTGCTCAGCCGGTGACTTTTGCCCATTGGTGCTTAGCTTACGTGGAAATGCTGGAGCGTGACTTCACCCGTCTGCAAGATGCCCAAAAGCGCATGGACACTTGTCCGCTGGGCAGTGGCGCCTTGGCCGGTACTGGCTTCCCGATTGACCGTCATGAATTAGCCCATTCATTAGGCTTCTCATCTCCAACTCGCAATAGCTTGGATTCAGTGTCAGATCGCGACCATGTATTAGAGCTGATGAACTGTGCCGCTAACTCCATGATGCACTTATCACGCTTTGCCGAAGACTTGATCTTCTACAATTCCGGCGAGTCTGGCTTTATCGAATTATCCGATCGTGTCACTTCTGGCTCTTCACTGATGCCGCAAAAGAAAAACCCTGATGCACTAGAGCTGATCCGTGGTAAGACCGGCCGGGTATTCGGTGCCTATGCCGGCATGATGATGACCCTTAAAGCACTGCCTTTGGCGTATAACAAAGATATGCAAGAAGACAAAGAAGGGCTGTTTGATGCGCTCGATACTTGGCATGACTGTTTAGAAATGGCCGAGATGGTATTGCACGACATTAAGCTCAACGAAGACAAAACCCGTGAAGCGGCCCAGGGCGGTTATTCTAACGCCACCGAAATGGCCGATTACTTAGTGAATAAAGGCATTCCGTTCCGTGAAGCACACCACATAGTAGGTGCAATCGTGGTACATGCCATTGCTAAGAAGCTGCCGATGGAAGAATTACCATTGGCGGACTTTAAAGAGTTTAGCCCGCTTATTGAAGACGATGTATTTGGCAAGCTGTCATTAGAGTCTAGTCTTGCCAGCCGTTGTGCCTTAGGTGGCGTAGCGCCGGATCAAGTGGAGTTTGCGCTGACCAGTGCTGAGCGTCGTCTGACCCAGCGTGACAGCTCTGGCATTAATGTGCGCAGCGCCCGCTTAACCGACTTAGATGCCATAGAGCGCTTGGTAAACTACTGGGCCAACGTGGGTGAGAACTTGCCCCGCGACCGTAAAGATTTGGTCAAAGCAGTAGGGGAGTTCGCGGTAACCGAAGTACAAGGCCAGATCAGCGGCTGTGCGTCTTTATATGTTTACGACACAGGTCTTGCCGAAGTGCGCTCGCTGGGCGTAGAGCCAGGCTTTCAGAATCAGGGTCAAGGCCGAGCTTTGGTAGAGAAAGTGCTGCAAAAAGCCGAAGACCTGTCTATTGATAAGGTTATCGTGTTAACGCGGGTACCTGAGTTCTTTATGAAGCAGGGCTTTACCATGACCAGTAAGTCAATGTTGCCCGAGAAAGTGATGAAAGACTGCGACATGTGTCCTCGTCAGCACGCCTGTGATGAAGTAGCACTGGAAATTTTGCTGAAAGATAAGGCAAGCTTGCGCAAGTAATGCGTGAGGAGTGAGGGGGTAGGTGTAAAGCCTGGAACCCTTAAATCTGCACATCGCGAAAATACCGGGCTTGCCCGGTATTTTTTTGCGTGAGATATGGCCCTTTGGGCCGCGCCAACATCGGCCTAGTGCAGGAAAGCTTAGCTTTGCGATGTCTGCTGTAGGCGATGCTTTAGCTGCGCAATGTTGCGTAGCAACATCTTTGCTCCGACCTTTCCCGTGCCACCGTATATTTAAATCACCAACCGTAACGGGATGAACATCTGCATCAGATCCAACGTTGCCGGATTTCGGCGCTCAAAGCGCGCGACTACCGCAAAGCAATAGTTTTGCTGCACCATGTGGGCACAGCTGAAGCAGTATCTACAAAACACCGTCTTTTTGGGCGCTTGGTGCCGGGCGATCGGCGCTGTCCTTCACCACCCAAAAGAAACTGGTGAAAAATAACCCATAGTCACTTGTGCACGCTCTTCAGATAGGTATAATAGCGCTCGCTTGGTACGGAACTATTTAGCTTCTGCTATTAATTCATACGTAGATAAGCGAGCCGATATGGCTCCGTTAATTGCTCTTTGAGCTCTTAACCTTACAAGCCCCCGATTTGGGTGGCATCGTTGTTAAATTACACCCCCTTTTTCATATGAAAGAGCAGGCGGTGCTAATTTATGTTCTTTATCCAATTGGAGCTCTGGTAATGCAGAACCAAAGAATTCGTATCCGCCTGAAGGCGTTCGATCACCGTCTGATCGATCAGTCTACTGCGGAAATCGTAGAAACTGCTAAGCGCACTGGCGCCCAGGTACGTGGTCCTATTCCATTGCCTACTCGCAAAGAGCGCTTCACCGTACTGACATCTCCACACGTGAATAAAGATGCACGTGATCAGTATGAAATTCGTACTCACAAGCGTTTGGTCGACATCGTCGAGCCAACTGATAAAACAGTTGACGCATTGATGAGACTGGATCTGGCTGCTGGCGTTGACGTCCAGATCAGCCTGGGCTAACAACGGAGAGGTTAATAATGGCAATCGGTCTAGTTGGTCGTAAGCTAGGTATGACCCGCGTCTTCACTGAAGACGGTGTGTCCATCCCAGTTACCGTTATCGAAATAGATGCCAACCGTGTTACCCAGGTGAAAACACTGGAATCGGATGGCTACCAAGCTATTCAGGTGACAACTGGCGTCAAGAAAGCGATTCGTGTCACCAAGCCACAAGCGGGTTTATTCGCTAAAGCTGGCGTGGAAGCGGGCCGCGGTCTGTGGGAATTCCGCCTGGGTTCAGGTGAAGGCGAAGGTATCGAAGTTGGTACTCAGCTGAATGTTGACATCTTCAACGATGTTAAAAAAGTAGACGTTACTGGCACTTCTAAAGGTAAGGGTTTTGCAGGTACTGTTAAGCGCTGGAACTTCAGCATGCAGGACGCTACCCATGGTAACTCTCTGTCACACCGTGTTCCTGGTTCAATTGGTCAAAACCAATCACCAGGTAAAGTGTTCAAAGGCAAGAAAATGGCCGGACACATGGGTGCAGAGCGTGTTACTACGCAAAACCTAGAAGTTGTTCGCGTTGATGTTGATCGTAACTTACTGCTCATTAAAGGTGCAGTACCAGGTGCGACTAACGGCAGCGTGATCGTTAAACCTGCCGTTAAATCGTAACGTCTGAGGAGATAGTCATGGAATTGGTAATGAAAGACGCGCAAGCCGCTCTTGAAGTTTCCGAAACTACCTTCGGGCGTGAGTTCAACGAAGCTCTGGTGCATCAGGTTGTAGTAGCCTATGCAGCAGGTGCTCGTCAAGGTACTCGTGCTCAGAAGACCCGTTCCGAAGTGTCTGGCGGCGGCAAGAAGCCGTGGCGCCAAAAGGGCACTGGCCGGGCCCGTGCCGGTACCATTCGCTCTCCTATATGGCGTGGCGGTGGTGTGACTTTTGCAGCAAAACCGCAAGATCACAGCCAAAAGGTCAATAAGAAGATGTACCGCGGCGCAATCAGAAGCATTCTGTCTGAGCTGGTACGTCAAGAGCGTCTGATAGTGGTTGAGAAGTTCGGTGTGGAAGCGCCTAAAACTAAAGAACTGCTGGTCAAATTGAAAGAGTGGGATCTGACTGATGTTCTGATCATCACTGCTGAAGTTGACGAGAACTTGTTCCTCGCCGCTCGTAACCTGTACAAGGTAGACGTGCGTGATGTAGCCGGTATCGACCCAGTTTCTTTGATCGCTTTCGACAAAGTATTGGTAACTGCTGACGCAGTTAAGCAAATCGAGGAGATGCTGGCATGATCCGTGAAGAGCGTATTTTAAAAGTTCTGAGGGCGCCGCATGTCTCTGAAAAAAGCACCATGGTTGCCGAAAGAACGAACACTATCGTGTTCAAGGTTGCACTGGATGCTACCAAAGCTGAAGTAAAAGCTGCGGTCGAGAAGCTGTTCGAAGTTGAAGTTAAAGATGTTCGCTCGTTAGTGGTGAAGGGTAAAACCAAACGCACCGGTAACCGCACAGGCCGTCGTTCCGATTGGAAGAAAGCCTACGTGACCCTGAAAGAAGGTCAAGACATCGACTTCATCGGCGGCGCCGAGTAAGAAAGGAGCAAGTTAAAATGGCAGTTATTAAGTGTAAGCCTACTTCTCCGGGTCGCCGTCATGTAGTTCAGATCAGCAACCCGGAATTGTACAAAGGCAAGCCGTTCGCCGCCCTGCTGGAAAAGAAAACCAGAACTGGTGGTCGTAACAACGCTGGCCGTACTACCTCTCGCCACATTGGCGGTGGTCATAAGCAGCACTATCGTTTAGTTGACTTCAAACGCAACAAAGACGGTATCCCAGCTAAAGTTGAACGTTTAGAGTATGACCCTAACCGTACAGCTAACCTGGCTTTGCTGTTGTTTGCAGATGGTGAGCGTCGTTACATCTTGGCACCTAAGGGTGTTCATGCTGGCGACCAAATCCTGTCTGGCGATGCTGCACCGATCAAAGCAGGTAACTGCTTGCCGATGCGCAACATCCCAGTGGGTAGCACCGTGCATGCCATCGAGATGAAGCCTGGCAAGGGCGCGCAAATTGCACGTTCTGCTGGTACATCTGCCCAGATCCTGGCGCGTGATGGAAACTACGTAACCCTGCGTCTGCGTTCTGGCGAAGTACGTAAAGTACTGGCTGAGTGCCGTGCAACTCTGGGTGAAGTAGGTAATGCTGAGCACATGTTGCGTCAGCTGGGTAAAGCTGGTGCTTCGCGCTGGCGTGGTATTCGCCCACAGACTCGTGGTGTGGCGATGAACCCAATAGACCACCCACACGGTGGTGGTGAAGGTCGCAGTTCTGGCGGTCGTCATCCGGTTACTCCTTGGGGTAAACCGACTAAGGGTGCCAAAACCCGTAAAAATAAGCGTACTGAGCCGTTAGTAGTACGTCATCGTAACAAGTAATCGTTATTTAGAGGTATCGCCATGCCACGTTCTCTCAAGAAAGGTCCTTTCATAGACCTGCACTTGCTGAAGAAGGTAGAGAAAGCGGTGGAAAGCGGGGAAAAGAAACCAATTAAGACTTGGTCCCGTCGTTCAATGATCATTCCGAACATGATCGGTTTGACCATCGCTGTCCATAATGGTCGTCAACATGTGCCCGTATTCGTTTCAGAAGAAATGATCGGCCACAAGTTAGGCGAATTTGCACCGACTCGTACTTATCGCGGCCATGTCGCAGATAAGAAGGCCAAGAAGCGTTAAGGGGTAAAAGATGGAAGCTATAGCTAAACACCGCTTTGCTCGTACTTCTGCCCAGAAGGCGCGCCTGGTAGCCGATCAAGTCCGTGGTCTATCCGTAGACAAGGCTCTGAATGTCCTGGCTTTCAGCCCTAAAAAGGCTGCCGTTCTGGTTAAGAAAGTACTTGAATCTGCCATTGCTAATGCCGAGCACAATGAAGGTGCGGATATCGATGAGCTGACAGTGGCTAAGATCTTCGTTGACGAAGGTCCAACCATGAAGCGTATTCGTCCACGGGCTAAAGGCCGCGCGGACCGTATCATGAAGCGTACCAGCCACATCACTGTGGTTGTGTCCGACCGCTAAGAGGCTAGGAGATAGCAATGGGCCAGAAAGTACACCCAAACGGAATTCGCTTAGGGATTACCAAGCCTTTTAATTCGACCTGGTTTGCGAATACAAAGGACTTTGCTGATAACTTATACAGCGATTTTCAAGTTCGTCAGTACCTCAAAGAGGAACTGAAGAACGCATCACTGTCTCGTATCGTGATCGAGCGTCCTGCGAAGAGCATCCGTGTGACTATTCACACTGCTCGTCCAGGCGTGGTCATCGGTAAGAAAGGTGAAGACGTGGAAAAACTGCGCAAGCACATCGCCAAATTGGCCGGTGTTCCTGCACAGATTAATATTTCCGAAGTGCGTAAACCTGAGCTGGATGGTCAGTTGGTAGCGGATTCAATCGCTTCTCAACTCGAGCGCCGCGTCATGTTCCGTCGTGCTATGAAGCGTGCGGTACAGAACGCAATGCGTATCGGTTCCAAAGGCATTAAGGTGGAAGTTAGTGGTCGTTTAGGCGGCGCTGAAATCGCGCGTACCGAATGGTACCGTGAAGGTCGTGTGCCATTGCACACCCTGCGTGCCGATATCGACTACGCAACTTCTGAAGCAGCTACCACTTACGGCATCATCGGCGTAAAGGTTTGGATATTTAAAGGTGAAGTTCTCGGCGGCCTACCAGTCGTTGAAGAGCAGGCTCCATCCAAACCTAAGCGCAAAGGCCGCGGTAAGTAAGGAGACTCGGAAATGTTGCAACCAAAACGTACGAAATTCCGTAAAGTCCACAAAGGCCGCAACCGCGGCGTGGCAACCACGGGTAACCTGATTTCTTTCGGTACCTTTGGTCTTAAGGCGACTACTCGCGGACGTATCACTGCTCGTCAAATCGAAGCAGCACGTCGTGCTATGACTCGTCACGTTAAGCGTCAAGGCAAAATCTGGATCCGTATTTTCCCAGACAAGCCTATTACCGAAAAGCCCCTCGAAGTTCGTATGGGTAAGGGTAAGGGTAACGTGGAGTACTGGGTAGCCCAGATCCAGCCTGGTCGCGTTCTGTATGAGATGGACGGTGTACCTGAGTCACTGGCTCGTGAAGCCTTTGCACTGGCGGCGGCTAAGTTGCCAGTTAGGACCACTTTCGTAACTCGGACGGTGATGTGATGAAAGCACAAGATCTGCGTGAAAAGAGTGTTGAAGAACTGAACCAGGAACTGTTAGCTTTGCTGCATGCGCAATTCAAAATGCGTATCCAAGCAAGCACCGGTCAACTGGAACAGACTCACAACATTAAAATTGTACGTCGCGATATCGCACGTGTAAAAACTGTTTTGAATCAAAAGGCAGGGGCGTAAGATGAGCGAATCTAACGTTCGTACCGTGCAAGGCGTAGTAGTTAGCGACAAGATGGAGAAATCCATCGTAGTAGCTATCAGCCGTTTCGTAAAACACCCGATCTACGGGAAGTATTTGAAGCGCACTACTAAGCTGCACGTGCACGATGAAAACAATGAATGTTCTACCGGTGACGTCGTGAGTGTTCGCGAATGTCGTCCGTTGTCTAAGACTAAGTCTTGGACTTTAGTAAAAATTATTGAGCGTCCGGTTAAAGCCTAAGACGGTTTGGTAATTTTTGTACGGTCAAACGGCCCTAATTTGGGGCCGTTTGTTTTTTATACTTCCTTTTTCAGAATTTGCAGTGCTATAATGCTGCGCCTGCGAAAGGCAGCCTATATCCCGAAAGGGGTTTTAATAAAGTAATCACTTTAGCGGAGCACTAACATGATCCAAATGCAAAGTATGCTGGACGTGGCCGACAACTCCGGTGCGCGTAGCGTAATGTGTATTAAGGTCCTGGGTGGCTCGCACCGCCGCTACGCCGGAATCGGCGACATCATCAAAGTTACTGTTAAGGAAGCAATTCCTCGCGGTAAAGTAAAAAAAGGTGATGTAATGAACGCGGTGGTCGTACGCACTCGGAAAGGCGTTCGTCGTCCGGACGGCTCAGTCATCCGTTTCGACCGCAACGCGGCCGTGATTTTAAATAGCAATCAACAGCCGATCGGAACTCGTATTTTTGGGCCTGTGACGCGCGAACTTCGCAATGAGAAGTTCATGAAGATTGTTTCACTGGCACCTGAAGTACTGTAAGGAGTCAACGATGGCAGCTAAAATCCGTCGCGATGACGAAGTCATCATTCTTACCGGCAAAGACAAAGGCAAACGTGGCAAAGTCACTAAAGTTTTAGTTGAAGCTGGTAAAGTAGTAGTCGCAGGTCTTAACCTGAACAAGAAACACCAGAAGCCAAACCCACAACTGGGCCAAGCTGGCGGTATTATTGAGCAGGAAGCACCTCTCGACGTTTCAAATGTAGCGCTGTTCAACTCTGCCTCTGGCAAAGCTGACCGTGTTGGTTTCCGGTTCGAAGACGAGAAGAAAGTACGTTTCTTCAAGTCAACCGGCGAACTTGTGAAGTAATTGGAGTTTATACGATGGCGAAACTGCATGGTTACTACAACGAAACTGTAGTAAAAGAGCTGATGAGTCAGTTCGGGTATACGTCTATCATGCAAGTCCCTCGGATTGAGAAAATCACCCTGAACATGGGTGTGGGTGAAGCTTTGGCTGATAAAAAGATCTTGGATAATGCTGCCGCCGATATGGCTGCCATTTCCGGTCAAAAGCCATTGATCACCATTGCTCGTAAATCCGTTGCTGGCTTCAAAATCCGTGAAGGCTACCCAATTGGTTGTAAAGTAACACTGCGCGGCGAGCGTATGTGGGAGTTTTTGGAGCGTTTGATTTCGATTTCCATTCCTCGAATTCGTGACTTCCGTGGCCTGAACGCTAAATCGTTCGACGGCCGTGGTAACTACTCGATGGGTGTGAAAGAGCAAATCATCTTTCCAGAGATCGATTATGACAAAGTAGATCGTGTACGTGGTATGGACATTACTATCACTACCTCTGCTAAGTCAGACGACGAAGGCCATGCTTTACTGGCAGCCTTTAACTTCCCATTCCGTAAGTAAGGTGTAGGGTTATGGCAAAGCAATCAATGAAAGCTCGCGAAGTCAAGCGCGCAAAGCTAGCTGAAAAATTCTCAGCGAAGCGTTTTGCACTGAAAAATACCATCTCTAACGTGAACACTTCTGAAGAAGATCGTTGGGATGCAGTGCTAAAACTGCAGCAATTGCCCCGTGACGCAAGTCCCTCTCGTCAGCATAACCGCTGCAACATCACAGGCCGTCCGCATGGTTTCCTGCGTAAATTCGGTCTGAGCCGCATTAAAGTGCGTGAGCTGATGATGAAGGGTGAAATTCCAGGCCTGAAGAAGGCTTCTTGGTAAGCGAACACGGGAGTAATAGATTATGAGCATGCAAGATCCGATCGCGGATATGCTAACCCGCATCCGCAACGGTCAGGCAGCCAATAAAGTGGCTGTGACCATGCCCTCTTCTAAAGTAAAAACGGCAATTGCCCAAGTACTTAAAGAAGAAGGCTATATTGCTGACTTTAACGTTGTTGGTGACGTCAAGCCTGAGCTAGAAGTGACTTTAAAGTACTTCGAAGGCGAAGCGGTTGTTGAACTGATCCAACGCGTTAGCCGCCCAAGTCTGCGCATCTATAAGAAGCGCGACGAACTGCCAAAAGTAATGGCAGGTATGGGTGTTGCTATCATTTCCACGTCTAAAGGTGTAATGACCGACCGTGCCGCGCGTAAAGCCGGTATGGGCGGTGAAATCATCTGCTACGTAGCTTAAGGAGTAGATATGTCCCGTATTGCAAAGGCACCTATCAATATTCCTGCTGGCGTAGAAGTGACGTTGAATGGTCAGGAAATTACTGTCAAAGGTAGCAAGGGTACGTTAAACCGTACTATTAATGCTGCCGTTGAAATCAGCCAGAATGATAACGTGCTGACGTTTGCCCCACGTGAAAACGTAGCAAATGCTAATGCCCAGTCCGGTACTGCCCGGTCACTGGTCAATAACATGGTTGTCGGTGTTACCGAAGGCTTTGAGCGCAAGCTGCAGCTGGTTGGTGTTGGCTATCGTGCCCAGATGAAAGGCAATGCAATTGCACTGTCTCTGGGTTTCTCTCACCCGGTTGAGCATGCGCTTCCTGAAGGCGTGACGGCTGAATGTCCGACTCAGACTGAGATTGTTCTCAAGTCTGCCGACAAACAGCAGATCGGTCAGGTCGCTGCCAATATTCGTGCGTACCGCAAGCCAGAACCTTATAAAGGTAAAGGCGTTCGCTATTTCGGCGAACAGGTGCGCAGTAAAGAGGCTAAGAAGAAGTAAGGTAACACTATGCTCAAAAAATCAGCTCGTATCCGCCGTGCTACAAAAGCACGTGCAAAGATGCTGGAACTGGGTGCGACACGCCTTGTGGTTCACCGTACTCCGCGTCACATCTATGCCCAGGTTATTGCAACTGGTAGTACCGCCGTGTTGGCTTCTGCGTCTACCGTAGAAAAAGCATTGCGCGAACAGTTGAAATCAACTGGCAATATTGATGCCGCAGCAGTTATCGGTAAAGCAATCGCTGAACGCGCTCTTGAAAAAGGCGTTAAAGTTGTCGCTTTTGACCGTTCCGGTTTCCAATATCACGGTCGCGTAGCTGCATTAGCTACCGCTGCACGTGAAGCTGGTCTTCAGTTCTAAAGGTGGAGTCGAAAATGGCAAAAATCGAAGCTCAAGCCGGCGATCTGCAAGAAAAGCTTATTGCAGTTAACCGTGTTTCAAAAGTTGTAAAAGGTGGTCGTATCTTCTCCTTCACCGCTCTGACGGTAGTAGGCGACGGTAACGGTCGTATCGGATTTGGTTACGGTAAAGCTCGTGAAGTTCCAGCTGCGATTCAAAAAGCAATGGAACAGGCTCGTCGTAACATGCGTACAGTTGGCCTGAACAATGGCACCTTATTCCACCCGGTTAAAGGTCGTCACTCTGGTTCAAACGTATTCATGATGCCTGCTTCTGACGGTACCGGTATTATTGCCGGCGGTGCAATGCGCGCTGTGTTAGAAGTTGCGGGTGTTCATAACGTACTGGCTAAAACGTACGGTTCCACCAACCCAAACAACGTAGTCCGCGCTACCATCGGCGCTCTGGAAAAAATGAAGTCTCCAGAGCAAGTCGCTGCGAAACGTGGTCTGCGCGTTGACCAAATTCTGGGGTAAGCGCCAATGGCTAACAAGACTGTAAAAATTACACAGACTCGCAGCTCGATCGGCCGTTTGCCTAAGCATAAGGCAACGTTGCGTGGCCTGGGTCTGCGTCGTATTGGTCACACCGTTGAGCTGGAAGATACAGCTTGTACACGCGGTATGATCAACCAGGTTTACTACATGGTAAAGGTTGAGGAGTAATCGCATGCGTTTGAATACTCTATCCCCAGCTGCCGGTTCAAAGCCAAGCGCTAAGCGCGTAGGTCGCGGTATCGGTTCAGGCATGGGTAAAACCGCTGGTCGTGGCCATAAAGGTCAGAAATCTCGCTCTGGCGGTAAGGTTCGTAACGGTTTTGAAGGCGGTCAAATGCCATTGAAACAGCGTTTACCGAAGTTTGGTTTTACTTCGCGTAAAGGTTTAGTTACTGCTGAAGTCCGTTTGAGTGAACTGGCTCAAGTTGAAGGCAACGTTGTTGACTTGAACACCCTGAAGCAAGCTGGCTTGATTACCAAGAATATCCAGTTCGCCAAAGTTGTTCTGTCTGGCAGCATTGACCGTGAAGTGACTGTGGTTGGTTTGGGCGTCACCAAAGGTGCACGCGCAGCCATCGAGACTGCCGGCGGTAAAATCGAGGAATAAAAAGTACTATGGCCAAAAAACCAGGATTAGAATCTAAAAGCGCACAAGGTGGGCTGGGTGAATTGAAGAGTCGTTTACTCTTCGTTCTTATCGCGATTGTTGTCTTTCGCGCCGGTTCCTATGTGCCTATTCCTGGAATTGACGCCGCCGTACTTGCCGAGTTGTTTAAACAGCAGCAGGGCACCATCATTGAAATGTTTAACATGTTCAGTGGTGGCGCCCTGGAACGAGCGTCTATACTGGCGCTGGGTATAATGCCGTATATTTCTGCGTCCATTATTATCCAGTTACTGACTGTGGTTCACCCCGCTTTAGCTGAGCTAAAGAAGGAAGGTGAATCTGGCCGTCGTAAGATCAGTCAGTACACCCGGTATGGCACGCTCGTGCTCGGCACCATCCAGGCCATCGGTATCGCTACCGGCTTACCAAATATGATGCCAGGACTTGTGGTTAACGCAGGACTGCCATTCTATTTCACAGCCGTAGTGAGCTTGGTCACCGGTACCATGTTTTTAATGTGGTTAGGTGAACAGGTTACCGAACGAGGCATTGGCAATGGTATCTCGTTGATAATCTTCGTGGGTATTGTTGCTGGTCTGCCATCGGCTATTGGTGCCACGGCAGAGCAGGCGCGTCAGGGGGAATTGCACGTATTGTTGCTGTTGCTACTGGCCGTGATTGTGTTTGCAGTAACCTTCTTTGTGGTATTTGTTGAACGTGGCCAGCGCCGCATTGTGGTGAACTACGCCAAGCGTCAACAAGGCCGTCAGGTTTTTGCAGCACAAAGTACACACCTGCCCTTGAAAGTGAATATGGCGGGGGTTATTCCGGCAATTTTCGCATCCAGTATTATTCTTTTCCCAGGTACCGTAGCCTCATGGTTCGGCCAAGGAGAAGGGTGGTTCGCCAATGCATTGCAAGAGGTCTCTCTTGCCCTGCAACCTGGTCAGCCGCTGTATGTGCTACTGTATGCAACTGCTATTATCTTTTTCTGTTTCTTCTATACCGCGTTGGTGTTTAACCCGCGTGAGACGGCAGATAACTTGAAAAAGAGTGGTGCGTTTATCCCAGGCATACGCCCAGGTGAGCAAACCGCGCGCTATATCGATAAGATAATGACTCGCCTAACCTTGGTTGGTGCGCTGTACATTACCTTTGTCTGTTTAGTGCCACAGTTTCTGATGACAGCTTGGAACGTCCAGTTCTACTTTGGTGGTACTTCGCTGTTAATTATTGTGGTCGTCATCATGGACTTCATGGCTCAGGTGCAAACCCACATGATGTCTCATCAGTATGGCGACGTGATGAAAAAAGCGAATCTGAAAGGTTATAACCGCTAAGATTCGGTAATTTACGGAGTTAAGCAATGAAAGTTCGCGCTTCCGTTAAGGCAATTTGCCGTAACTGCAAAATCGTTAAACGCCACGGCGTAGTACGTGTTCTTTGCACTGAGCCTAGACACAAACAGCGTCAAGGCTAAAAAGTTACGGTTTAACTTGTAATTTAAAGGCGAGCTGGCTAAAGTAGCCAGCCTCCCTTGTTAAGGGTGTGTCTGTACAGTCGTTGCGTATCCTAGACGGGCTTTGCAATGGCTAAATATTTATAACTTTGTAGGAGTGCATAGTGGCCCGTATCGCTGGCATTAACATTCCTGACCATAAACATGCAGTTATTGCTTTAACTGCGATTTATGGCATAGGTCTTACCCGCTCACAAGCCATTTGTGCTGCAGCCGGTATCGCTGAGAATGTGAAGATTAAAGAATTGGATGAAGCTCAGGTAGAAACCCTGCGTGAGCAAGTTGCAAAGTTCATCGTTGAAGGTGATCTGCGTCGCGAAATCTCCATGAACATAAAGCGTCTGATGGACCTGGGTTGTTACCGAGGTTTGCGTCATCGCCGCAGCCTACCCCTTCGTGGTCAGCGCACTAAGACTAATGCGCGTACGCGCAAAGGTCCTCGTAAACCGATCAAGAGATAACGGGAAGGTAGATCATGGCTAAAACTCCAGCTCGTAGTACGCGTAAGCGCGTCAAAAAGCAGGTGAGCGATGGGATTGCCCACGTTCATGCATCTTTCAACAACACCATAGTAACTATTACTGATCGTCAGGGTAATGCTCTTTCTTGGGCAACTGCTGGTGGTTCAGGTTTCCGTGGTTCGCGCAAATCAACCCCGTTCGCTGCTCAGGTAGCTGCAGAACGCGCTGGTGAAGTTGCGAAAGAATACGGTGTTAAAAACCTAGAAGTAATGGTGAATGGTCCGGGTCCGGGCCGCGAGTCATCTATTCGTGCATTGAATGCTGCGGGTTTCCGCATCACCAATATCACTGATGTGACTCCGATTCCGCACAACGGTTGTCGTCCTCCTAAGAAGCGTCGCGTATAACACTTCTTGTAGGATAGTTGGAGAAAGAACATGGCAAGATATTTGGGTCCCAAACTCAAACTGAGTCGTCGTGAAGGAACTGACTTGTTTTTAAAGTCAGGCGTCCGCGCGATAGATTCTAAATGTAAGATTGATACTGCACCTGGCCAGCACGGCGCGCGTAAAGCCCGTTTGTCCGACTATGGTGTACAGCTGCGTGAAAAGCAGAAAGTTCGTCGTATGTATGGCGTTCTGGAAAAGCAATTCCGTAACTATTATAAAGAAGCTGCTCGCTTGAAAGGCAATACCGGTGCAAACCTGTTGCAGCTGCTGGAAGGACGTTTAGACAACGTTGTTTACCGCATTGGTTTTGGCTCTACACGTGCCGAATCACGCCAGTTGATCAGCCACAAGGCGATCCTGGTAAACGGTAAGGTTGTGAACATTCCTTCGTTCCAAGTTTCTCCCGAGGATGTGATTAGCATTCGCGAGAAGGCGAAGAAACAAGCCCGGATCAAAGCCGCTCTTGAGGTTTCCGGTCAACGCGAAAAGCCGACTTGGGTAGAAGTTGACGTTACTAACATGCAAGGCGTATACAAGCGTCTGCCTGAGCGTAGCGACCTATCTGCCGAAATCAACGAACAGCTGATCGTCGAGCTTTACTCTAAGTAAAGCTAGCTTCAAAGAGAGGACACAATGCAGGGTTCTGTAACAGATTTTCTTAAGCCGCGTCTGGTTGATATCGAACAGATCAGCCCGACTCATGCCAAGGTGACTCTCGAGCCGCTGGAGCGTGGCTTTGGTCACACGTTGGGTAATACGCTACGTCGTATTCTGCTCTCATCCATGCCGGGTTGTGCGATTACTGAAGTCGAAGTCGACGGTGTACTGCACGAGTACAGCAGCAAGGAAGGTATTCAGGAAGATGTCCTGGAAATCTTGCTTAACTTGAAAGAAGTTGCTGTGAAGCTGGAAGGCAAGGACGAAGTCACCCTTACTTTGACCAAAACTGGTGCAGGTCCCGTAACTGCAGGCGACATCACCCACGGTGATGACGTTGAGATTGTTAACCCAGAGCACGTTATCTGTCATCTGACAGGCAATGATGCCGAAATCAGCATGCGTTTAAGAGTGCAACGCGGCCGAGGCTATGTACCTGCTTCTGCCCGTGCGCACACTGAAGACGATGAGCGTCCAATTGGTCGTTTATTGCTGGATGCGGCTTATAGCCCGGTGGTTCGAATCGCCTATAATGTTGAGGCGGCCCGTGTTGAACAGCGTACCGATTTAGATAAGCTGGTTATCGACATGGAAACTAACGGCACCTTAGATCCAGAAGAAGCTATCCGTCGTGCAGCCACTATTATGGCTGAACAACTGGAAGCCTTCGTAGATCTTCGTGATGTTAGCGAACCAGAAGAGAAAGAAGACAAGCCTGAGTTCGATCCGATACTGCTGCGTCCTGTCGACGATCTAGAGCTGACAGTTCGCTCTGCGAACTGTCTGAAGGCTGAAGCGATCCACTACATTGGTGATCTGGTACAGCGTACCGAAGTTGAGTTGTTAAAGACTCCTAACTTAGGTAAGAAATCTCTTACTGAGATTAAAGACGTGTTAGCGTCACGCGGCTTGTCTCTGGGCATGCGCCTCGAGAATTGGCCGCCAGCTAGCATCGCTGACGAATAAACCGGGTCACGGTTTTACAGATTTAGTTAGGAAGGATTAGTTCATGCGCCATCGTAAGAGTGGTCGTCAACTTAACCGGAACAGCAGCCACCGTCAGGCTATGTTCCGCAACATGGCTAGCTCCTTGGTTCGTCATGCCGTTATTAAAACGACACTGCCCAAGGCAAAAGAGCTACGTCGTGTTGTAGAGCCTTTGATCACATTGGCTAAAGTCGACACAGTAGCTAACCGTCGTTTGGCATTTGCCCGTACTCGCGACAGCGAAGTAGTGGGTATTTTGTTCAACGATTTGGGACCTCGCTACCAGGAGCGTCCGGGTGGATACACCCGCATCCTGAAGTGTGGTTTCCGTGCAGGCGATAACGCACCTATGGCTTATATTGAGCTGGTAGGTCGTGATATCAATGCATCAGTAGTAGACGCTACTGAAGAGTAAGAATCAAAAGCCGGGCTCGCCCGGCTTTTTCTTGTCTGCTCCCCAGTAATTCCTTTCTATTATAAGACGCAGCTTTAAGTCATGTGCCATTCACTCTAAGAACACACCTCGCAACACCACGCCTTTACGCCTAGCTCAGCACAAAAATCTTCTACCTTAACCACCTCCGCTCGCGCAAAAAATTGATTTCGCCTCTTATACCTACTCAATCCTGTATCTAGCACCTAACTATTAAAGCTAATCCTAGATCCACTTCAGGTATAAGAAGAGCAGCAGAACCAGACGAACAACAAAACAGACGCTAAGTCTTCAGCCTGACAATCTTCCTCTGATATAGCTCGGCCGGCGCCACTGTTTATCGCGAGCTGAACGCTGATAGTCCCGACTACAACTATCTACCTATTACTTACCTATATATATGTAAGTGGCAGCTGAAACGACGAGAGCCATAAATAGTGAAGAAGCTGCGATTAAGGCACAAAGCTAACCAGCAGTGCGACTTTTTCTTGGCTTTTAATATGAATTCTAAATTAAACATTCAATATTGCTAAGAAGCAGGGCGCTCAGTACTTGGTTTATGTCTCCGCCTCACCCCTTACACTTCACACCACACCGGCTTAATGTGCATAACTCTGTGGGTATCTTGTGCGCTTGCTGGGTGTTTGAGCAGTCAGTCATTAAAGTGTCATTTATCGAGTAAAAGCCCTTGCGCTAAAAGCTCAGATCTCTATACTCGCCTCCACTGACACGGGGCAAGGCGCTCACGGTCACAAGGGTTTGCAGGGAACGGAAAGATAGTTCAAACAAACACTTGACGAATTAAAAGGAATGCGTAGAATACGCATCCCGACCTGAGATACGGTCAACGCTCTTTAACAATTTATCAAGCAAACTGTGTGGGCACTTAGCAGCACGTTGAGAACAAAATAATATTGTTTTTCAATGTCTTGTAAAGTGTACCTAGTAATAGATATATCAGTAATTCATTGAGCATCAAGTCTTTAATTGAAGAGTTTGATCATGGCTCAGATTGAACGCTGGCGGCAGGCCTAACACATGCAAGTCGAGCGGTAACAGAGAGTAGCTTGCTACTTTGCTGACGAGCGGCGGACGGGTGAGTAATGCTTGGGGATCTGCCCAGTCGTGGGGGATAACCATTGGAAACGATGGCTAATACCGCATACGCCCTACGGGGGAAAGGAGGGGACCTTCGGGCCTTTCGCGATTGGATGAACCCAAGTGAGATTAGCTTGTTGGTGAGGTAATGGCTCACCAAGGCGACGATCTCTAACTGGTCTGAGAGGATGACCAGTCACACTGGGACTGAGACACGGCCCAGACTCCTACGGGAGGCAGCAGTGGGGAATATTGCACAATGGGGGAAACCCTGATGCAGCCATGCCGCGTGTGTGAAGAAGGCCTTCGGGTTGTAAAGCACTTTCAGTGGTGAGGAAAGGTGTGAGCTTAATACGTTTACACTGTGACGTTAACCACAGAAGAAGCACCGGCTAACTTCGTGCCAGCAGCCGCGGTAATACGAGGGGTGCAAGCGTTAATCGGAATAACTGGGCGTAAAGCGCACGCAGGCGGTTTGTTAAGCCAGATGTGAAAGCCCCGAGCTCAACTCGGGAACTGCATTTGGAACTGGCAAACTAGAGTCTTGTAGAGGGGGGTAGAATTTCCAGTGTAGCGGTGAAATGCGTAGAGATTGGAAGGAATACCAGTGGCGAAGGCGGCCCCCTGGACAAAGACTGACGCTCATGTGCGAAAGCGTGGGGAGCAAACAGGATTAGATACCCTGGTAGTCCACGCTGTAAACGATGTCAACTTGAAGTCTGTGTCCTTGTGACGTGGGTTTCGGAGCTAACGCATTAAGTTGACCGCCTGGGGAGTACGGCCGCAAGGTTAAAACTCAAATGAATTGACGGGGGCCCGCACAAGCGGTGGAGCATGTGGTTTAATTCGATGCAACGCGAAGAACCTTACCTACCCTTGACATACAGCGAACTTTCCAGAGATGGATTGGTGCCTTCGGGAACGCTGATACAGGTGCTGCATGGCTGTCGTCAGCTCGTGTCGTGAGATGTTGGGTTAAGTCCCGCAACGAGCGCAACCCTTATCCTTTGTTGCCAGCGCGTAATGGCGGGAACTCAAGGGAGACTGCCGGTGATAAACCGGAGGAAGGTGGGGACGACGTCAAGTCATCATGGCCCTTACGGGTAGGGCTACACACGTGCTACAATGGCGCGTACAGAGGGAAGCCAACCAGCGATGGTGAGCGGATCCCAGAAAGCGCGTCGTAGTCCGGATTGGAGTCTGCAACTCGACTCCATGAAGTAGGAATCGCTAGTAATCGTGGATCAGAATGCCACGGTGAATACGTTCCCGGGCCTTGTACACACCGCCCGTCACACCATGGGAGTGGGTTGCAAAAGAAGTAGGTAGCTTAACCTTCGGGAGGGCGCTTACCACTTTGTGATTCACGACTGGGGTGAAGTCGTAACAAGGTAACCCTAGGGGAACCTGGGGTTGGATCACCTCCTTACCTTAACTTAACGGCTGTTGAGTGTTCACACAGTTTGCTTGATATATGAGTAGAGCGCTTTTGATGAAGGCGTGGCGGCGGATTTGCCTATAGTCCGCCATGTAAACAGGCCTTCATCAGTAAATGTGCGATTTGGGAAAGGTTTCATACTTATACCTATCAGAGAGAACATCTTCTGTGGATTAAGTGTGCCGAGCCGGTGCTCAGGGACATCATTGTTCTTGTCGATCGGGTTCGCGGAGCTCACCGCTCACCTTTACTAAAAATCGTTGAAGCTTGCTTCAACAAACAGATTTTTAGTCCCCATCGTCTAGAGGCCTAGGACACCGCCCTTTCACGGCGGTAACAGGGGTTCGAATCCCCTTGGGGACGCCATTAAAGCCGCTCAAACACTAAGCATTACGCTGTAAAAGATTAACTTCTTTTAAAGTCTAACGCTTAGGGTTTAACTACTCTGTTCTTTAACAATCTGGAAAGCTGATAGAAATAATTTGTAGTTCTTGATACGCAAGTGTCTTAGAAATTCTTGGCGAAATATAGTTGTAAGCATCAGTCACTGATGCGCACAACCCCGCTTAGAGAATTGTTTTTATGCAGTCTTTATATAGCAATATATTTAGACGAGCGTTAGCAACGCGAGTTCAAGGCATAACGTGAACGACTTTATGAGCATAGTTTTTTATGTGATTGAAGGAGTGAACGTTATAACGAAGAAATCGCTAAGCTAAAGCCGCATAAAACACACTTCTTGGGGTTGTATGGTTAAGTGACTAAGCGTACACGGTGGATGCCTTGGCAGTCAGAGGCGATGAAGGACGTGCTAACCTGCGTTAAGTACGGATGAGCTGGTAAGAAGCGCTTGAGTCCGTAATATCCGAATGGGGAAACCCACTCTACTTAGTAGAGTATCGTAACGTGAATACATAGCGTTACGAGGCGAACCGAGGGAACTGAAACATCTAAGTACCTCGAGGAAAAGAAATCAACCGAGATTCCCCTAGTAGCGGCGAGCGAACGGGGACCAGCCCTTAAGCTGTTTATGATGTAGTGGAATGGTCCTGGAAAGACCAGCCGTAGTGGGTGATAGCCCCGTACACCAAACGTCATTTACAGTGAAATCGAGTAGGACGGGACACGTGATATCCTGTTTGAATATGGGGGACCATCCTCCAAGGCTAAATACTCCTGACTGACCGATAGTGAACCAGTACCGTGAGGGAAAGGCGAAAAGAACCCCTGTGAGGGGAGTGAAATAGAACCTGAAACCGTGTACGTACAAGCAGTGGAAGCCCACTTGTTGGGTGACTGCGTACCTTTTGTATAATGGGTCAGCGACTTAATTTTAGTAGCAAGGTTAACCGTATAGGGGAGCCGTAGGGAAACCGAGTCTTAACTGGGCGAATAGTTGCTAGGATTAGACCCGAAACCCGGTGATCTAGCCATGAGCAGGTTGAAGGTTGAGTAACATCAACTGGAGGACCGAACCCACTAATGTTGCAAAATTAGGGGATGACTTGTGGTTGGGGGTGAAAGGCCAATCAAACCGGGAGATAGCTGGTTCTCCCCGAAATCTATTTAGGTAGAGCCTCGGACGAATACTTGCGGGGGTAGAGCACTGTTTAGGCTAGGGGGTCATCCCGACTTACCAACCCTATGCAAACTCCGAATACCGCAAAGTACTATCCGGGAGACACACGGTGGGTGCTAACGTCCATCGTGAAGAGGGAAACAACCCAGACCGCCGGCTAAGGTCCCAAAGTCATAGTTAAGTGGGAAACGAAGTGGGAAGGCTCAGACAGCCAGGATGTTGGCTTAGAAGCAGCCATCATTTAAAGAAAGCGTAATAGCTCACTGGTCGAGTCGGCCTGCGCGGAAGATGTAACGGGGCTAAACTATGCACCGAAGCCGCGGATGCACTCTTTATTGAGTGCGTGGTAGGGGAGCGTTCTGTAAGTCTGCGAAGGTGTGTTGTGAAGCATGCTGGAGATATCAGAAGTGCGAATGCTGACATGAGTAACGATAATGGGGGTGAAAAACCTCCACGCCAAAAGACCAAGGGTTCCTGTCCAACGTTAATCGGGGCAGGGTGAGTCGACCCCTAAGGCGAGGCCGAAAGGCGTAGTCGATGGGAAACGGGTTAATATTCCCGTACTGACGTGTACTGCGATGGGGGGACGGAGAAGGCTAAGTGGGCCAGGCGTTGGTTGTCCTGGTGAAAGGGTGTAGGCAGTGTGTTTAGGTAAATCCGGACGCACAATGCTGAGGCCTGAGACGAAATCGCTACGGCGGTGAAGTCACTGATGCCCCGCTTCCAGGAAAAGCCTCTAAGCTTCAGGTACACGTGAATCGTACCCCAAACCGACACAGGTGGTCGGGTAGAGAATACTAAGGCGCTTGAGAGAACTCGGGTGAAGGAACTAGGCAAAATAGTACCGTAACTTCGGGAGAAGGTACGCTGAGGCATGTGAAATCCCTTGCGGATGGAGCGTGACTCAGCCGCAGTGACCAGGTGGCTGGAACTGTTTATCAAAAACACAGCACTGTGCAAACTCGCAAGAGGACGTATACGGTGTGACACCTGCCCGGTGCTGGAAGGTTAAATGATGGGGTTAGCCTTCGGGTGAAGCTCTTGATTGAAGCCCCAGTAAACGGCGGCCGTAACTATAACGGTCCTAAGGTAGCGAAATTCCTTGTCGGGTAAGTTCCGACCTGCACGAATGGTGTAATCATGGCCACGCTGTCTCCACCCGAGACTCAGTGAAATTGAATTTGCGGTGAAGATGCCGTATACCCGCGGCTAGACGGAAAGACCCCGTGAACCTTTACTATAGCTTGGCACTGAACATTGGCCCTACATGTGTAGGATAGGTGGGAGGCTGTGAAACGATGACGCCAGTTGTCGTGGAGCCATCCTTGAAATACCACCCTTGTATGTCTGATGTTCTAACGTAGGCCCCTTATCGGGGTTGCGGACAGTGCCTGGTGGGTAGTTTGACTGGGGCGGTCTCCTCCTAAAGAGTAACGGAGGAGCACGAAGGTTGGCTAAGTACGGTCGGACATCGTACGGTTAGTGCAATGGCATAAGCCAGCTTAACTGCGAGACGGACAGGTCGAGCAGATACGAAAGTAGGTCATAGTGATCCGGTGGTTCTGTATGGAAGGGCCATCGCTCAACGGATAAAAGGTACTCCGGGGATAACAGGCTGATACCGCCCAAGAGTTCATATCGACGGCGGTGTTTGGCACCTCGATGTCGGCTCATCACATCCTGGGGCTGAAGTCGGTCCCAAGGGTATGGCTGTTCGCCATTTAAAGTGGTACGCGAGCTGGGTTCAGAACGTCGTGAGACAGTTCGGTCCCTATCTGCCGTGGGCGTTGGATGATTGAGAGGAGCTGCTCCTAGTACGAGAGGACCGGAGTGGACGAACCCCTGGTGTTCGGGTTGTATCGCCAGATGCATTGCCCGGTAGCTACGTTCGGAATCGATAACCGCTGAAAGCATCTAAGCGGGAAGCGAGCCTCAAGATGAGTCATCCCTAGGGCTTTACGCCCTCTAAAGGGCCGTTGGAGACTACAACGTTGATAGGTTGGGTGTGTAAGTGCAGCGATGCATTGAGCTAACCAATACTAATTACCCGTGCGGCTTAACCATACAACACCCAAGAAGTGTGAGACCTTGCGGTCGAGAACAAACAAATTATTCAAGTTAGCGTGCTTAAACAGTACGACAACTACAAACCAGCTTTCCAGATTACAATTTATGCCTGGCGGCCATAGCGCTGTGGAACCACCTGATCCCATGCCGAACTCAGTAGTGAAACGCAGCCGCGCCGATGATAGTGTGGCAGCTGCCATGTGAAAGTAGGTCACCGCCAGGCAACCAATTCAAAAAGCCCGATTCGAAAGAGTCGGGCTTTTTTCGTTTGCAATTTAGCATTGAGCTCCCTCTTTGTTCGACTGGTACTGTGTTGGGACTGTGATTATATTTTTCAGCGGGCGTTGTGCTTGATAGATTTGACTAAGCGGGCCTTTTTTACTGTAATGGCCAGTCAAGTTAATACTCAAAGACGTAAAGGAAATTTTCATGCCGATTTTAAATATTGCCTTAATAGCGGGCCGTAGCAATGAACAGAAAGAAGCGCTGATCAAAGAAGTGACCGATGCCTGCGTGAAGGCGCTGGATGTGAAGCCAGAAACTGTGCGTATTCTGCTGCAAGATATTGCCGCCCAAGACTTTGGTGTGGCAGGTGAGTCGGTAAAAGCCAAGCGTGAACGTTTAGCCTAACTAGCTTGCCGTTAGCAGGGTCTTGGCCCTGCTAACGAACCCCTGCGGCTAGCTGTATTCCCCATCCTGATTACTTTCCGATAGGCTTTTGCCGATGCTAGGCGTAAGCTGAATCCCTGCTCTTTACGTTGTTAATCGCTTGGCTTACACATGAAAACCTTGTTATTTATCGCGCTTGGCGGCGCGCTGGGTGCCATATTACGCTTTGGCATTACCGATCTTATGACGCGTGCTGTGGGACGTTCGTTTCCCTACGGTACCCTAACGGTGAATATGCTGGGCTCGCTGATCATGGGCTGCGTATTTGTTTTGGTGCAACAGCAGGTATTGAGTGCGCATGGCTGGCGGCCGTTCGTGATGGTGGGATTATTGGGCGCACTCACCACTTTTTCTTCTTTCTCCCTCGATAGCTTATTATTAATTGAACAGGGTCAATGGCTTAAAGCAATGTTGAATGTGTGCCTCAATGTGGTTTGTTGTATTATGTTGACCTACTGTGGCATGCAACTAACCTCTAGCCTGTTGGCTGCGCGTTAGTCTAGACCGCGTATTTGCAGTACACTCACATACTTTGATTTTATAGGTGCCTCCAGCATGTCAGAACAAGACAAGTCGACGACTCACTTCGGCTACAAAACGGTAGAAGCTAACGAAAAAGAGCAGATGGTGGCCAGTGTCTTTCATTCGGTGGCGGCTAAATACGACATCATGAACGATTTGATGTCCTTCGGTATTCATCGGCTATGGAAGCGTTTTACTATAGATTGTTCTGGGGTGCGCAAAGGACAAAAGGTGTTGGACTTAGCCGGTGGTACTGGCGATCTGACCGCGAAGTTTTCGCGCATTGTCGGCGAAACCGGCCAGGTGGTATTGGCGGATATCAATGACTCCATGCTTAAAGTGGGCCGCGATAAGCTCAGAAATAAAGGCTTGGGTAACAACATCTCTTATGTGCAAGCCAACGCCGAGGCACTGCCGTTTCCGGATAATCATTTCGACTTAATTACCATCGCCTTTGGTCTGCGCAACGTGACCGATAAAGATAAGGCACTTGCTTCTATGCAGCGGGTGTTAAAGCCCGGTGGCCGTTTGTTGGTATTGGAGTTTTCTAAACCGCAGCATGAAATCATGAATAAGCTTTATGACTTCTACTCTTTTAATATTTTACCGAAAGTCGGCAGTCTCGTGGCCCAAGACGGGGACAGCTATAAATACTTAGCTGAGTCTATTCGTATGCACCCCGACCAAGAAACCCTTAAAGGTATGATGGAGCAAGCGGGCCTTGAGCAGGTTGAGTACTTCAATCTTACCGACGGCATAGTAGCGCTGCATCGCGGGTTTAAATTCTGATGCGTTCTTTGTTACTTCCTTTATTGAATGGTGCATTAGAAACGGCCTTTAATCGTCTATTGCTCAATGATGCTGAGGGCATCAAGAAAGCGGCGCCATTACAAGGAAAAACCCTGCAGCTGACTATTACTGATGTAATGAGTCTGTACCTGTTGTTTTGTGATGATAAGCTGGTGGTGTTGCGACAGTTTGAAGGCTCGGTCGACAGTCATCTGAGTCTATCGCTCAATGCCTTAGGCTTACTAAAAGACAAAGGCTTGCTGATGCAATATATCCGCGATGGCCGTATTGATTTGCAGGGCGACCCTAGTTATTGGCAAGATTTTTCTGCGCTGCTTAAAACGCCGAATTTTGATATCGAAGCTTGGCTGGCTCCTTACGCGGGTGATGCCTTAGCCCATTTGGCTGTGCGACACTCCCGTGAGCTCACGCGTTCATTGCAGGTGAGAGGGCAAGCACTGGGTGCACATGTGGGTGATTATGTGCGGGAAGAAGCCCGCTTGGCCGTAGGGCCGCTGGAGTTAGCGGATTTTAGTGACCAAGTGAGTGAGCTACACCAGCAGAGCTTGAAGCTAGCAATGCGACTGGCGACCTTAACGGATAATATTAGGCATTCATGAAAAAGCTCCGTGAACTAGTACGACTCTATCAGATAGGCAAAACGCTGCTCGAATACGGGCTGGATGAATTGATCCCAGTGCGGTTACAAATTTGGCCGGCACGCATGGCGAGAAAAAGTATATTTTGGCTAAAGAATCGTCATCCGGATCTGTCTCGCGGGCAGCGTATTCGCTTAGCGTTTGAGCAGCTGGGGCCGGTTTTTATCAAGTTCGGTCAGATGTTGTCGACGCGCCGCGATCTATTACCGCCAGATATCGCCGAAGAGCTGGCATTATTGCAAGACCGAGTGCCGCCCTTTGATGGGGTGTTGGCGCAGCAACTGATTGAACATAGCCTTGGCGCGCCGATAGGCGAGCTGTTTGATGGCTTCGCCGTAATGCCGCTAGCGTCGGCGTCTATCGCTCAGGTACACACGGCCCGTTTGAAAACCGGTCAAGAAGTTGTGATCAAGGTGATACGACCGGATATAGAAAAAACCATTGCAGCCGATGTGAGCTTGATGCATACCTTGGCCAGCCTAGTGGCACGTTTTGCACCGGAGCGAACTCAGCGCCTGCAACCTGTAGCCGTGGTGGAGGAATACCGTAAGACGTTATTCGATGAGCTTAATCTATTGCGCGAAGCGGCCAATGCCATTCAATTGCGGCGTAACTTCGAAGGCTCAGGCACGCTCTATGTGCCAGAAATTTATTCTGACTATGGCCGTGAAAATGTGCTGGTGATGGAGCGAATTTACGGTATTCCAGTGTCAGATATAGCGGCATTGAAAGCGAACGGCACCAATATGAAGCTGTTGGCAGAGCGCGGGGTAGAGGTGTTTTTCACCCAAGTATTTCGTGACAGCTTCTTTCATGCGGATATGCATCCTGGCAATATTTTTGTCTCTTATGAACATCCGCAGGATCCCCAGTGGATTGGCATCGATTGCGGTATCGTCGGCACCCTTAATAAAGACGACAAACGCTATTTAGCCGATAATTTTCTGGCGTTCTTTAATCGCGATTATCGCAAAGTGGCTGAGTTACATGTGGAGTCGGGCTGGGTGCCGGCGGATACTAAAATAGAAGAATTTGAGTCGGCGATCCGCACCGTGTTGGAGCCCATATTTGAGAAGCCGCTGTCTGAGATCTCTTTTGGTCATGTGCTGTTAAATCTGTTTAATACCGCTCGTCGTTTTAATATGGCGGTGCAGCCACAGCTGGTGCTGTTACAGAAAACCCTGTTATATGTAGAGGGCGTAGGGCGACAGTTATATCCACAACTAGATTTATGGAAGACGGCAAAACCCTTCCTAGAAGAGTGGATGCAGCAACAAGTAGGCTATAAAGCGGTGATTAATGCTGTCAAAGAAAAGGCGCCTTTTTGGGCCGAAAAATTGCCCGAGTTGCCGGAGCTGATTTATGACGCACTTCGTCAAGCCAAGCTGCAGCAGCATCAAGTACAAGGTTTGTATAACCAGTTTGCCGTGCATGATAAAGCGCAGAGTAAAGGGCGCTTCTTGCTCGCCATGGGGGCAACTACCTTGCTGGCCAGTACTTTGTTGTTAGCCATGGACAAAAATCAGTGGGCAATGTTGGGTTTGGTGCTGACTTTAGTGGTTTGGCTACTGGGTTGGCGGAAAATAGCACGCTAATGTGATCGAGCATCAAGGTATTGTCATCAAGCTCGGTTATGATGTGGTTTTATTTTAGATAGGAAGTGAGTTATGGCGGGTATCAGTGTATGGCAGTTACTTATCGTAGTGTTAATCGTGGTGCTGTTGTTTGGCACTAAGAAATTACGCGGTTTAGGCGGCGATTTAGGCTCGGCGGTCAAAGGCTTTAAAAATGCCATGAGCGACGATGAAAAAAACGCGGCTAAAGACCAACAAGATGCGGACTTTGAGCAAGAAGCGCTGTTTGATAAAAAAGACCAAGCAGAACCGCTGACGCCAAAAGACCACGAGAAAACCAAAGATAATGATCGAGTATAAGCATGTTTGATATTGGTTTCTGGGAGCTGGTAGTGATCGCCGTGGTTGGACTCTTGGTGCTGGGCCCCGAGCGATTGCCGGTGGCTATCAGAACCGTGTCACGCTTGTTTAAAACGGTGCGCGATACCGCCAATGCGGTGAAGACAGAGCTAAGCCAAGAGTTGCGTATGGAAGAGCTGCATCGGGATCTGAAAAAAGCCGAGCAGCTCGACATTAAGCATTTAAGCCCTGAGCTGAAAGAGTCCGTTGATCAGCTCAGAGAAGCCGCCGCGTCTGTTACGCGCCCTTACGAAAAGAAGGCACTGCCTAAAGCAGACCAACCAGCGGCCAGCGTTGTTCAAGAGCAAAAGTCAGAACCAGAGCTAAACCAACAAGAGCAAATTCAAAAACAAGTTCAAGAGCCGCAGCAAGTACCAGACGACTCAGCTTTATCACCTCCGGCTTCGCAGGATAAATCTTAAATGAATCAGATACATCAGCCCTTGTTCAGCCATTTAGTGGAGCTGAGAGGACGGATTTTGCGCGCCTTCGCCGCTGTGTTGCTGGTGTTTTTGGCTTTGGTGTATTTCGCTAACGATATTTACACCATCTTAGCCGAGCCCTTGCTGCGTCAATTACCCGAGGGCGGCACCATGATAGCCACTGGGGTGGCGACGCCGTTTTTAACGCCGATGAAGCTCACCCTTATCGTGTCCTTCTTTCTCGCCATTCCTTATGTGTTATATCAAGTGTGGGCGTTTATCGCGCCTGGGCTGTATAAACATGAAAAGCGCCTGATTACGCCGTTAGTGTTCTCCAGTGCCTTGCTTTTTTATGCGGGCGCGGCCTTTGCCTACTTTGTGGTGTTTCCATTAGCTTTTGGCTTCTTTACCAAGATGGCGCCAGAAGGCGTGACCATAGCGACCGACATCGCCAGTTATTTGGACTTTGTACTGGGATTGTTTATCGCCTTTGGTATCGCCTTTGAAATCCCGATAGCCACTATCGTGATCTGCTGGACTGGGATGATGACCCCTAAAGAGCTGGCCAAGAAACGCCCTTATGTGATTGTGATCGTATTTTTGGTGGGTATGCTGCTCACACCTCCGGATGTGATTTCGCAAACTCTGTTGGCAATTCCGATGTGGTTGCTGTTTGAAGTGGGCGTATTTTTCGCGCGCTTCTACGTGCGCCGTCCGGAAGATGAAGAAGAGCAGGACTCAGCTTCATGATTGATATTGGCGTTAACTTAACCGACCGTCAGTTTGATGAAGACCGAGACCAAGTAATAGCGCGAGCTAAAACGGCGGACGTGTCGGCGCTGATCCTAACCGGCACTAACTTGGCCGCTAGCCAGGTCGCCGCCGACTATGCAGCCAGTCAGCCCGGCTTTTGTTATGCCACTGCCGGTATTCATCCCCACGATGCCAAAAGCTTTAACGCACAGAGCCTGAGTGCGTTACGCGCCTTGGCTCTACGTACAGAAGTGGTTGCCATCGGTGAGTGTGGCTTAGATTTTAACCGCGATTTTTCACCACGCCCTCAGCAAGAAGCCGTATTTGAGGCGCAATTGGCCTTAGCCGCCGAGCTACAATTGCCAGTCTTTATGCACTGTCGCGATGCCCATCAGCGTTTTATGGATATCTTAACTCCGTGGCGTGAAAAGTTGCCAGCGGCGGTGCTGCATTGTTTTACCGGTAGTGAAGATGAGCTTAAAGATTGCCTCGCACTCAATTTACACATCGGCATCACCGGCTGGATTTGCGATGAGCGCCGGGGCCAAGAGTTGCAACAGCTAGTGTCGTTAATTCCAGCCAATCGCTTGATGATAGAAACAGATAGCCCTTATCTGTTACCGCGAGATTTAACGGTGAAGCCGAAGAGCCGACGCAATGAGCCGGCATATCTTGGTCACATCGCCCACCGTATTGCCGCCTGTCGGGGCGAAAATCCCGACCAGCTGATTGCCGAGACTTCGGCGACCAGTCGTGCCTTTTTCCGTATTTAGTTCTTTGCTAGGAGCAGTCATGACTCAACAGATATTTGGTAATTTTCAATCCCGTCGTTTACGTCGCACCCGTAATCAAGACTTTAGCCGTCGCTTGGTGCGCGAAAACACCCTGACCGTGGATGACCTGATTTATCCGGTATTTGTATTGCCGGGCGTAGGCCGTCGCGAAGCGGTGGAGTCAATGCCAGGCATTGATCGCTTATCGATTGATTTACTGCTCATTGAAGCCGGTGAATTGGTGAAGTTAGGCGTACCTTTGATTGCCTTATTCCCGGTAGTGGATGCCAGCCAGAAAACCTTAATGGCAGAAGAAGCTTACAATCCTCAAGGCTTGGCTCAAGAAGCCGTGCGTGCCCTCAAAGCCGCCTATCCCACGCTTGGTGTAATGACAGACGTGGCCTTAGATCCGTTTACGGTACATGGCCAAGACGGCATCTTGGATGACAACGCGTATGTGCTGAACGATATCACCACCGAGGTATTGGTGAAGCAGGCGTTAAGCCAAGCGGAGGCCGGTGCTGATATTGTGGCCCCCTCTGACATGATGGATGGCCGTATCGGTGCTATTCGACAAGCGTTAGAAGCCGCGGGTTTTATTAACACCCAGATCATGGCTTATTCTGCTAAATATGCCTCTAACTATTACGGCCCATTTAGGGACGCGGTCGGCTCGGCGGCGAATTTGAAAGGTGCGAATAAGTCGACCTATCAAATGGATCCGGCCAACAGTGACGAAGCATTACAAGAAGTGGCCTTCGATATCGAAGAAGGTGCGGATAGCGTAATGGTCAAACCCGGCATGCCGTATTTAGATGTGGTACGCCGCGTAAAAGACCAGTTTGGTGTGCCGACTTTTGCTTATCAGGTGAGTGGCGAATACGCCATGCACATGGCGGCTATTCAAAACGGCTGGTTGAAAGAGCGTGAAACCGTACTGGAATCGTTGATGTGCTTTAAGCGTGCCGGTGCCGACGGTATTCTCACTTACTTCGCTAAGCGCGTCGCCACCTGGCTTAAAGAAGAGCAGCTGGCTAAATACGCAGATAAAAAGCCTGCTGATAAAGAATAATTAATCTGCATGTTTGAAACGATAAAGGCGCCGCAAGGCGCCTTTTTTCAAAACAAAACCATTTTTGCCACGGAATACACGGAAAGCCACGGAAGTAGAGCAAAAGAACAAGAGCGAAACAGATACTTTTTCTAAGGTCTATCCAATAGAACCGTCTTGTTCCCTAGTGTTTTGTCCGTGTTCTTCCGTGTATTCCGTGGCGAGAAAGTCTTTAGTCTCTTAAGTTCAGTTTTGCCCCTTCACTCTTCGCCATCTCTTCAATCACCAACGGCCAACCCAACTCGGTTTGGCGCTGTGCCTCTTGCTGCAGTTCACTGGCGCGCAGATGGTGGGTTTGGCTCCAGTTGGCCGGTAGCGTCAGCGTGAGCTGTGAACCTTGCGCACTAATCTGAAACTCCGGCACGGTACCGCGAGTGCGGCGCAGGCAGAGAATAATACTGATGCGTAGCAAACGAGCCAGTAAGATAGCCTGCTCGGTGTCGATGGCGCTTTGCAGCTCGAGCGCTGCTAGCTGAAAATCATCGCGCTGATTAAGCAATAAGGCCGCTAATAGCTGCTTTTGTGCGGCGGTAAAACCTGGCAGGTCGATGTGACTAATAATATAAGCCGCGTGCTCAGGAGCGCGCTTATATTCGATGCACAAACCCAGCTCATACAAGAGTGCCGCCCAGCCTAACATGGCGCTGTCTAGTTCTAATTCTAGCTCTAGCGTCTGGTCGACTGTCCGCAGTTCTGCTTTTTTTTGCACGGCTTTTTGTTGATTAATAAGCTGACTCAAGGCATTGAGTGCGGTGTTGCGCACCCGCTCGGCTTGGGTGCGATCCAGCTGATAACGACTGATCAGGCTATCCGCGCTGCGCTCACGAGCATCGCAGTCTTGGCGTTGGCCTAACATGCCGTACATCAAGCCCTCGCGCAGTGCGCCACCGGCCAGCACCATGTCGTCGATGGCCAACATATCAAACAAGGCAATCAGGATGGCTAAACCAGAAGGGAACACGCTGACGCGGTCGGCCTGTAGGCCGGGCAGGTTTAGCGTATCTAGCCGCTGGCAAGCGATAGCATCTTGTTTAAGTGCTTGTAACTTAGCTAAGGTAATACGCTCGTCAGCACCTTGGCTGATCATAATTTCTTGAATGGCTTGTATGGTGCCAGAAGCGCCAATGCAGCCTTGCCAGCCAAGTTTGAGATAAGCACCAGCCACAGGTGTCAGCACTTGGCGTGCCGCCGCTATGGCCCGTTCAAAGTTGCTTTGTGATAGTAAGCCATCGGCAAAGTAGCGTCTTAGCCAAGTGACACAGCCCATATCTAAGCTGTTCAGCAGCAATGCCGAGGTGGCTTCACCGATCACTAACTCGGTACTGGCGCCGCCAATATCGATGGCGAGGCGGCGGCCGGTGCCCGACGAGGTCCAAGCCACACCTTCATAAATGAGTGCCGCCTCTTCTTCGCCGGAAATAACGCGGATCGGATGGCCCAATATGACTTGGGCTTGCTCTAAGAAAACATTGATATTGCGGGCGATGCGCAAGGTTGCAGTGCCAACAATACGAATATGGTTGGCAGGAATATCTTGCAGTTGTTCGGCGAATAACTGCAAACAATCCCAGCCTCTTTGCATGGCGGCATCATCGAGATTACCGTCTTCTTGTAAGCCGGCAGCCAAGCGTACCTTGCGCTTAATTTTAGCCAAGGTACGGCTGGCTCCTGCCACCTCATGCACCACCAGCATATGAAAGCTGTTTGAGCCTAAATCGATGGCGGCGTATAGAGCGTTATTCTTTACAGCATTAGTCACACCAGTGCTCACACCATTACTCCTGGTTAGCTACGACGACGATATGGCGTACTGGGGCGGCGTTGACCGTCGTGGGGTTTGCGAGTTGAGTGCGCCCTATGATGATGAATACGCTCGGGCGGCGTCACATCATCAAGCAAGGCTGCTTTATCGTAATCCGTGACCGGAATACTGTGCTCTATATAGGTTTCTATGGCCGGTAAATTAAACACATATTCTTCACAGGCAAAGCTGATAGAGCAACCACTGGCACCGGCTCGACCGGTACGACCAATGCGATGCACATAGTCTTCTGCGTCATCGGGCAAGTCGTAGTTAAAGACATGGCTGACATTGGGAATATGCAAGCCGCGCGCTGCCACATCGGTGGCCACTAGAATATCCAGAGCACCACTGGTGAAGTCTTCTAAAATGGCGGTGCGCTTTCTTTGTGGTACGTCCCCAGTTAATAAACCGACTCTGTGACCGTCTGCTGCTAACCAGCCATGGACTTTTTCACAGCTATGTTTGGTGTTAGCAAACACGATGGCTTTCTCTGGCCATTCGCTTTCCACCAAGGTCAGCAGCAGTAATAGCTTGTCTTCTTGGGCGGGATAAAATAGCTCTTCTTTAATGTGCAGACCTGTTTTTTGCTCAGGCTCAATAGTGACTTGCTCTGGGCTATTCATATGTTCGTAGGCCAGCTCTTGCACTCGTAGTGAAAGCGTGGCCGAAAACAGCATATTCACCCGCTGGTTCGGCTGCGGCATGCGGCGGAATAAAAAGCGGATATCTTTGATAAAACCCAAATCAAACATGCGGTCTGCTTCGTCGAGTACCACTACTTGAATGGCGCCCATGTCGATCACTTGTTTCTTCAAGAAGTCGATAATACGACCCGTGGTACCGATTAAAATATCGACGCCCGCGTTAAGTACTTCGGTTTGTTCTTCATAGCCTTCGCCGCCATAGGCCAAGCCTAATTTTAAGCCGGTGCTGGCACTGAGGGTGTCCGCGTCATTATGGATTTGCACCGCCAGCTCTCGGGTCGGCGCCATAATAATGGCCCTAGGCTGGTTGAGTTGGCGATGTTCAGGCGCGGGCGTGGTTAAGAGGTGATTAAAAGTGGCGGCGAGAAAGGCAATGGTTTTACCCGTGCCCGTTTGGGCTTGTCCCGCAATATCTTTGCCAGCAATTAAATGGGGTAACGACAACGCCTGTATCGGCGTGCAGTTGTGAAATCCTTTTGCGTCCAATCCGGTGACAACTTGAGGTTGTAGACCCAATTGGGCAAATTTTACGTCAGTTAAGTGTGTTTTGCTCATAACGTTCAGAATATCAGGTTAGGCTTGCAATAATAAACAGGATCGTTTGGAATAGACCAACTAAATTCAACATAGTCTCAACATTTACTGTTGAGTGATAAAAAAAACTAACGGGAGTTGGAGATGAGTGACAAAATTGTGCAGCTGACCGATGCCAGCTTCGAAGCAGACGTGCTAAAAGCGAGTGGTCCCGTATTAGTCGATTTCTGGGCTGAATGGTGTGGTCCTTGTAAAATGATCGCCCCAATTTTGGCTGAAGTGGCCGAAGAGTATGAAGGCAAAGTGACCATCGGCAAATTGAACATCGACCAAAACGCCGATACGCCGCCTAAGTTCGGTATTCGTGGTATTCCTACTTTGTTATTGTTTAAAAACGGCGAAATAGCAGCGACCAAAGTGGGCGCGCTGTCTAAGTCTCAGTTAAAAGAATTCTTAGACGCTAACCTGTAATAGCGAAATTGAACAAGGGGTGCGCAAAGCACCCCTTGTTGTTTTTATAGACTGCCGGTCTTTTTAGTGCTAATTTGTTGATCGTTTGCTAACCTACATTTGTGCCAACTTAACGGCCCTGCATTTTTAAGTCTCATCTCAGCAGACTTTTTTCCACTATTTTACATATCCTGGTTGATAGAAACCCACCACTATGAATCTGACTGAACTCAAGAATACCCCCGTCTCTGAGCTAGTAAAGCTTGGCGAGACCATGGGCTTGGAAAACCTCGCCCGCTTACGCAAGCAAGACATCATTTTCGCAATCCTAAAGGCGCATGCCAAAGGTGGCGCGGATATCTTCGGTCATGGCGTACTGGAAATATTACAAGATGGCTTTGGCTTTTTGCGCAGTGCCGACTCTTCTTATTTGGCCGGACCCGACGATATCTATGTCTCTCCCAGTCAGATCCGTCGTTTCAACTTGCGCACTGGCGACACCATAGCCGGTAAAATACGACCACCTAAAGAAGGTGAGCGTTATTTCGCGCTGCTAAAAATTAACGAAGTTAACTACGACCGCCCCGAGAACGCCCGCAACAAGATCTTGTTTGAAAACTTAACGCCATTACATGCGGACGAACGCATGAGAATGGAGCGCGGCAACGGCTCTACCGAAGACATTACCGCTCGCGTACTCGATTTGGCCTCGCCCATCGGTAAAGGTCAGCGTGGCCTAATAGTGGCGCCGCCTAAAGCCGGTAAAACCATGCTGCTGCAAAACATCGCACAAAGCATCGCTTACAATCATCCAGAATGTGTATTGATCGTGTTATTGATTGATGAGCGTCCGGAAGAAGTGACCGAGATGCAACGCATGGTGAAAGGCGAAGTGATTGCTTCTACCTTTGATGAGCCAGCACAGCGTCACGTACAAGTGGCGGATATGGTTATCGAAAAAGCCAAGCGCTTGGTTGAACACAAGAAAGACGTGGTGATTTTACTCGACTCCATTACTCGTCTGGCGCGCGCTTACAACACGGTAGTGCCGTCTTCTGGCAAGGTGTTGACCGGTGGTTTGGATGCTAACGCTCTGCACCGCCCGAAGCGTTTCTTTGGTGCGGCGCGTAATGTAGAAGAGGGCGGCAGCCTGACCATCATTGCGACCGCGTTAGTTGATACCGGCTCTAAGATGGATGAAGTTATCTACGAAGAGTTTAAAGGTACCGGTAACATGGAGCTGCACTTGTCGCGCAAAATTGCCGAGAAGCGCGTGTATCCTGCCATCGACATTACGCGCTCAGGCACCCGTCGCGAAGAGTTACTCACCACGCCCGATGAGCTGCAGAAGATGTGGATCTTGCGCAAAATCGTGCACCCCATGGGTGAGAGCGATGCGGTCGAGTTCTTGATCGATAAGTTGGCCATGACCAAAACCAACGATGAATTCTTTGATGCCATGAAACGCCAGCAAAAATAAGCGTTGATTGTTAAAAAAACCGCGGCCTGTCCGCGGTTTTTTATTGCCGACAGAGTAGAGATGAATCGGGTATAATCTTAATCCTTTGTCGATGCTCTTGGAATAAACCTATGAAATATAAGGACTTGCGCGACTTTATTGCGCAGCTCGAAGCTCAGGGCGAACTCAAGCGTATCCAGCAGGAAATCGATCCTTATCTGGAAATGACTGAAATTTGTGATCGTACGCTCAAGGCGGGCGGTCCGGCTTTGTTGTTTGAAAATCCCAAAGGCTTCGATATGCCAGTATTAGGCAACTTGTTTGGCACTCCCAAACGCGTTGCCATGGGCATGGGCCAAGAAGATGTGGGGGCTTTGCGTGAAGTAGGCCGTTGGTTGTCGTATTTAAAAGAGCCAGAGCCACCCAAAGGCTTGAAAGAGCTGATGGAAAAGCTGCCCATCTTCAAGCAAGTACTCAATATGCCGACCAAACGGTTGAAGAAAGCGCCGTGCCAAGAAGTGATCTTCGAGGGCGATCAAGTGGATCTTACCCAATTACCGATCCAGCATTGCTGGCCCGGCGATGTGGCGCCCTTGATCACCTGGGGTTTAACCATTACTCGTGGCCCCTATAAAAAACGACAAAATCTGGGTATTTATCGCCAGCAATTATTAGGTAAGAATAAAGTTATTATGCGCTGGCTTAGCCATCGCGGCGGTGCGCTGGACTTTCGTGAATGGCAAGAAGCCAATCCGGGGCAGCCATATCCGGTCGCGGTCGCGTTAGGCGCGGATCCGGCCACCATTCTCGGTGCCGTCACACCAGTGCCGGATACGCTGTCAGAATATGCCTTTGCGGGTCTTTTGCGAGGTAGCCGTACCGAAGTGGTAAAGTGCATCGGCAGTGATTTAGAAGTGCCGGCCAGTGCTGAAATCGTCTTGGAAGGCTTTATTTATCCCGATGAAATGGCGCCCGAAGGGCCCTATGGCGATCACACCGGTTATTACAACGAAGTGGATGAGTTTCCGGTGTTTACCGTGGAGCGCATTACCCGTCGCCACGATGCTATTTACCATTCCACCTATACGGGTCGGCCACCGGATGAACCGGCGATTTTGGGCGTGGCACTCAATGAAGTGTTTGTGCCGATCCTGCAAAAGCAGTTTCCAGAAATCGTCGACTTCTATTTGCCGCCTGAAGGCTGTTCATATCGGATGGCGGTGGTGACCATTAAAAAGCGCTATCCGGGTCATGCCAAAAGTGTCATGCTCGGCGTGTGGTCGTATTTACGCCAATTTATGTACACCAAATTTGTTATCGTCTGTGACGATGATATTAATGCCAGAGACTGGAACGATGTGATTTGGGCCATTACCACGCGAATGGATCCGTCGCGCGATACCACTCTGATCGAACATACTCCTATCGATTACTTAGACTTTGCTTCGCCGGTGTCCGGTCTTGGCTCAAAAATGGGCATGGACGCTACCAATAAATGGCCGGGTGAAACCGACCGTGAATGGGGCGTGCCAATAGAGATGCCAATGGCAGTAAAACAAAAAGTAGATAGCTTATGGGACGAGCTGGGGATCTTCGATTCCAGTATTAAATAGAGTGAACTCAAAGGATAGTCATGCAGAAAGTAACATGTAGTGTAGAAGCCCTAGAAGAGATGGCCGATACCCTGTGGTATGTGCGCTTAAAACCAGAAGTTCCTGTGGATTTTCTTCCTGGCCAATACTTATTGGTGGTGATGGCAGAGGATGATAAACGTCCGTTTTCTATCGCCAATACCATGAATGACGAAGGTCTGCTGGAGCTGCACATAGGTGCGACTCCCGACAACACCTATGCCATGCAAGTGCTCAAGCGCATGCAAGACCAAGGCAGAATCGACGTGCAGTTGCCGGCCGGTAAGGCGCATTTACGTGCCGAGTCCACACATCCAGTGATCTTGATGGCCGGTGGCACGGGCTTTTCCTATACCCGCTCTATCTTGCAGCAGATGATCGCCGATGGCCTGCGCCAACCGGTATTTTTATACTGGGGTGTGCGTTTTGCTGAGCATTTATATGCGGATCAAGAAATGAAAGCCTGGGTAGCCGCGCATCCACAGCTCACCTACATTCCGGTGGTTCAAAACGGTGATGAGCAGTGGCAAGGACGCACCGGCTTAGTGCACGATGCCATTATGGAAGACTTCCCGAGCTTGCATGACTACGATGTTTACGTGGCGGGTCGCTTTGAAATGGCAGGCGTAGCACGTGAAGCCTTTAAAGAAAAAGGCGTGGTGACTGAGCAGTTGTTTGGCGATGCTTTTGAATTTATTTAAGGCTTAGCTAAATAGCGCTAATACTTAGCGCAGCAAAAAATAAGCCAGTACCGATTAATGCGGTACTGGCTTATTTGTTTTCAGTGGTCTGCACCATGGCAGCCAAATTGAGCGTTGCTATGGCATCCATCGCCAGCTCAAAGCGACCTTGCTGACACAAACACAGCATGCCGCCTTCCTCATAAGCTGCCAAGGCAGCTTGCAAACATGCCGCTCTCACTTGTTCGGCTAAGGCTAATTCAGTCTTGTTGTTTATCATCTACTGCTTGGCCAGCGGTTAATTGCTGCTCCAGCAGCGTCAGTTTTGCTTCCATGTCGTTGAGTTTCTCACGGGTGCGCAGCAATACTTTAGTTTGTACGTCAAACTCTTCGCGGGTCACCATGTCCAGTTTGCCCAATTGCGCTTGCAGCACACTGCGAATGCGTTTTTCTGCTTCTTCGCCCATGTTTTTAATGCCGCTGGGCAAGTTGTTTTGGATCTGGCGGGCGATGTCTTCTAATTTTTTAGGGTCTAACATGATGATCTCCTTAGGCTATGAGGGCATTTTAGCCTTAATTAGACGGCGGCGTCAGGTTGGAAAGTCATTTTGCAGAAAACATGTGAAGCGTAAAGTGTAAAGGGGAGAGGATAAAGACCGACCGCGTATTTTGTAGGGTCGAATTTATTCGACCAAAAACGACTTGGTCTATTATGTCGGTCTCTTTACCCTTCACCCTTTACTCATCACAGTACTTAAACCGGTTCTAATGCCGTTTGTTGGAACGCCTGAATCAGCGGGTCGTCGAGGCGTTTCTTCAATAAACACACGCCCACTTCTATAGACTTGAGCGCTGGGCTTGCCGATAAAATTCGAACTTTGTCTCCCATGGGGCTGTGATCGATAACCACTCTGGGCACCACACCGATGCCAAACCCCAGTGCCACCATACCGATTATGGCCTCGTTACCGGCGACTTCCGCATAAATATTGGGGTTGATGCCCTTACTCTTAAACCACTGATTGGCGCGTTTTCTGGCTACGCCTTGCTCCGAAACAATCACCGGTAAGGTGCGCCAATCCAGTGGCTTTTGCTCCAGCAATTCGCTGATGGGCCCAGTAGTAGTGGGCGCGATAAATACCATGGGCACGGTTTGCAGGTTAATAAAATGCACCTTGGCTGGTAGCGCATCGGGGCGTGCGGCGATAGCCAGCTCACTTTCATCATCCAGTATTTTATCGATAGCCAGCGCCGGATCGCCGGTTTCAAGGCGAATTTCAAGGCGCGGATAACGGATGCGAAAGCGCTCTAAGATGCCGGGCAATAAAAAATAGCTGGCAGTCACCGAGCAATAAACTCTTAGTCTACCTTGCAAGCTATCGTCCCCATGTTTGAGCTCTTGTTTTAGCAGTTGCCACTCACTGAGCCAGCCCTGTGCAAATTGCTGTAAGCGGTGACCGGCGGGTGTGAGTGACACGGTGCGGTTATCACGGATAAATAGCGCACTGCCGGTATCTTGCTCAAGGCGCTGAATGGCACGGCTCAAGGTAGAGGGGCTGACTGCCATGGCATCAGCGGTATGGCCAAAGTGCAAACTCTGGCTTAAATGTACAAAGAGCTCTAAATGGCGAAAGTCCACGGCGCTTTCCTAAAAAATAAAAGATAAAAATATTTCTGCCACGGAACCCACGGAAGAACACGGAACAATCAAGCTAAGATAAAATCGAAAAAGGATCTTATTAATAAAACCTAAGCTATAAGCTCAGCGATTTTTAACCTAGCTGTATTTCAGATTTGATCACTATTTTTCTGTGGGTTCCGTGTTCTTCCGTTGCAGAGTCGCTTTAGGTTTAGGCGTTTGAACTTATCTTGTCCGCCTCACGCCTCACGTTGCAAAAAGTGCAACACTCTGTTTCGAATATATCATTTTAAGCAATGATAAGACTGAGGTATAGTAGTTCTGTCGTCACCGCCAGCAACACACTTAAGCGGTGCAAAAATTTATCTTCAATGAATTAATAGGAAGTTTATTCAATGGCTAATAATTACTTTAATACTTTGACTCTGCGCGAGCAGCTTGAGCAGTTGGGCAAGTGCCGCTTCATGAAGCGTAACGAATTCGCTGATGGCTGTGATTACCTGAAAGGTAAAAAAGTAGTTATCGTTGGTTGTGGCGCACAAGGCTTGAACCAAGGCTTGAACATGCGTGACTCTGGCCTTGACGTTGCCTATGCACTGCGCGACGAAGCTATCGCTGAAAAGCGTCAGTCTTACAAGCAAGCCACCGAGAACGGCTTTAAAGTTGGCACTTACAAAGAGTTGATCCCCACTGCTGACTTGGTAATGAACCTGACTCCTGACAAGCAGCACACCTCTGCCGTTAACGCCGTTATGCCGTTAATGAAAGAAGGCGCCGCTCTGGGTTACTCTCATGGCTTCAACATCGTTGAAGAAGGCATGCAGATCCGTAAAGACATTACCGTAGTAATGGTTGCACCTAAGTGCCCAGGTACTGAAGTACGTGAAGAATATAAGCGTGGTTTTGGCGTACCTACTCTGATTGCCGTACACCCAGAAAACGACGCTAAAGGCGAAGGTCTGGCCATCGCTAAAGCATGGGCATCTGCCACTGGCGGCGACCGTGCCGGCGTACTTGAGTCTTCTTTTGTAGCCGAAGTTAAGTCTGACTTAATGGGCGAGCAAACCATTCTGTGTGGCATGCTGCAAGCTGGCGCGATTTTAGCCCACGACAAAATGTTGGCTGACGGTATCGATGCCGGTTATGCAGGCAAGCTTATCCAGTTCGGTTGGGAAACCATCACCGAAGCGCTGAAGCAAGGCGGCATCACCAACATGATGGACCGTTTGTCTAACCCAGCCAAAATTAAAGCTTTCGACATGGCTGAAGAGTTGAAAGAGCTGATGCGCCCGCTGTTCAACAAGCACATGGATGACATCATCCAAGGCAACTTCTCTGCTGGCATGATGGCTGACTGGGCCAATGACGACAAAGACCTGCTGACTTGGCGTGAAGAGACTGCCGACACTAGCTTCGAGCAGTATCCTGCCACTGACGTAGTTATCGACGAGCAAGAATACTTCGATAACGCAATTCTGTTGGTTGCCATGGTGAAAGCCGGCGTTGAATTGGCATTTGAAGCCATGACTGCTTCAGGCATTATCGATGAGTCTGCTTACTACGAGTCTCTGCATGAGCTGCCACTGATTGCCAACACTGTTGCGCGTAAGCGATTGTACGAAATGAACGTAGTAATCTCTGACACTGCAGAGTACGGTAACTACCTGTTCGCTCACGCCGCTGTGCCTTTGTTGCGCGAGAAGTTTATGCCTAACATCAGCACCAACGTAATCGGTAAGAGCTTCGAAGTTGCGTCTAACTCCGTTGATAACCGTCGCTTAATCGACGTGAACGAAGCAATTCGTAATCACCCAGTTGAGACCATCGGTAAGACCCTGCGTTCTTACATGACTGACATGCAAAACATCGCTGTTGGTGGCTAGTCGTTAATAGTTAAGCGCGGCTTAACTAATACGCGATAAAAAAGGGAGCTTCGGCTCCCTTTTTGCTTTTTAAAAGATAACCCCATTTGCAACGAAACCCACTAAAGCCACGAAAAAATAAAGATGAGATCTGAAAGGGTATTAATGGCAAGAGCAGGCTCGGTGCTTATTTTTAAGCCGTCATCCTGATGCACATCAGGATCTCGCTTTAGGGCTTTAAAGGTTCCCGCCGAGACGGGACTGCAGCTAAAGCGCAGACTACAAAATACCGTTCCCTAATCCCCATTCCCCAATCGACTTGATATACTGGCCGCACATTTAGGGGAGTGAATATGAGTTTTGATCAGCGTTTTGGTGGCATTGCCCGCCTGTACGGCAATGATGCCTTGGCCACTTTTGGCCAGTCTCATGTCTGTGTGTTGGGCATAGGTGGCGTGGGCAGTTGGGCGGCAGAAGCGCTGGCACGCTCCGGCATTGGTGCCATTACTTTGCTGGATATGGATGATATTTGTATCACCAATACCAATCGGCAAATTCATGCATTAACCAACCAGATTGGCCAAGAGAAAACTCAGGCTATGGCGGAGCGTATTAAGCTGATCAATCCAGACTGCAAAGTCACCGTTATCGATGATTTCATTAGTGCCGACAATCAGGAAGAGTATTTACTTACGAATTTTGATTATGTGCTGGATGCGATCGACTCGGTAAAAGCCAAGGTGGCCTTGATCGCTTTTTGTAAGCGTAACAAGATCCCAGTGATCACAGCAGGCGGTGCGGGCGGCCAAACGGACCCTAGTCAGATCATGATCCGCGATCTTAGTAAAACTATTCAGGATCCTTTGGCGGCTAAAGTGCGAAACGAACTGCGTCGTTTTCATAATTTTAGTAAAAACCCTAAGCGTAAATTTGGCGTAGATTGCGTGTTTTCTACCGAACAGCCCCGTTATCCGGATGGCAACGGCGGCATCTGTAATGCTAAACCTGAGTTAGACGGCACCATGAAAATGGACTGCGCCTCGGGCTTCGGCGCCATCACCCACATCACCGCCACCTTCGGCTTCTTTATGGTGAGTAGAGTGTTGGCCAAATTGGCCGCCAAGAGCTAAATGATTTTGTAGTAAATTGCTCTGCGGAGAAACTCTATTTTGTAGGATTGAATTTATTCGACCGCTTTAAGATTGCGCCATAATTTTTGGTCCAATAAATTGGACCCTACAAAAAACAGACCCTGTTTTCGCTTATAGCGCGCAGCTTTGTTTGATAGCTGTTACTACCGCTCTTAAACCATTACCCCGCGATGGGCTGAGATGGTTAAGTAACAGTATGTCGGCGAAGTAGGCTTCCATATCGAAGGCTTGTATTTGTTCGGCAGTCTTGTTGTTCAATGCCGCCAGCACTACCGCCATCAAGCCTTTGACAATGCGTGCGTCTGAGTCGCAGTGCAGCTGCCATAATCCTTGCACATTCACTTCGCTCACTAACCAAGCTTGGCTTTCACAGCCGTGGATGGCGTTGGCCTCAATTTTGTCTGCCGCATCTAATGCCGGTAGCTGCTTGGCTAGTTTAATCAGCTCTTTATAGCGGGCTTCCCAGCCCTGTGCATTGGCAAATAAAGTGCGAATCTCGGTGTCGGTAATGGTATGACCAAATGCCTGCATTAGAAAAACTCCCGTGCTTTATCGAGGCCGGCCAATAAGGCGGTAATGTCGTCGGCGCTATTATAAAAAGCGATGGAGGCGCGAATGGTACCCTGTGGCAAGTCCAACGCCTGCATCAGTGGCATGGCGCAGTGGTGGCCGGTGCGCACCGCTATGCCTTGCATATCCAGTAAAGTGGCTACATCTTGGGGATGTACCTCATTAATCACAAAGGACACCGCGCCCGCTTGGGGGCGACCAATAATACGCACCTCGGGCATGGCGTTTAAGCCTGCCAGCAGTTGCGCCATTAACGCTTGTTCATGCTTGGCAATGGCAGCTCTATCTAGTCCCGATAAATAATCGATGCCCGCACCCAAACCAATGGCACCGGCAATATTAGGCGTACCCGCTTCAAACTTGAAAGGCAGTTCGCCAAAGCTAGTCTGCTCGAAGCTCACTTTCTTAATCATCTCGCCGCCGGTTTGCCAAGGGGGCATGGCTTCTAATAACTCTCGCTTGCCATACAGCACACCGATGCCGGTGGGGCCAAACATCTTGTGACCAGAAAACACATAAAAATCACAGTCCAGTGCTTGTACGTCGACTGGGAAATGACCCACCGCTTGTGCGCCATCGATCAGCGTCACCGCACCTACGGCCTTGGCCATGGCAATCAATTGTTTAATGGGATTGATTGCGCCCAGCGCATTAGAGATATGACTAACTGCCAGTAACTTAGTGCGCGTTGAGAACAAAGCTGCCGCCGCCTCCATATCTAACTCGGCGTCAGTAGCTAATGGAATCACCTTGATGATAGCGCCGGTCGCCGCGGCTACTTGCTGCCAAGGCACGATATTGGCGTGATGCTCCATGGTGGAGAGTAAGATTTCATCATTAGCCTTAAGGCTGTGCATGCCAAAGCTATAAGCCACTAGGTTAATTGCTTCAGTGGTACCGCGAGTCCAAATCACTTGTCGGTCATCGAGGGCATTAATAAAGCGCGCTACCTTGGCTCGTGCGGCTTCAAAAGCCTGAGTGGCTTGGCCACTTAAGGCGTGAGCGGCACGGTGCACATTGGCATTTTGGCTTTGGTAATAATGATTCAGCGCATCCAATACCGCTCGGGGCTTTTGCGTGGTAGCGGCGTTATCCAAATACACCAAAGGCTGGCCATTAACGGTGTGAGCCAGAATAGGGAAGTCGAGTCTAAGAGTGTCTATGTCGAGTGGCATCATAAGTTCAGGCAAACATCAGTTGAGGTAAATAAGCACTGGTAAGATCATGTGCGGTTCAGAGTAAAGAGTAAAGCACAAACATAGCGCCTAGCACCAAGCCGCTAGCTAAAAAAAGAGCTTAAAGGCAATTTCGCCACGGAATACAACCTCTTTACCTACAACAAGCACGGAAAAATTAACATGGGATAAGATCGAAAAAATACCAAGGATCTTATTAGTAAGGGCATGTCCTAGAGACTTCTAGCCTATCATTTCAGCTGCCTTTTAGATCTTACCAGTAATGATCCCTTTCAGATCTGATCTCTATTTTTCTGTGGGTTCCGTGAATTCCGTTGCAAAAAATCTTTAAGCCCTTTGTCTAGCTCGGCGCTAGGTTTCTGGCGGCACCTTTCCCCAACGGCTGCTAACCGTTAGAATGCGGCTCCTGTTTTACTGTCGGAATGCCCATATGAAATTAAATCTAGCCCAAGACGAAGCCGTGCACTTTATTGGTGGCCCTTGCCTAGTGCTGGCGGGCGCCGGCAGTGGCAAGACGCGGGTGATCACCAATAAAATCGCCTATCTGGTGCGTAAATGTGACTATAAAGCGCGAAACATCGCTGCTGTGACTTTTACTAACAAAGCCGCCCGCGAGATGAAAGAGCGGGTATTACAAACCTTGAGTAAGAGTGAAGCGCGCGGGTTGATGGTGTCGACCTTTCATAGCTTAGGGCTAGATATCATCCGCCGTGAGCATAAGACGCTGAACTTAAAGGCCGGTTTTTCGCTGTTTGACGATCAAGATCAGCTGGCGTTGTTAAAGGATCTGACGGATCAAGAGTTAGACGGCGATAAAGAAGCACTAAGCCGGTTAGTGAGTACCATTTCTAACTGGAAAAACGATCTGGTGTTGCCGGCGCGAGCCGCACGGATCGCCCAAGATCCGGAGCAAGTGTTGTTTGCTCAGTGCTATGAGCGTTATCAGCGCCAAATGAAGGCCTACAATGCGCTGGATTTTGATGACTTGATCCTCATGCCCACCTTATTGCTGAAAACCAACAGCGAAGTGCGCCAGTTTTGGCAAAACAAAATTCGCTATCTGTTAGTTGATGAATACCAAGATACCAACGCCAGCCAATATGAGTTGGTGAAGCTGATTGCTGGTGAGCGGGCGCGCTTTACCGTGGTAGGAGATGATGACCAGTCCATTTATTCATGGCGTGGTGCTCGGCCGCAAAACTTGGTGTTGCTCAAAGATGATTATCCGCAGCTAAAGGTGATCATGCTGGAGCAAAACTATCGCTCGCGCGGCCAAATCTTACAGTGCGCCAATATCTTGATTGCCAATAACCCCCATGTATTTGAAAAGAAGCTGTTTTCTGAAATGGAATATGCCGCCTCGGTGCGGGTGCTGTTTGCCAAAAATGAAGAGCATGAAGCGGAGCGGGTGGTGGCCGAGATCATGGGCCATAAGTTTATGAACGGCAGTCGCTTTGGTGACTATGCGATTTTGTATCGTGGCAATCATCAGTCGCGCTTGCTAGAAAAACAGCTGATGACTAACCGGATTCCGTACAAAATTAGCGGCGGCACTTCGTTTTTCTCGCGCAGTGAAATTAAAGACATCATGGCCTATCTGCGTTTGTTGGTGAATCCCGATGACGATAACGCCTTCTTGCGCGTAGTGAACACGCCGCGCCGTGAAATAGGGCCCACTAGCCTCGAAAAACTGGGTAATTACGCTAATCATCGCGCTAAAAGCCTGTTTGCTGCCAGCTTTGAAATGGGTCTTGAGCAAACTCTCGATGGTCGCGGCTTGGTCGCTTTGCGTGCCTTTACCAATTGGTTGGTGCGCCGCGGCGAAGAAGCCGCCCGTGGCAATGCGGTAGAAGCGGTGCGCGACATGATCAAAGACATTAACTACGAAGAATGGTTATACGACAGCTCGCCTAGCCCCCGCGCCGCCGAAATGCGCATGAAAAACGTGTCAACGCTGTTTAAGTGGGTTAGTCAGATGCTAGAAGGCTCCGATGAAGACGAAGCCATGACCTTGCCGGAAGTGGTAATCCGCTTGACGCTGCGCGACATGATGGAGCGTGGTGAAGATGAAGACGATGGCGAGCAAGTGCAATTGATGACGCTGCATTCTTCTAAGGGGTTGGAATTTCCCTTCGTGTTTATGGTGGGCATGGAAGAGGGCTTATTGCCCCACCAAAGCAGCATAGATGAAGACAATATCGAGGAAGAACGCCGCTTGGCGTACGTGGGCATTACCCGCGCCCAGCAAGCGCTGACCTTTACACTGTGTCGTGAACGTCGCCAATATGGCGAGCAACTTCGTCCCGAGCCAAGCCGTTTCTTATTAGAATTACCCCAACAAGATCTCGACTGGGAGCATAATCGCAAGCCACCGAGCGAAACCGAGCGTATGGAGAAAGGCCAATCTGCCATCGCTGATATACGAGCGATGTTTAATAAGTGATCGTGAAGAGTGAGGCGTGAATGGGGGAGGGGAGATAATAGCGCCAAGCGCCAAGCACCAAGCTCAAGTCTTTTACTCCTCACGACTTACCCTTCACGAACAACAAAAAAGCCGCATTAAGCGGCTTTTTCATGTATTACTCAGGCACAGCTTAATGCTTAGATAGCATCCAGCATGTAGTCAACAGCAGCGATGATTTCTTCATCAGAACAATTACCACAAGCACCACGGGCTGGCATGGCGTTAAAGCCTTCCAACGCATGCTTAACTAAGGTCTCGTGCCCCTTAGCTACGTGAGGTGCCCACTGTTCCGCGTCACCTTTAATAGGCGCGCCAGCGGCACCCGTGCCGTGGCAAGCAGAGCAATTAGCGGTGTAGACTGCTTCACCACTGCGTGGCTCTGCGGGTTCACCGCTGTCATCGGCGGCGGCCGTGTCGACAATGCCTTCCAGATCGGCAGCCGTGTACACGCTGCCTACCGGCTTAGTGCGCGCGTCTATGGCTTCAGGCGACATATCATTGGCGGCGTAGGCCATGCCACTTAAAGCAGCAGCGGCAACGCCAGCAAGCAAGAGTTTTTTTAACAGGCTCACCTTTTATTCTCCCAGTTGGCTTATCTAGTTCCATTGAATCTCGTAAAACCCGCCGAGTATACCGCAAGTGTCGCGGTCGTTAAACGGCCATAGTGCTTGTTAGGCCGCTTAAACTGGGGATTTTTTGTATATAAAGAAGGCAATGCAAGAGGGTGGAAACAAAATTCTTTATGTTACTGTCTGAGGCTATAGACTCGGAAGTGGCTGCCAATTATCAGGGAGCATCTAATAATGGATGGTACAGACATGCAGAATACTTCTTTTGGCCCAGAAGCTGACCATGAATCGGATCCGGTGCTGGATCAGATAGACCGCATTGTGGGCTTATGGCAACAAGTGCGTCCCGATCTTGAGCTTGGCAGCACAGAGGTGATTGGCCGTATCGTACGACTGGAATATTTTATTACCCGCCGCGTGTTACAAGATCTGGCTCATTATGGCTTAAACGTCGGCGAATTTGATGTGCTGGCCGCACTGCGCCGCCATCCCCCTTCTTTTCAGTTGTCGCCTAACCAGTTACAAAATATGGTGCTAATCTCATCAGGCGCACTGACTAACCGTATTAATCGACTCGAAAGTCGCAACTTGGTCAGCCGAGCTCAGGCTGAGCACGACAAGCGTGGCGTGATAGTGACCCTGACCGAACAGGGTTTTAAGGTTGTAGAAGAAGCGGTGCGCCATCATTTGGCTGCTGAAGCCGAGGTAGCCAATGTGCTAAGCGCTGCCGAACAGCAGCAGCTCAGTATTTTGCTAAAGAAAATGCTGGTGGAGATAGAAGACTAAATTTAAGCATATTTTTCTTATGGATACTTAAAAGTGTGCGTTCTAACATCGCTAATTACGATTTTCCGGCTGATAATCAAATGAGTCGCATCCTAAGGCTCGGATCGAATGTGGAATAAATGTGTAATATAAGTGCAGTTCGACTGAGCCAAGGGCCATCTAGGAGATTATGAATGAAGTTATATTACAGGCCGGGTACGTGTTCACTTGCCGCTCATATCGCACTTGCTTGGTTAGGTTTACCCTATGAGCTAGAAGTGGCGAATACGCGGGATCCCGAATTCACTAAGATTAACTATTTAGGCACAGTGCCGGTGTTATTCACCGCCGAAATGGGCGCACTTTACCAAAGCAGTGCCATTTTGCGCTATTTGTCTCGCTTGCCAGAGGGGGAGCATTTGGGACCCGGTCAAGATCCGGTACTGCAGGCGCAATGTGATTATTGGTTGAGCTTTTTTAACGCCGATCTGTATCGCGCTTTTGCTCCGTATTTTAATCCAGAAAAATACACCACAGACTCCAGTCCTGAAGCGAAGAAAGCCATTAAAGCCGCCGTGCCGGCTCAGATTGCGCCTTTGCTAACGCGTATGGATAGTCATCTGGCGAGTCGAGATTTTTATCTAGAAGATGAGTTAGGCATAGTGGATGCGTGTGCCTTTGTGTATTGCTATTGGGCGCTCAAAGTTTTGGGTAATGGCCTAAAGGACTATCCGAATGTGGAACGTCACTTTACTACCATGATGCAAGATCCGCAGGTACAAGCGGTGATGGCCGTAGAAGGGCTGACGGTAGAATCTTAAATCTGAATTTTTAATCAAACTCAGTGCTTAATACTAATCAAGCCGCCTGCATTGGGCGGCTTGATTGTTTTTGTTATCTTTGCGCCTCACGCCTCACACGACTAATGTCTCGCCACGATTAAGGCGGTACCTATTACCGTGATAGCCGCACCTAGCCAAGCGCCGGAGGCGGGCCTTTGTTTGGTTAACAACCACAGCAAGGGCAACACCAATACCGGACTGACCGAGCTGAGCATGGCCACCATGCCCACTTCGCCATGGCGCAATGCCACTAAAATCAAGGTCATGCCCACCCCCATAGCTAACAAGGCATTCATTGCCACCATACCAAAAATAGGCCAGTTAATGCGTTGCAGCGGCTTGGCGACCGACCAACCGCACCACAATAAAAATAGGTGGGCGAAAAACGCCGTGCTCATGCGCACTGCCGAGGCCGCTACCGGATCTACTGACGCTAACTGATCCATCATCACCGGCTTCATCATTAAGGTGGCAATCGACTGGCAGAGTGCGGCTAATAATCCTAAGGCGATACCTATCCAAAGGCGGCCATTATCCTGCTCCCACGCATGAGTATCACCAGTGCGTTTGCCCATAAAAATCGCCGTCATCACACCGCCCACTAATAGTAAGCAGCCAACCAAGGTCCAGCCGGCAATTATCTCGCCAAAAATCAAATACGCCAATAGCGCCGAGAACAGTGCGTGGGTGGCAAATAACACGCTGGCACGCCTAGGCCCTAAGCGGTTCATGGCGGCAAATAGCGCTGTGTCACCAATAAAAATACCAATCAAGCCTGACGCCGCCATGATGCTAAGGCTATGGCTGCTCAGGCTGCTCCACCCCCCTGTGAGCAAGGCCGCCGCCCACAGCATTACGCTCACGCAAAACATCCGCCAGCGTGAAAAGGTAAAGGCGCCCAAATAGCGGGCCGCATGGGCCGACAATAAGCTGGCCACGGCCCAACAGGCGGCCGCAGCCAAAGCGAGGTAATCGTATGAAAAGGTCATGTATCACTGCAAATCAGCGGGAAAGGCTCAGTTTAACAAGTTTAAGTGCGGCGCATAGGCAGATTTGCCAGCCCAACAGTTAGCGGGTTTAATAGCGGCTTCGCGGCTAAACATTCCCTGTTAACCAATAAGAGTCACTATGCGCATATTGCACACCTCCGACTGGCATTTAGGCCAACATTTTATGGGTAAAACCCGCCTTGAAGAACATCAGGCTTTTTTGTGTTGGCTGGTTGAGCAAGTACAAAGCCAAGCCGTGGATGCGGTGCTGGTGGCAGGCGATGTGTTTGATACCGGCACGCCGCCCAGTTATGCCCGCGAGCTGTATAACGACTTTATCGTTAAATTACAGCAAACCGGCGCGCAATTAGTGATCTTGGGCGGTAATCATGATTCAGTCGCCATGCTTAATGAGTCGCGCGCATTACTTGGCTGCTTAAATGTGCAAGTGATCCCTGGCGTGTTGGCAGACATAGAGCATCAGGTGCTCACGCTCTATAAGGGCGATGGTGAGCCTGGAGCTGTGTTATGCGCCGTGCCTTTTATTCGCGCCCGAGACGTTATGATTAGTGAGTCCGGCCAAAGTGCGAGTGATAAGCAACAGAGCTTACAACAGGCCATAGCTGCGCATTATCAGCAATTATTTGAGTGTGCCGAGCAGCTTAGTGAAGCTCACGAAGCCGCTCATGGCCGCCGTTTGCCCATTATTGGCACTGGACATTTAACGACCGTGGGAGCAAGCAGTAGCGATTCGGTACGAGAAATTTATATTGGTACTTTGGATGCCTTTCCGGCCAATGCTTTTCCGCCATTGGATTACTTAGCGCTCGGCCATATTCACCGTCCGCAAAAAGTGGGTGGCCATGAGCATATGCGCTATTGCGGCTCGCCGCTTGCCTTAAGCTTTGATGAAGTGGGCCAGCAAAAAGAAGTGCTGTTGGTGGATGTGAATGCCGAGGGCCTGAGCGCGATTACCCCTCTAGCGGTGCCGATTTTTCAGCCGCTGGCGCGCGTAAAGGGCAACTTGGCTGAGCTTGCGGTCGCCATGCAAGCAGTTGCGGTGGAGCAAGCGGAATTAGCGAAAATAAAGCCCGTCTGGCTAGAAGTAACGGTGGCCGAAGACGATTATTTAACGGACTTACAACCCAGAGTCGAGCAATTAGCGGTCGGCTTGCCCTTGGAGATTTTATTGGTACGCCGTCAGCGCTCAAGTCAGCAAGCCACCTTAACGGATGATGCGCGCATCACGCTCAGCGAGCTCTCGCCATTACAGGTTTTTGAGCGGCGCTTGGCCGCAGAAGAGCTGGCGCCTGAGCGCGAACAAGCGTTGCAGTCTTTATATCAAGCGTTATTGGTTGAGCGGGAGCAAGAAGCATGAAAATCCTCAGCCTACGGCTAAAAAATCTCAACTCCTTAAAAGGCGAGTGGAAAATTGACTTTAGAGAGCCGCCATTTCGTGACAGTGGCTTGTTCGCCATTATCGGGCCCACGGGCGCCGGTAAAACCACTTTGCTCGATGCCATTTGTTTAGCCCTGTATCACGAAACGCCGCGCATGAAACAGGTGTCTGCCAGCAGCAATGAGCTAATGACCCGCCACACCGCGGATTGTTTGGCGGAAGTGGAGTTTGAGATTAAAGGCCAAGGTTATCGGGCTTTTTGGAGCCAGCGCCGCTCCCGTGACCAACTGAGCGGCAAGCTGCAAGCGCCCAAGGTGGAGCTGGCGAGGTTAGATGGCACTATTCTTACCACTAAAATTAACGACAAGCTGCGCTTAACGGAAACGTTGAGCGGCTTAGATTTCGGGCGCTTCACTAAGTCGATGTTATTGGCCCAAGGGGGCTTTGCCGCCTTCTTGCATGCCAATGCCAACGAGCGCGCCGAATTACTGGAGGAACTCACCGGCACCGATATTTATGCGCAAATTTCGCGCCGTGTATTTGAGCAAACCCGCGAGCAGCAAGCTGCGTTGAATGAGCTTAAAGCCCGCGCTCAAGGCATGGAGTTGCTGGATGATGCTGAACGCTTACAAGTGCAAGCGGATATGGCCGCCGCCGAGCTTGAATTAGCGCAGCAATATAAAATCTTAGCGCAAGCTCAAACTAGTCTGCAACGCATTGGCGCCTACCAAACGGCACAGCAGCAACAAGCTCAAACCGAGCAGACGCTGCAGGCGGCAAACTTGGCTTGGCAAGCTCAAGACGCTGCGCGCCAGCAATTAAGCCAAGCGGTGCCGGCCAATCGGTTACTGCCTTATTGGCAACAATGGCAAGATGCCAGCACTCGTGGGCAAAGCTTTGCCAATCAATTAAGCCAAGAGCAGGCGGAATTAGGGCTGCTTAATAAACAGAGTCAGCAGCTGTGCTGGCAGGCACTACAAGTGAGCGGCCAACTGACTCAACAGTTGACGCTTGCCGAGCAACGACTGAGTGAAGAACAAACTAAATTAAGCCAACAAATGGCGGTTAATCCCGTAGCTGAACGGCTGGGTGAATACTTGGCGGGCTGGCGTGAACAAATTCAGGCTAATGCCAAAGAGCAGGACAATCTTGTACGCATACAAAAAGCCAAAGTCACGCTGCAAACTAAGCGTGACACGCTTGAAAAGCAGTGCCAGCAAACTCAGTTACAAGTGACGGATGCGGAGCAACAAGTAGCACAAGCCAAGCTGGCTATGGATGAACAACAGCAACAATTGGCGCAATTATTAGCCGGCCAATCATTGCCTGAGCTGCGGCAAAAATTACACAGCCTAAGCCAGCAGCAAGGGCAATGGAGCCAAGTGCGCGAGCTTTGGACTCGCATTACGAAGCAGCAAAAGACTCATGCTGATCTCAAGGACACACTGGCCCTCCAAGAGCCAGAATTGGCGAAACTGGAGCTGCAATTAACCCAATCGCGCGCAGAATATAAAAGTCTACAAGAGCAGATCCGCGATAAAGAAAAGCTGTTGGAGCAAGAACAACGTATTCGCGCACTGGAAGCACACAGAGCCAGACTACAACCCGAAGAAGCCTGCCCCTTATGTGGCAGTGAAAGTCATCCGGCCATTGCGGCGTATCAGGCGCTCGATGATGCCACCGCGCTTAGCTTGGCCGAAAAGCAGCAAGAGCGCGCCGAGCGCGAGCAACAAGGCCAGCAATTAAGCCAAGCCTTTGCCAAGCGCCAAGCCGGAGTGGAGCAGGGGCAGCGGCAAGTGCAGGCTCAGGTCGCTGAACTTAGCGAGTTGCAGCTACAGCTCAGCACCTTGTTAACGACATTACAGATTATTGATACCGATCCTGCTTGCCAGCAAACGGAACTGGAGCAACGCCAACAACAGCTGCAAGCACTAACAAGCCAATGTAATCAGTTGGAGCAACAACAAGAGGCGGTATATCGCTACCAAGAGCAGGTTCAACAAGCCGAACAAGCGCTAGCAGGATTACAAACCCAGCAGGGGTTACGGAGCCAAGAGCTGCAATCTTTAAGCGAGCAAATAGCCCAACAGCAACAGCAGCTCACTGAGCAACAAGTGTTAGTAGCTCAACAACAGGCGACACTTGCAGCTTCACTGGCTGAGCTTAACTGGGCAGTACCCAATGATTGGACCGCTTGGTTGGCCGATTGTGAACAGCAATGGCAAGCCTGGAAAAGCCACCAAGTGCGTGGCCAGCAGCTTATTGCTGAACGCCAGCAGTTGGCAGGGCAATTACAGCAAGCGCACACCGAGCAAGCTCTGTGGCAAAAACGCTGGTCGGCGCTGGCCATTCCAGACTTAGCTGCGATGGGCGATATTAAAAATGATAATGCCGAGCTGAACTCATTCACAGAGCTGACAGAGTTAACCGAGCAATGGCAAGCTAGCCAACAGCAACTGCAGCAAAAAACGGCGCGCCTCGACACCTTGCATCAGCAAGCGACTGAACTTGAGACTGAACTGCAAAGCCGCTTGGCTGCTTGGCAACAGCAGTTATCAGAGAGCCCTTTTAGCGATGAAGCGGCCTTGTTGGCAGCATGCTTGAGTGAGTCAGAGTTTGAGCGTTTAGCCCAAGCGCAACGCCAGCTTGAACAAGCTTTGCACCGCGCACAAACGCTGTGTGAACAAGCTACGCAAGCGGCAGATGCAGCCAAGCTGGCATTAGGCGAGCTGGATCCCGCAGCGCAAGCTGCTTTACACGCGCAGCTGCAACAAAGCCAAGCCGAGTTTAACGCCACACAACAGCAAATTGGCGGCTGGCGCACGCGGTTAGACACAGACGCCGAGCGCCGCCAGCGCCAGCAAGCGTTATTTGCCAACATAGACGCCCAACAGCAGAGCCTGCAATTATGGGATCAATTGAATCATTTGATTGGATCTGCCGATGGCGCCAAGTATCGCCGCTTTGCCCAAGGGCTAACGCTGGAGCACTTAGTGCATTTGGCCAACCAGCGCTTAGTACGCTTACACGGTCGCTATCAATTGGCACGCACCGCCGGCGGCGAACTGGAATTATCGGTGATCGATACCTGGCAAGCAGACGTAGCCCGTGATACCCAAACCTTATCGGGGGGTGAAAGCTTCTTGGTGAGCTTGGCATTGGCCTTGGCGCTCTCAGACTTAGTCAGCAGCAAGACCCGCATTGACTCTTTGTTTTTGGATGAAGGCTTTGGCACCCTAGACTCAGAAACCCTAGAGGTGGCATTGGATGCGCTGGATGCGCTCAATGCCAGCGGCAAGATGATAGGGGTGATCAGCCATATAGAAGCGCTAAAAGAACGAGTGCCGGTACAAATAAAATTGAGCAAGAGCCAAGGCTTAGGCTTAAGCCGACTGGCACCAGAGTTTGAGGTTTAGGTACAGCGCCAAGCGCCCGGCGCTAGGCGCCCAGCTAAATAAAGAAACGGTGTGTTTTGTAGGCGAACATTTATTCTCGCATTACGCCGCAGGCGTAACTTATTTTGCCCACGGCCTGTGACACAAGAGTACAAACGTGAAAATACCGAACTTGCGCGAGCAGGTTCGGTATTTTTTTAGCTTCAATTTAGTCCGCTTATTTAGTGGGTGATAAGGCCGGGGATGCCGGGCAGCATGCCAACGGTGGCCATGATGGCGAGCAGAATAATAAAGGTGATACCAGGGATCACCCAGCGGTCGGTACGGCGCAGTGTTTTGCCGCGCTCTTTGTCACCGATTAAGCCTAAGTTATCGAGTAGCATGGTCAGCGACCAGCCAAATACCGGATTCACGAACGCAGAAGCAAACACTACGATACCGGCCGACTGACTACTGGTGGTGTTACGGGTCATCTGCATGCCTGCTTCCAGCAAGGGCATAAACACGCCTACGATTAACGCTACCCTGAGTACCGGATCCCACACTGCTAAGTCCATGGGATAACCCCAAATGGCGGCCACGATACACATTACACCGGTTAATACGGCACCGGCTGGGATCGGACGCTTGGCAATCGCCGCCGGTATCATATAAGTACCCCAAGAGGAGGCTAAGTTACCGCCGCCGAGTACGCTACCTACTGCTTGACGCACTGCGGCTATGCCCATGGTGTCATCCACGTTCATCAGCACCTTGGTGGCTTTTTTCGGATAGTTAAGCTCTTGGAATACGCGGTGCCCCATAAAGTCCGGTGACCACATGGCCACCGCCAATACGGCAAACGGTGCCGAGCTCACGAAGTGATGCAGCTTAGGCCAGCCCATCTGCCAACCTGTGGTTTCTCCCCACCAATAAGCGGGGCTTAAATGAGGCATGCCTGGTTCGGTGACAAATTCAAAGGGCGCGCCCAAGGCGAGGGCAATCACGAAGGCGATGCCAGAGCCGAGTGGAATAGACAGCCAGCGCATTTCTAATCTAGCCAGCAAGGCGTACATGACAATGGTGGTTAAAATGACCGCGAAGGCGATATAGGCCATGTCAAAGCTTGCGGCCCAGGTATTGAGCGCCTTAATTTGGCTGAGTAGACCGATGGCACCTAAGTAAATCAGTAAGCCCCCGCGCACCCCATCACTGGTGAGGGCCATTAGTTTACTGCCGCCTTTACTGATACTGAGCAATAAACCAAAAAAGCCAACTAGTAATCCCAGTGCGAGCGGGTGGCCGCCGGAGGCGACGATTAGCGGGATCAGGGGGATCATGGGGCCATGGGTGCCCGCGAGATTGGCTCTGGGATTAATCAGGCCTGAAAATAAAATGACGAATAATACGGCGGCAATCAACATCTCAAAGCGGACGTTTTCCACCACAAAGGCATTCGATAGCCCTAAGGGGCCAGCAAAGGCCGCCACTACTGCCGCCACCATTACGATTTTGCCGATGGTTGCCGCCAGAGCGGGCACTAGGTCTTCCAGCTCGAAACGATAATCTCTAAAGGGTAAATTTAGTCGCCACCGCTTGGGCTGCATGATCAAGAGTTCGTTTTCCAGATAGGCGGCTCGAGTCTCAAAATCGCGGCTGGGTTTATGCTGCGCGTTATAGCTTAAGGGGTCTTTGTCTGACACGGGCGTCTCCTTGATGATGACCAGCTCAGTGGTGTCCTTACATCATTGGATACTAGAGACTGTTATCAAGTTGTTCTATTCGACATAAGTCTTAACCTTTATGAAACATTTGGCGAGAACGCCATACGTCTTACGCTCAAGACACATTCCGTTTTTTGTAGTCCGACGCTTTAGCTGTTGGTTCTGCGAAGCAGAATAATTTAGTCCTAGCTCTTCACACCTCACGCTGTACGCCGTAAGTTTACGTTCATTTTATCCTTAACGGCCAGCGTATGGCGTAAAGCGTACCGCTGTGCCCAAGCTATTTATGGTATGGTTTTGACTATGCACGAGCTTTACCTTATCGCAGCCTCGGGAGCAGACTCATGATACAGCTACACCACCTCAACCATTCTCGCTCACAGCGCATCATCTGGATGCTAGAAGAATTAGAGCTGAACTATGAAATAACAGCTCACCAAAGAGATGCGGATACAGGGCTAGCGCCCGAGGGCTTAAAGAAAGTGCACCCATTGGGTAAAGCACCGGTGCTGATTGATGGCGAGCTAAAATTGGCGGAGTCCGGCGCCATTATTGATTACTTGGCTCAAGGTTACGGGTCTCAATTACTGCCAGATAAGCACAGTACAGCTTGGTGGGACTATGTGTATTGGTTGCACTACGCGGAAGGCTCCTTAATGCCGCCCTTGGTGATGCGACTGGTTTTTGACAAGATAAAAGACGCGCCTATGCCCTTTTTTGTGCGGCCCCTTATTAACAAAATAGTAGCGGGAGTTGATAAGGCATTTTTGCATCAACAAATACACACTCAGCTTAATTTTGTAGCCGACCATTTATCTTGTAATGAATGGTTAGTAGGAGAAAGCTTTGGCGCGGCAGATATTCAAATGAGTTTCCCGCTAGAAGCGGCCATGTATCGCACAGCGTGGGCAGACCGTTATCCACGTATCAAAACTTATGTGGAGCAACTGCAAGCGAGACCTGCGTATCGACGCGCTTTAGCCAAAGGCGGAGATTATCGTTATGGGCCTAAAACATAAAGAATTGGTTAAAAGTGAAGAGTAAATAGTGAAGAGCTAAGTGATTGGCCTTTAAATCATCATTAATTATAGGAATCGTAATGGACGAAGTTAGCGATCTAGAAGAACTGGTGATGCCAGTACTAGATAAATATATTCCGCAGTATTCAGACTTGGTATATACGGCAACTGCACTGTTGTTGATTGTATTGATCTCGGCAGTTATTCACTTTGTGTTACACCGCGTGGTGATCACCTGGGTGGGCGGTCAGTCCAAGGGGGAGCGCCGCATTTGGCGTAAGGCGTTTTTTGAACATAAATTATTTAGCCGCTGCGCTTTAATGCTGCAAGGCATCATAATTTATATTCAAGCGGGTTTGTGGTTAGAAGCGAGTTCCGACTTATTACCCATTATTCAGACGGTGGCTCACATTTGGATCTTGCTGTATGGCATGTTGTCGCTGTTTTCCTTGCTTGATGCCTTGCTTGATATCTTTCAGCACAAACCGACGTTGCGTAACTTTCCGTTACGGGGAATTTTTCAAAGTTTAAAGCTGGTGACCAGCATTTTTATCAGCTTACTGATTATCTCGACCTTGATTGGTAAGTCCCCGCTGATCTTGCTCAGTGGCTTGGGTGCCATGACAGCGGTGCTGATGTTGGTGTTTAAAGACCCAATTTTGGGCCTAGTAGCGGGCATTCAATTGTCCGCCAATAACATGCTGACCGTGGGAGATTGGTTAGAGATGCCCAAATATGGCGCCGATGGTGCCGTGATTGATATCGGGCTCACCACAGTGAAAGTGCAGAATTGGGATAACACTATTACCACTATTCCTACTTATGCCCTGATCTCAGACTCCTTTAAGAACTGGCGCGGCATGAGTGATTCAGGCGGTCGCCGCGTGAAGAGGAGCCTACTGATCGACAGCAGCAGTGTGCACTTCTTGCATGAAACAGATTTGGAGCGCTTACGCCGCGGTCAGCTATTGGCGCCGTATTTGGATGAAAAAGTCAAAGAAGTGACTCAGTACAACCAAGAACAACAGCTGGATTTATCATCTTTAGTTAACGGCCGACGCTTAACCAATATCGGCACCTTTCGCGCCTATTTAACCACCTTACTAAAGCAGCACCCTTTTATTCATCAAGGCATGACCATTATGGTACGCCAGCTTGAGCAGACGCCTAATGGTATCCCGATGGAGATTTATGCTTTTACCAACATCACTAAATGGGTGGACTACGAGGCGATTCAAGGGGATATTTTCGATCATATCTTTGCCGTCTTGCCCGAGTTTGGCTTGCGCGCGCACCAAGCCCCCACCGGTTACGACATGCGGTCTTTAGCCACCGGCCATCAAGCTCAGCCAGTAATAGCCGTGAAGAGCTAAACCGTTAAATAGCGCAATAAAAAGGCCTTGTGGGCAATGCCAGTCAGTTCAGCTGACTGGCATTTTTTATGGCAGTGTTTCAACGGCTGGCTTAACGGCTCTGAATAATGCTGCTTCGGACCTAGTGCATCTAAAGTACAAGTCGTTAAATAGGTACAGATCAGAGCTTACTAGGTTGCCATAAAGCTTCCTATGAATACCTATTGTTTTCTGTCAGCGTTTTGTAGCCGTAATTGTCTTAAAAATAAGAAATATAAAATATTACTGCTGAATCGTTAGTTTTATATATTTCTAAACGATATAAATAAAATCATATCTACTACATCGGCTATTTTTGATTGGGCTATTATTCAAGTCAGGGTTACACAGACGAGACCCTAACAACTGCCTAAGGTATCGGAAGAGGTATCGGCGGAAAAATAAATAAACATCTATAGATGAAGAGGGACTTTATATGTCTATGCAAAAGAAAACTTTAGCGGTTATGGTTGCCTTAGCTGTTGGTGCTTCATTTGGTGCTGTAGCTAGCGATGATAATAGCGTCAATGATAGCTTTAAGCTTCAAGATAGCCTTAACGACAATAGCCAAAACACTGATAATTCTGATAACAGCTTAGGTTTGGATGTGGCAGTGTCGGATAGTTTGAACGATAACACTGATAACACTAATAACTCAGACAACTCTAACAGTTCTGATAATTCTAATAGCTCAGACAACTCTAACAACTCTGATAACGGTGTTGATGTAGCAGTGTCAGATAGCTTGAACGATAACACTGATAATACTAACAATTCAGATAACTCTAATAGCTCAGATAACTCGAATAATTCTGATAACAGTACAGGCGTAGATGTAGCAGTATCTGACAGCTTAAACGATAACTCGATGACAGATAGCGATAACGATAACTCGATGACAGATAGCGATAACGATAACTCTGTAAATGACAGTGGTAACGATAACTCTGATAATCGTGTGGCTGATAGCGACAATGATAACTCAGATAATAGTATTGAGGACAGCTACAACAGTGAGACTAATGAGGCTTTTTCAAGAAACTCATATAGCTCTGCAGATTGGAGCTGGGCGCATACTGAAACCAAAACTAACCTAAATATTCAGAGTAACGTCACAAATCAAACTGGTATTGCCATGGGCGCGCACTCTGGCGCAGCTGCATTTGGTTATTCAGATGCTAATAGCGATAACGGCGCAGGCCTTGGTCAATACGGTGATGTGACATCGGCTGGTTTAGGTTTAGGTTTGGGCTTAGGTGGTGGTACGGCCTCAGCAGGTGGTTATAACGATGATGTTGATAACGCAGCGGAAGGCTTTGGGCAGGGTGATGGTGCTGCACAAGCTTTTGCTACCTTGACTCCAGCTCAGGACCTTGAACAGAACTCAGCTGCAACCTCAAATAACAGTATTTCTGCTGTATCCATGATTCAGTCCGGTAATAACGTAGTAGGTAATGGAGGAGCTACGCACGGTATCAGTATGAACCAAGGTGTTTCTGGCCATGGTTCTTTTGGTCAACAGAGTGTCAACGTCAACGCCAGCGTTCAGTTCTAACTTAACTTAACTCTTAATGCCGGCCCTTGGGCCGGCTTATTTCCAGGAGGAGATATGAAAAGGGTGATCTTGTTATCTGTTTTTCTGAGTGCGTCCACCTTAGCTGGACAAGAGTTGGATATGCTACCTGTTGCCGATCATGCACTTATGGATGAAAGTCGAGGTATGTTTAATCTTACCGATCAAGATAATATTATAAAGCAAGGAGGGTTAGCAGCTGGAAATAATATGATTAATTCTGTTGTAATTACAGGGGCTAATCATATAGCAGCAGGTGCTTTGTCAGGTTCTAACGGTATTATTATGCTTAATTTGTCATCGGGAAATAATAACATTACTAATATGAGTACATCTGTCAATATAACAACGGTAAGGTAATATGAAAAAACTTATATTTTTATTGTTTTTTTTTCCTGCACTTAGTTTTGCAGTAAGTTTGCCAGGCGTTGGAGGTGGAAACTTTAGAGTGCCTGTAAAAAGTTTCGTGGAAATAAAGTTTGGTGAGGTGGTGAAGCAAAAGTATGACTTTAGTTGTGGCTCTGCTGCCTTAGCTTCATTACTTAGTCATCATTATAATATGCCATTTACTGAGGCAACTATTTTTGAGGAGATGTTCAAGTTTGGTGATAAAGTTAAAATAGAAGAAAAAGGGTTTTCCATGCTGGATATGAAAGACTTCTTGGCTAGAAGGGGTCTTAATGCTGATGGTTATCAGTTAAGCATAAGCGATGCAGCTAAGCTGGAGATGCCGTCGATAGCGCTGGTTAACTACAATGGATATAATCATTTTGTAGTAGTTAAAGGTGCGAAAGATGATAAAGTTCTGGTAGGTGATCCTTCCATAGGATTGCATGTCATGAATGATGAATTGTTTGATAAAAGTAGTAATGGTATATTTTTCTTTATCAGAGATAATACTGAGATCGCAAAAGCTGGTTTTAATAAACAAAATGATTGGGAACATTCTGCGCCTAGTGCGCCATCTAGAATGGCATTGATGCAAAGGCTCCCTCATCTGACGGACCTGATGCTGCCTTCTGAATACGATTACTGAATATAGGAATATAAAGGGGTAATAATGATGAAATGGCTAGTGTTTTCGGTGCTGATTATTCCTGCGATAGCCTTTTCGAAAAGTTATGACAATTTTTTTGAAAATACGCCAGCCTTATCGGAAAGCATATTGGAACGGCAGCGAGGAGGATTCTCTTTGCCTGGTATTAATTATTCGATAGGATTGAGAATGGAGGCGCTGGTTAATGGCCAAAAAGTGTTGTTCAGCAATATGTTTAACTTGGATAGAAATAGTGTCAATCCTGCAGTAATAAATGATGTGGCAGGAGTTAAAGGTTTAAATATTACAACATTGAACGGTAGGGGGCAGTTAGGGTTTATAGTCGATAATGCTACAAATGGTGTAAGGGCTGACGTTGTTTTGCATATAGATGTAGTTACACCGATAAATATGGATACTTACCGACAGAGCCAAAGGGCATCAACTAGAGTCAGAGAGGCAATAAGGCAGTCAGGATATTGATGTATAAATATAATGATCAGCTGTTTTTAATAATGATAGCGCTAACTACTCTCAGGCTTTGTATTTTAGCTGAAGGCTAATAGGTTATATATGCTGAGCCTTATGTGTTTTTTTATCTGATTATAATAATGGCTTAGTTGATGTTTGTTCAATATTTAAGTCGAGTAGGTTAGTTTTAGAACGATAATTTCTTTGTTAATTTATTTCCCCTCCTTTCAGTGCTCACATATTTAAAAGCCGTTATAGCACGGTCTTTCCCTCATGTAATTCCTTGTAGAAATGAATATCCTACGTGTTATTCACTACCTTAGTGTTAACTTCTTTTTTTATATAATTAAATAGAAATTAATCACGGTTATGAACATCGAACGCAAAGCGTAACATGCGCTAAAATACAGATTCATGATAATCGCACTGTACGATGCTCTGGTCTTTGACCTCGATGATGAGAACGTGGAAGTTGGTTAATGCTCTCTTTTAGGTTAGCCAATATTAATGTTGTCATTCCCCATAATTACATATTTTGTTCGACTGTCGTCAGGGATTTGTTGCATAAGCAGGTAGACCGTATTAACTAGATAAACTAAATGTGATCTAACCTCAGAGCAAGCAGGGTACCAGTATTATACTGGGGGAGAGATCGTTTTCTAAATTGGTGCGATAACAGCTAATAGTATGGTCATCTCTTGCTACTCAGCTCTCGCATGTAGATGTATGCGGCTCAGATGAAGGATATGAAGGTTGTAATGCCTTAATTTTGAGAAATTATCATGATTTTTATTGCCATTTTCTTGGTGTTGCCCTGTTCTGTTCTATAGTGGTATACATCATTGGATGATAAAAGTGGTGGTATAAGATGCTCTTAGAAAGGGAGATTCTTGTTCTTCAGTGCTCGAGCGGCTTGAGAGTGCTGGGCAATCTTCATGCTAACTGGACCTTGATAAGGTATAAGTGCTTGGAAGCCGCCGGGCAGTACCTTGCTCATTCGACAGCATCCGTGGGCATCCTTGACTGTAGTGGTGCAGAGCAACCCGATCCTAAATTAGAAAGTTGGCTGGATAGTTACAAGGGTATATTTTGGGTAGCTGTGTTATCAAAGTGCCAACTTGCTAGGAAAGAATGGCAGCTGTTTGTGGCAACGCATTGCTATGACTATCACACAATCCCTATCTCTGAAGAAAAATTATTTATTACCATAGGTCGCGCTTATGGTATGACAAGCCTTAAAAACAACTTGAATCTGCCGTTTCATCGAGGCCAAGTTATTGGGGGGCACGATAGTTTTAAAAAAATATTACGGCAGCTTCATCGTCACTCAGGAGGAGGACTCACTCTTTATGGTGAATCCGGAACAGGTAAGCGTTTACTTGCCAAAACTTGGGCTAATATTAAAGGCTTTAGATTTTTAGAGTTAAATACAAAATCACATGATAATGAACTTGATGATTATGTATCAAAGTTAGGCGGTATATTTAAAGAGAGTGTCAATGACCCGTATTGTTTTTATATTAATAATGTAGAGTTGTTGTCGAAATATATGCAGAATCACATATGTAGTTTAATTTCAAATGACTCTTGTAATGCGAGTCATTGTGATTTTGTGTTTTGTTGTGGTGTAGATTTTGAGGAAATAGAAGGGGTGGGTTTATTTTCTCCAGAATTTCTTATATTACTGAAAAAAAACTGGCTAGTGTTACCGCCGTTACGAGAAAGAGGTCAAGATAAGCTTGTTTTAGCAAAACATTATCTTTATAAAATAAGTCGAGAGCAAAAAAAAAGGCTGCTCGGTTTTTCTCATGATGCTGAACAAGCCATTCTCAAGTATGATTGGCTGGGTAATGTAACTGAGCTGATTGAGAAAGTAATGCTCGGAGTATCTGCTTGTGAAGATAATTATTTAAGCGCTGAGCTAATGGGCTTAGAAGATGAGCGAGCCCTACACGAATACACGAATCTGAGTTTGCTAGAGGCAAGGGAAGAGGCTGAAGCGCTGGCGATTAAGAGAGCACTAAATCTAGTATCTGGGCGCCCAGGGCAGGCTGCCGAATTGCTTGGTATTTCTAGGGCTTCGTTGTATCGGTTGATAACAAGATATGGAATCAGGAGATAAACATGGAAAGAACAATAATATCAGCAAGTCTACTGCTCTTCGCAGTCAGTACGGCCCAGGCACAAGATAGACAGGTTGTGGATACAGTGGCCAACGCGCTTAAGGCACAGGGAGTGATGACGGCCCAAGGTAAATTTGAGCTAGAGCCATCATTTAGTTATTCACAAAATAGTGCTAATCGTATTTCTATTCTTGGCTTTACTCAAGTGCCTGCACTACTTGTCGGAATAATAGAAGCAGAAGATGCGGATTACACCACTTTTACGGGGGCTTTGGCGGTGCGCTATGGCTTGACCAACCGTATTGAGCTGGAGTTAAGGGCACCTTGGGTTTATCGTTATGACTCTATTACCAAGCGAGTAGCATCACAAAACGATGAAACCAAAACCTTGACCTCTAGTGGCGGTGGCTTGGGTGATATAGAAGCGGCAGTACGGTATCAATTTAATCTGGAATCGGCGCCTTATTGGATTGGTGGTCTAAGGGTTAAATCTGATACCGGTCGCTCGCCCTTTGAGCAAGCGCTAGATGAGAATGGGATCTTTAAAGACCCTGCCACTGGTTCTGGTTCTTGGTCACTTGAGCCCAGTTTGACCATGATCTACCCTCTCGACCCCGCCGTTATATTTGTCACTGGTGGTTATACGTGGAACATGGAAACAGATGCGGCCAGATTTGATATAACAAGAGATGGGGAGACCGCGGGTGATGGGAGCGCCGGCGACTTTGACGTCGTCCGTTTGCCTGGGACTAATAAAGTGGATTTAGGCGACAGTTTCTTTCTCGGCATGGGTATGGGTTTTGCCGTTAACGATCGCTTGTCTTTTAGTCTTGGCATCAATCACAGAACCGTGCTTGAATCGTCGCTTAATGGTAGAAAATCTGGTGAGGTATTACAAATCGACAGCTTAACCACCGGCTTTTCGTTGGCTCTTAACGAAAGAACCTCTCTTAACTGGAGTCTACAGGCTGGTTTAACTGAAGATGCGCCAGACGTACAATTGAATTTTGGTATACCTATCAGATTTTGATATAAAAAATAGAAAGCTAGTGAAACTATAAAGTAAGGGCCGGATAACCGGCCCTTATTAATTTTCTTTACAGAAATCTATTGCGGCTTATTAGGATGATTAGGGAAGCTTTCGCTGCCTAAAATTTTACCCTCTACTTCGGTACCGTAATAGCTGGTTTTGCCGTGAAATTCTTTACGGGTTTCGGCCACATCACCTTTAGTGCGGGGGTCTTGTGGACGGTCGCGCGTGTCCAGATACATGGCTACGTCCCACGCTTGCTGGTCGGTCAGCTTATTAGGTTGGCCTAGAGGCATATTGTGCTTAATAAAATCGGCGGCGGTGTTGACGCGCTGCATACCCGCACCCCAGTTATAGGTATCTGGGCCCCATAATGGAGGGAATACATAGCGATTATTAACCTGCTGACCTTCGCCGTTTTCACCGTGACACACAGAGCACTCTTGCTCAAACACGGCCTTGCCGCGCGCAATGTCTGGGGCTTGTTCTGGCTCAGGCGTGGTTGGATAGGCACGGCCCACTAGTGCTGGCTCTTTGCTACCACCCTTATCTAAATATGCTTTCATAAAGGGGAAGTCTTCACGCTTGCCGCCTTTGAGCAGCTCTGCGTCGCTCGGCACTGCCATATCTTTAGGATCAAAGTCTTCACCGGTAAGCGTGCCTTGCGCCAACCAATAGGCATAGGCAGATAAGTCTATTAGGGCATCGGATCCATAGTCAGGAGAGGCCCCGTTCATGGAGAACATAAAGCAGCCTTGCATCCGCTCTTCAAAAGAGTTGATGCGGTTGTTCTTCGCGCGAAACACCGGGTAACTCATATAGGCGGCCCACAGTGGCGCAGAGTTTTCTTTACGCCCTGCATCGGTGTGGCAGTTCACGCAGTTAAGGCCGTTACCGGTATATTGTGGTGATAAGCTCTGGGTATCCACGAAGTTTTTGTAACCACGTAATACTTTTTCACCAAACTCACCTTCGGGCAACTTATCCCAGCCCGGGGGGCGAGGGTAAGTTTCTGCAGTTTGATTGGGCAGCTGATCTTGCACGGCCAGTTTATTGGCATCGGCTTCTGTAGCAGAAACTGAGCCTGCGCTGATCAAGGCCAAGCTGACCAATAGCGACGAATAAGAGAGTTTCAGCATTATTTAGCCTCCACATTGGCAAAGTATTGGGCGACGGCAGTGATTTCTTCCGCCGTCAGCTTCTTGGCCATCACGCCCATAATGCCGTTTACATCACCGGCACGTGTCCCTGCTTGCCAAGCTTTAAGCTGACTTTCGATATAATCCGCATGCTGACCTGCCAAATGTGGGAAAGAGTCACCTACTCCCACGCCTTCCGGGCCATGGCAAGCTACACAGCTCGGTAAGTCTCGCTCCCAGTCGCCTAAGTAAGCCAGCTTTTCACCTAAGTCGGTTATTTCTTGGGGATTTTTCTCACCACGAAATGCGGGCTGGGTTGGCTGTGGCAGCGTTAAACTGGCAAACCATTCACTGGTGGCCTGAATGCCGGCCTCATCCAACATCATGGCCATGGGTTTCATAATGGCGTTTTGGCGCTCATCGGTTTGAAAATGCTTTAGCTGAGTGGCTAAATAAGCCGCTGGCATACCGGCAATCGAGGGCGCCAAATTGGGCATGCCTAACCCCGTCGTTTGGTGACAAGCGACACAAGCGGCTGCTTGAGGAGGCATATCGGCTTGAGCCGAAAATGCCGATATTGCCAAGGCACTGGCGAAGAATACGAGTTTTTTCATAATTGTTATCCTAACGTTATGCTGCTGAGCGTATTCTAGGATTGTAAAGGTACGGGCGATATACGTACTTCCCACATAACCTTAGTAGATCTGAATAACAACATACACTTAGATCACAAGTCAGCAACATTTATGTGGCCAGGGTCAACAGACCCTAAGATAGCTATTGCTCACGCCAGTGCAGCCACAAGCGGGTATCTAGTTCGAACTGATGATAATCAGGCTCCATGTGGCAACATAATTGATAGAAAGCCTTGTTGTGCTCTTTCTCACGAAAGTGGGCTAATTCGTGTACCACTATCATGCGCAAAAACTCCGGGGGCGCGCTTTTAAATAGCGCCGCCACCTTGATGCTATTATGGGCTTTTAGCTTGTTGCCTTGCACTCGGGATTGATAGGTGTGCAGGCCAAGCGCGTGCTTAACTATCTGCAATTTACTGTCATAACTCACTTGCGACAGCGGTGAGGACTTGCGCATATATTGATTTTTTAGCTCGGTCACATACTGATACAAGGCTTTATCACTTTGTATTTGATGTAAGTCTGGATACTTGTTTTCCAGGTAAGCGCCTAAGCGGCCTTGGCTTATCAATAGCCCCGCTTGAGTTTGAATTTGCTCTGGATAATGAGCGATGTATTTTAAGGTGGTCACGGGATTAAACCTGCAAGGGGTGAAGAGTGAATGGTAAAGAGTGAAGGGTAAAGAGTGAAGAGGACGGGCCAAACACTAAGCCGTCGGGTGGCGAGCTCTTACCATAAATATCTTGTTTACGTGGGACAAGAGCCGAAAAGCCTAGATGGGTAAGAGCTCGCTCTAGATGCACTTGTGCTTAGCCTTTACTCATAAAAGCTCCTTTTAGATTTTATCTCTATTTTTCCGAGTTCTTCCGTGGGTTTCGTTGCTAATAGGTCTAAGTCTTGATTTTTATCTCGTCCGCTTCACGCTTTACTCCTCACCCTGTGCGTCGTTTTCCCACCCGCCACCGAGCGCCTTGATCAGATCGAGCGTGGCGCTAAATTGACTTTGCCGCAAGTTAACCAGTTGCTCGTCGGCGCTAAACAGGGTGCGCTGGGCATCCAGTAATAACAAGAGCTCGTCGGCACCGGCGCGATAGCGGATATCGGTAAGATCTAAGGTGTGCTGGGCATCGTCCACGATACGCTGTTGTTGTGCGATTTGTGCTTGGCTAAGCGCCAAGTTGCCCAAGGCATCTTCGGTTTCTTTTAGCGCCTGCAGTATGGCTTTTTGATAATTGAGCACTAACTCTCGTTGGCGCGCTTCGCTGATTTTAACCTGACTACGCAGTCGACCGCCATCAAACAGGATTTGGCTTAAGCTGGCACCTAACCCCAAGGTATTAACGGGGTTGGCCAGTGACAATAAGGCCTGACTGGCTAAACCACCACTGCCGGTGAGTTGTACTGAGGGTAGCAGGGCGGCGCGGGCGGCACTGACATTGGCATCAGCGGCTTGCAGTTGCGCTTCGGCGGCGGCCAGATCAGGGCGGCGAGTGAGCAATTCACTGGGCAGGCCCGGCGCGAGGCGTGGCAGCGCCAACTCGGCCAGCGGCTGTGATGCCAAATGATAATCTTGGGGTGCACGACCCAGCAGTATGGCCAGTGCCGATTCGGTTTGGCGGCGTTGTTCACGCAGCGGCAGTAAGCTGGCTTGCTGACTGGCCACGGCACCGCGTTGGCGGTAAAAATCGCTTAAGGTGGCGGCGCCATACTTATATTTGGCCTCGACGATGGCGAAGTTACTCTCGGCGGTGGCCAAGTTTTTTTCATTGATACGAATTCGTTCATCCAGCGTTAGCAGCTGTACCCAAGCGTTGGCCACGCCTGTGGTCAGCATAAGTTGGGCACTGGCTAAGTCATATTCGCTGATGGCCAAGCCGGCGGCCGCCGCTTGGCGCTGGGCGCTCAGCTTGCCCCATAAGTCCAGCTCATAGCTGATGCCCAGATTGGCTCGGCTGCTCTCTTGCGAGCCATGTTGTTGCCAGCTTTTATCGCTACCCGCACCCAGATTTAAACTCGGAAATAAGGAGGCGTTGGCGCCTTGCACTTGTGCTTCGGCTTGCATAATTCGCTCGGCGGCAATCAGCACATCTGGGTTGGCGCTAAGGGCTGTGGTGATCAAATCAGTTAAGACAGGAGAATTAAAATCCAGCCACCAAGCTTGATGCAGTGCTTGGTTTTGGTTGGATGTAGGCGTGGATGTGCTCCACTGGCTGGCCATTTTGTAGACGATGTCAGGACGGTCGCTGGTGTCAGTGCTGGCACAGCCAGCCAACAGCAGCGCACAAAACAGCGGTGATAAAGCCCAAGATGAATGACGTGATAAATGAGGCATTAAACGAGACCTTAAATGAGACCTTAAATTAGGCATGGTAACTCCGAAGCTTATTCTGAAGAGAGCGCAACCACAGGATCTAGCTGCGCGGCTTTGCGTGCCGGCAGCCAGCCAAAGACTAAGCCGGTAGCAAAGGCGCAGCCAAAGGCGAGCAATACCGGTGCGAGTGAAAAATAAACCGGAATACCCACGGCGCCTAAGATGGCGGTAGCCGCCAAGCCCAAGGCCACGCCGATGGCGCCGCCCAAGGCTGAGACCACTAAGGCTTCTATTAAAAACTGCTGCAAAATATGCCGCGTGTGGGCGCCGGTCGCCATGCGAATGCCGATTTCTCGGGTTCGCTCGCTGACGCTGACCAACATGATATTCATCACACCAATGCCGCCTACCAATAGCGAAATAGCGGCAATGGATCCCAACAGCCAGGTAAATGTCTGAGTGGTGGCTGAGACGGTATCTATGATGGAAGACATGTTGCGGATTTGAAAATCTTCCCCGCCGTGGCGCGCCACCAGCAGTCGGTTAATATCGGCCTCGGTGTCATTGATGTGCGCAACGTCGCTCACCGAGACGGTAATGCTGCGTAAAAACTGCTGGCCAAATAACCTCAAGCCACCTGTGGTGTAAGGCACAAACACCACATCGTCTTGGTCTTGGCCCCACGGCGAGGCGCCTTTGGCGCTCATCACGCCGATCACCTGAAACAGGTTGGTGTTTACCATTACATATTTCCCCAACGGATCCTGATTGGGGAATAATACCTCGGCGACGGATTTACCGATCACGGCGACGGTGGCGTAACTTTGCTCATCAGCTTCACTAAAGAAGGTGCCTTCTGTGAGCGGCCACAGGCGAGCACGGGGAAAATCCGCCGAGGTGCCGTTAATTTCTGGGCTGTGATCCAGATTGCCGTAACGCAGGGTTGCGGTGCCACCAATTTCTGGCACGACCGCATCGACGTTTGGCAGCTCTTTGATGGCCTCCATGTCGGCGGCTACTAAGGTGGAGGTGGTGCGCCGGCCAAACTGATTGGGCGCACCGGGGTGCACCGATAATAAATTACTGCCCATGGCGCTGATGCTTTGCACTATTTCTTGCTGGGAGCCGTTACCGATTGCCAGCATAGTAATAACCGAGGCCACGCCGATCACTATGCCAAGCAGGGTGAGGGCGGCGCGAAACAGATTACTGCTCAGCGCTCCGAGTGCGGTGCGTACCGCTTCAAATAATTCTGCCGCCAGCGAGCTGTGACCGTGGGGTTTAGCCGGTAACTCAGGCACGGCAGCTTGAGCGCTAGGGCCGGGGTCTGCCACAATCAGACCGTCGCTGATCTCGATGCGTCTGTCCGCAAGGGCTGCGACTTTGGGATCGTGAGTAATTAAAATCACCGTATGGCCAGAGCGCGCTAAGTTGGTGAGTAGCACCATTACATCTTTGCCGCTTTGGCTATCGAGCGCACCCGTGGGTTCATCCGCTAGGATAATCTCGCCGCCGTTCATTAAGGCGCGTGCAATCGATACTCGCTGCTGTTGACCGCCGGAGAGTTGATTGGGTTTATTCTCTAAACGTTCGGCTAGGCCTAAGGTGGTAAGTAATTGCTCGGCCTTAAGCTGGCGCTCAGCCCGAGACAAGCCCGAATACACGGCCGGTACCGCCACGTTGTCCCGTGCACTCACGCCGGCCAGCAAATGATAGCTTTGAAACACGAAACCGAAGGTATCGCGGCGCAGCTCGGCGAGTTGGTCACGACTCAGGCTGGCCACATCTCGGCCCAGCAGGCGGTACTCACCGCTAGTGGGTTTATCCAAGCAGCCCAAAATATTCATTAAGGTCGACTTGCCGGAGCCTGAGCTGCCCATGATGGCCACAAACTCACCGCGATTAATGGTGACATCTACGCCTTTAAGCACGGTCGTCATCAGCTCACCGCTGCCATAGGCTTTGGTGATGCCCTTTAGCTGGATTAAGGGCGTTCTCATATGCGCATCCTTGCGCCCGTTCTGGCGGGGGCGTTATTTTTGTTACTGCTTGCAGCTTGGATCTGCACTTGCTCACCTATGGCGAGACCTTCGGTAATAGCCGCATGAATTCGATTACTGACGCCCACCTGCACGTTGCGAATTTCTGGCTGGCCCTTGGCATTCACCACAGTCACTTGAGCCTTAGTGCGATCAGATGGGTCAGAAAAAGCCAGTGCCGACATGGGCACTAATAACGCATCTTTAGCTTCTGTCAGCACGAAGAATACTTGGGTGGTCATTTGTGACATCAAGGCGCCATCGGGATTGTCGATATCGAACAAGGCGTTATAGAGCACCACATTATTTTCGATAACGGGGGTGGGCTCAATCTTGCGCAGTGTGCTGTACCAGCGCTTTCTTGAGTCGCCGAGGGTAGTGAAATATACCTTCATGCCGGGGGTTAGTTTGCTTACATCGGCCTCTGACACTTTGGCTGCCACCGTCATCACCGCTAAATCGGCGATGCGCATTAGCACCGGCGACTGCTGACTGGCGTTTAAGGTTTGGCCTTGGCGAGCATCGATTTGCACCACTGTGCCGGCCATGGGCGCCACTACTTTGGCATAGCTGAGGTTGGCTTCATCGGCGCGCAAGCTGGACTCAGTTTGCGCAATTTGTGCGGTGAGCGCTTCTACCTGTGCTTGTGCCGAACGTAGCCCAGCCTCGGCACTTTGCACGCTTTCTTTGGCGGTGGCGTTGGCGGCCAACAAATTATGCTGGCGAGTATGCTGTAGTTGCGCCAAAGTCAGCTGGGCTTCGCGGTCTTTAAGCTGTGCCTTTTGGGCGCGCAATTGGGCACGGCTGGCGTCCACTTGGGCCACGTATACGGTGGGGTCTATCTCGGCCAGCAAGCTGTCTTGCTCAACCTTATCACCTACTTCTACGGCGATGACTTTTAACTGGCCCGATACCTGAGCGCCCACGTCTACGTAACCGCTGGGCTGCAAGGTGCCGGTAGCGGTCACTTGATCTAATAAATCGCCTTTTTCTACGGTTACAGTTAAGGGGGGCGCTTTAGGTTTGCCTAACCAATCGCTGCCAAAATAGGCGTATAAGCCGAGCACTAAGAGCGCTAAAACCAAGCCTGAGATAAGTATTTTTTTCATTTTTAGATCCCAAATCAACATTAGGCAGTATGACCAAACAGGGCGGTGCCAGCGCCGCGCACAGCTGAGTATTGTAGAAGCTGCTATTCAAACAGCTAATTGTCACTCAAGTGTGTCAAGAGGTTACTTAAAGGTGGGTAAGAGTAAATAATGAGGAGGGAGATTATTACAGAGAGCTAAAAGCAAAAATGAGCGCCGGTTCAAGAGCGCTCACTTTATAAACAACCAATAGAAAAGCTAGGCCAGACTAAGTAACTGCTGCTGAGATTGTGCTTGCGCCGCCTTGCCGTAAACGCCAGCAATCACCTGATTTCTTTGCTCCATCTGGCCATTGGCATCTTTGGCAGTTGGCGTGTCAGTGGCAATGTCGGTTTGTGATTTAGTGGTTTTAGCAGCCGTGGCAGAGGTGTCAGTGGTTGATGGTGCCGATGTTGCTGAGGCAGTCGGCGCATCAACAGTGGCTTTGTCTGTCATTGACTTATCATCAGCACTGGGCTCATTTTCTTGCTGTAGTTCGGCTCTGGCTTCAACGATAAGTTGATCGGCACGGGATGCGGCATTTTTATCGGCACTCGAAGGTTCGGCTGGTGCCAGAGCTGCCGCTTTCACTTGCTGCATCTTTTCTATGGTGGCGTTAGGGTCTCCAGCAATAGGCGAGAGGTCAGCCGAGACGGAGCCTTCAACCACATACTGTTTACCATCGGGCCCTGTTTCATATTCGTAGCTGGGAGTGCCTGTATGTTGTCCGCCAACGCTGGCGTGTTGTTGCTCGTGTACCCGAACTTCTTGGTCACGTTGTTGAAGTTGGAGCAGCTCTTCTTGCTGTTCCATGGTGAGCTCTTTGCCCGCCGCGTTTTTCTGCGAGCTAGCGGTAGAAGCTTGGTCTGCTTCATCAGTAGCTTCGCCGCCTTTAGCTTCCGCCGTTTTAGCCTCAGCTTCGTCACCGTTTGGCGCGGTTACTTTTTCCGCACTCTCGGTCTGACCTTGGCGATTATAAAGCTCGGATGCTGCTTTCTGCTCGGATGACGTAAAGTGATCCGTTGCCGACTGTCGAGTAGAAGACTGAGCCGTTTCGTTAACGGGCTCTATCAGCGGACGCTGGGCATTGTCTTGCTGGATCTGGCTAGCAGCCAGTGGCAGGGCTGGGGGGAACAGCTCTTGATTTGAATGAGGTATCTGCATATTACACCCGAATATCAATAAGCGTGCCGAGCATCTCATCTGCAGTGTTAATGCTTTTTACATTAGCACCTGCGTGTAGCTCGGCGGCTTTAAGTTGAATAAGGCTGTCGGTGACGGTTTTTTTACTGGCATCCACAAACTGATCCGGATTAACCGCGGAGCGAGTTGAAGATTCATTGGTGAGTGAATTAATGTTCGCTCGGCTGATATTAAGAGAAGCCTCGGTCACGCTGTCAGCCGCGCGCTGAAAACCTTGGATACCGCTCGAAAATGGCGATTGAATATTCATACGCGCCTCTTAATAAATACCGAAGTAATGACTGATTATTGACCATAATGGACACAATTGGAAGCCATTCTCTCCTTGTTGAGTCACAACTGTGCAATAGCATTAAAGCAGGGCACCCAGATAATAGGTGCTCTGTTATAAGCATTTATAGTTCGGTTCTTAACGCCTTGGCCAGTTGTTGGGCACTGGTAAAGGCCGCTTCTACGCGCCCGCCTAAACACCAATCGCCACAGGCGGCTAATTTTGCAGGAGCGTTTAACACAAACTCGCAATCCGGATCAGGCACGTCAGCACTTAAGGCATACCGCCAGCGGTGCAGTTGTGTACTGGTAATAGCTGCAGGGTTCACCCTCGTGAGCGCACAAAAATGTTCAATTAACAGCTGCTTAACCGTTTCTTGGTCATCTTCTAAATGCGCGGCCGCCCACTCATCACTGCTGTGGGCGACCACAGTGCCTGCATTGATATTACGGCCCGGTAGTCGGTGGTTAAAGCTAATCCAGCGAAGTGGTGAATTATTTACTTTGGCCGCATCAAAGTGCGGCAGGTCGGCGTCATTGATGGTCAGTAACAGCGCATAACAGGGCAGCATTTGATAGCGGGCCAAAGTATCACCTAACAAGCGCGCAGGCAGTAGCTCTTGAGTTTGTGGTAATGGTGCCGAGCTAACTACCCAATCAAACTCACCCAATAACTGGCCGTTGTCATCAAACAGCTGCCAGCCACCGTTATGCGCCACCACTTGCTCAACGCGAGTGCTTAAATGGATATCTAAATCTTGGCCTAGCGCTTTTAGCAGGCTATTCATGCCGGGTGCAGCCACATAATGAGGTTCAAACCAAGGGCGTTTATACGGCGCTTGGTCGGGGCTTAAAGTGGTAATGTTCGGTTGCCATTCCACTACTGTGCCGCTACTGATTAAAGGCGCGAGCAGGGTTTGAAAAGCTTTGCTACGAGCGGTAAAAAACTGCGCACCGTGATCCCATTGATGAGTATCATTGCGGCGAGTCGACATGCGACCACCGAGGCCCCGTGCTTTTTCATACAAGGTAATGTGGGCATCGGCGCTTAGCTCGCGCGCCAAGGTTAACCCGGCTAAACCGGCGCCGATAATGGCAATATTGGGTTTCATATTATTCCTTGTTATCTGCCAGCAAGCAGGCTTGTACGTGAGGTTGGCGTTTATACCAAACTAAAAACAGCTTATACCCTAAAGCTAATAAACTGCGAAATGGCGCAAAACGGGCTAATTTCGCCAAGCCGCGCAATTTAGGCACGGTTTGCCATAACAACACCATGGCATCTACTCCTGTGTGCAGTTGGCAATGTTCATCTAATAGATGCAGCTTTTGCAGACACTGAGCCTGAGTTAAGCCCGCCGCGAGTAGCTGCTCTTCTTGTTGCCAAATATCGAACCACAGCACTGAATTTGTATTCGCGTGGCGGCGATAGAAGGCAATCTCTCTGTCACATAAACCACAACGACCGTCATAAAATACGCTGAGCATGCTTTTCTCTCTCGGCTCGGTGGGAGCTCGAATTAATAAGATGACTGTTAGCTTTGACCTTGGCAGTGCTTAATATCTTTCGTCATTAGGAGGTTTATTTAGCGATATTAAGCATAAAGCGTCGCGGCAGAAGTCAGTAAGCAAGTAATAAAAAAGACCGCCGTAGCGGTCTTATCATTAAGCGAGATTGATTAGAGATTGATTAAAGAGTGCTGAGCGTTATTTTGCTGCCCACTCGGGAGCATTTTGGCTGAGTGTTTTACGGCTCGGCCATAAACCAATCACTACCTGCCAAGTCACAGCTAAAGCACCGACGATAAACACGATATCACCGAAGGTACGCACCCAACGCAAGGTTTGCAGCAAGCCTTGTTGCATAAAACTTTCGCTGCGGGCGTACCACAAGCCTTCGCTGGCGCTGGCCACAAACTGGATAAAGCCCACCGGTAACAAGCTGGTGAATAGCATCAGTATTAAGCCTGCGTTTAACCACCAGAAGGCAGTTTTCATCAGCGTCTCGTTAAACACCAAGTTGGGGCGAATATAGCGCAGCACCATCAGTGTGAAACCCAATGCCAAGAAGCCATATACACCAAACAGAGCGGCGTGGGCGTGAGCAGCCGTAGTGTTTAAACCTTGGATATAATAAAGCGCAATCGGTGGGTTAATCATAAAGCCCAACACGCCAGCACCTAACATGTTCCAGAAGGCGACCGCGACGAAGAACATTAACGGCCACTTCACTTTTTCCATCCAAGGCGCGCTCTTTCTTAAGCTCCAGTTTTCCCAAGCTTCGTAGCCCATCACTACCAAGGGCACGACTTCCAGTGCACTAAAGGTGGCACCCACCGCCATCACCGGCGTAGTAGTACCGGAGAAGTACATGTGGTGGAAAGTACCGGGTACGCCACCAATTAAGAACAAAGAGGCAGACGCCAAGCTGGCAACGGTGGCCATACGCTTAGAGATCAAGCCCATGTTGTAGAAGATAAAGGCTAAGGCTACGGCGGCGAACACTTCAAAGAAGCCTTCTACCCACAGGTGCACTATCCACCAGCGCCAGTATTCCATCACCGAAATATGGGTACGTTCGCCGTAGAAGAAACCGGCACCATAAAATAGACCAATGGCGATTACCGAGGCGGTTAACAAGATCAGCATGTGCTTTTCGCCGGGCTGGCGCAGTGCCGGCACCATGCCGCGTAACATCAACACTAACCAGAGTACTAAGCCAATAAACTTACCAATCTGCCAAGCGCGGCCTAAGTCTACGTATTCGTAACCTTGATGACCCAGCCAGAAGTTTAAGTTTGGCGGCATGATTTGCGCGATAGCTAAGTAGTTACCGGCGAAGCTGCCAACGACTACGGCAATCAATGCCCAGAACAGGATATCAACACCGAGTTTTTGGAACTTAGGATCTTTGCCGCCATTGATAATAGGGGCAAGGAACAAGCCCGCCGCTAAGAAACCGGTGGCAATCCAGAACAAGGCGCTTTGTAAGTGCCAAGTACGCAACAAGCTATAAGGGAACCATTTAGACAGCTCAAAGCCGTAAAAATGCTGACCTTCTACGGTGTAGTGCGCGGTGGCGCCACCCATCATGATCTGAAAGGTAAACAAGGCCACTACCAAGAATAGGTATTTGCCCAAGGATTTTTGCGATGGCGTCAGTTTAAAGGTGGTTAACGGATCTTGAATCGGTGCTGCAGGCGCTTTCTCGTCTTCGTTACGCAAGAAGGCCCAAGCCCAGATAAAACCGCCCACACCGGCCACTAAGAGCACGATACTGATTAACGACCACACCACGTTTTCGGCGGTGGGTTTGTTATCAATTAAGGGCTCCGGTGGCCAGTTATTGGTGTAAGTAGCGGCACCTGGGGTGCGCTCAGTGCCGGCAGTCCAGGCGGTCCAGAAGAAGAAATTAGTCATGTCGGTGCGGCGTTCGGCGCTCGGCAAGGTGTTTTCTTTCATGGCAAAGCTTTGGCGTGAGCTTTGATATTCAGGATCGTCACCAAACAAGCTGTGGTAATAGGCGGCGGTCTCGGCCATGGCGGCTGCACGCAAATCCGATACCACTAATACATCAGTGTCTATGTTGTAGGTATTGGTGCGGTACTCTTTTTTCAGGCGACTGTTCAGCACGGCTTGCTGATCATCAGTTAAGTCCGCGAAGTGTTGGCCGTATTCATCGACACTGGCGATGTCTAACCAAGCAACCAATTCACGATGTAACCAATCGGCAGTCCAGTCTGGCGCTTGGTAAGCACCGTGGCCGTAAATAGAGCCCAACTGCATACCACCCACCGATTGCCAGGCGGTTTGACCGTCTAAAATGCCATCTTTGGTGGTTAATAAGGTGCCACTCTCGGTGATCACTTGGCCAGGAATAGGCGGGGCGGTACGGTACACTTCTCGGCCAAAATAACCGAGTACGGCAAAGCTAACAGTAAGAACGATGATTAATATCGTCCATAGGCGGCGATAGTTAGCCATGGTTCACCTCCTTGGGTGCGTCAATAAAAGCAAGAAAATCTGGTGCAAACAAAATATTATTCTCTAAGTAAATGTGCTGATTAAGGTCGTTGATGAAGGTGTTGAGCTGGGCATACAGTGCCTGCCAACTGCCACAAGCGCCGACTGGTGGAGTCAGGTTATGAGTTAGCGACTGCAATTGAGAAAGCGCGACACTGTGGTCGTCGTGCTCGCGGCGCATCACGGCAATCGGCCCAGTCGTTTGGGCGCTTAAACCCCGTTTCAGTAGCGGAAATAAAATTTGCTCTTCCTTTTGCATATGGCTCTCTAGCTCTTGGTGGAGCACATTAATGTGCTCGGCCAAGCCATGAGGGCATTGGGGGTGGTCGGCGTGTACGCCTTCTATGAGGCGAGCTAAGCGGTTTAATTCCGTTAGTTGTTCTCGGTGCACCGCATGGTATCGCACCAAAAGGTGGTCAATTAGCGGTCCTGCAGCGAGCCAATCTTGCCCGTCTGCGCTCCAAGTCGTCTTATTTAACTGTGGGTGAGCTGGCTGCATCTTTAATTCCTTTTGGTCACGATAAAATGCGAATGTGTCATTTATATAGCAAGCAGAGTGCCAACTTTTAAGTCTTTTATTATCAGTGCTTTAATAAAAACATGGTAAATCTGACCCCTTTATATTAAGGTCATTTAAACCCTATTAAGGTAAATATCACCCTGTGTTATATGAGCTTTTACTGGCGGACTTAACCGCTGATTTACCCAGTGCGGTGCGGTTGCAAAAATTAGTGCACACTTTGCGTGAGTTTTTTGGTGCCGGTGCCGTGTGTTTACTGCGTTTAGAAGAAGATGCGCTAAGTCCTGTAGCCCTTGACGGCCTTGTGCAAGAGGCCATAGGACGGCGATTTTTAGTGGCTAAGCATCCGAGATTGGCGGCTATTTTGGCCCAGCGCGGCACGGTTTCCTTTGCTCCGGACTCTACTCTTCCCGATCCCTACGACGGTTTGTTAGAGCACAAGGTGGGTGAGCCGCTGCAAGTTCACGACTGCATGGGCATTAGCTTGTATGTGGAAGGCAACTTGTGGGGCGTGCTAACGTTAGATGCGCCGCGCGCCGGCACCTTTGATGGGGCCGCCAAAGATTACTTGCAGCGCTTGGCATTGGCGGTATCGGCGGCGATCCGCATGACACGGCTGGAACAAGAAGTACGCAGTTTGCGCTTGGTACGCCAAGATGCGCCCGACCAAGAGCGTGACCAACGGCAAAGCATGATCTTGGGCCAAAGCACCGGGCTTAAAGACTTGCTGCGCGAGATTGAGGTGGTGGCGGACTCAGAATTACCGGTGCTGCTCACCGGAGAAACCGGCGTGGGTAAAGACTTGTTTGCCCATCGGCTGCATCAGCTATCACGGCGGCGTCGCCAGCCATTAGTGCAGGTCAATTGCGCCGCCTTGCCGGAATCATTAGCAGAAAGTGAATTATTTGGCCATGTGAAAGGTGCATTTTCAGGCGCGCTTCATGCGCGTGCTGGGCGCTTTGAAGCCGCCGATGGCGGCACTTTGTTCTTGGATGAAGTAGGCGAGTTGCCGCTGAGTATTCAGGCCAAGTTATTGCGTACCCTACAAAATGGGGAAATTCAGCGTCTAGGGGAAGATACGCCGCGCAAGGTGGATGTGCGGATCATCGCCGCCACCAATCGCCAGCTACACGATAGCGTGCGCGAGGGCCATTTTAGGGCGGACTTGTATCATCGCTTGTCGGTTTATCCGGTGCCTATTCCGCCGCTGCGTGCACGGGGTCGTGATGTATTAGTGCTGGCAGGGCACTTTTTGGAGCTTAATCGTACGCGCTTAGGGGTGCGCAGCTTGCGGTTATCTGCCGCATCCGAGCTGGCGTTGTGCCGTTATAGCTGGCCGGGTAACGTGCGGGAATTAGAGCATGTGATCAGTCGCGCGGCCATCAAGGCCATCAGTCGTGGTGCGGCCCGCGAAGACATTATTACCTTAGAGCCCGAGTTATTAGACTTAGCATTAGGCGCCATCAACGTCTGCGCAGTGGATGGTGAGCTAATGGTGGATGCCAATGCGCTCAGTCATGATGCCATCGCGGTAAGCCAAGTAGAGCCCGCGATGAATAATAATGCGGCCATGAGTTTGCAACTGGCCACCTTTCAAGCCCAGCGCCAAGCTATCGAGTCGGCTTTAGCACACAGCAAAGGCAACTGGGCCAAGGCGGCCCGGCAGCTAGAAGTGGATTCCAGCAACTTACATAAGTTAGCCAAAAGATTGGGAATGAAAGAGGAGTAGCGGCCAGCTAAAAAAGACGTTAGACAGCTCATCAACATTTTTGCCACGGAATCCACGGACAAGAGCAAAGGCTTAGTTTTTATAAGGTCTTAACTCATAAAATCACTTTTCGTAGTTATCTCTATTTTCTGTGTATTCCGTGTTCTTCCGTGGCAAAAATAGCTATGGCTTTAATGTTGTCTCATGCTCTTCACGTTTTATTTCAGCTAATCCGGAAATGCCAAATCTCGCAAGAACAGGGCGATTTGTGGGAAGGTAATAATCAGCCCGGCCGCGACCACCAACATAAAAATAAAGGGCGGGGTGCCGCGTATCACTTCCATATAGGGTCGCTTAAAGATAGCGATGGCGGTAAAAATATCACAGCCAAAGGGCGGCGTGGCGGAGCCAATGGCCACCTGCAAGGTAATTAATACCCCCACCAATACCGGATCTAAACCTGTGGCGGCAATGGCTGGCGCAAAAATGGGCGTCAGTACCAAAATCACCACTATGGGATCCACAAACATACAGGCAATAAAGAAGGCGATGCTAATGGCGACCATTACCCCGATGGGGCCGGCGTCGTTCACCCCGACCGACTCTAAAATGGCTTGCGGTACTTGAGCAAAGGACAGTATCCAAGAAAAGCCATTGCCCACTGCCACCAGAATAAAGACCACGGCGGTGATCATGCCCGTGGATTTAGCTATCTGATAAAGCTGGGGCAACTTGAGCGAGCGAAACACCACAAATTCGAGCAAGAAGGCATACAGCACACACACGGCGGCGGCTTCGGTGGGGCTAAAAATACCGCCGTAAATACCGCCGACAATAATCACCGGGAAAAACAGCGGCCATAATGCGCGGCGTGAGGCGGTTAAACGCTCAGGCCAGCTGGCTTTGGGCTCGGTGGGTACATTGTTTTTGTGGGCGTAATACAAGCAATACAGTGAGAACATCACCAAAATCAGCAAGCCAGGTCCTATGCCGGCAATAAACAGCTCGGCAATGGAGGTTTTCGAGACCACGCCATAAATAATCATGCCGATACTGGGCGGGATCAAAAAGGCGATATCACTGGCGTTGATGATTAGCGCCAAGGTAAAGGAGTCGGAATAACCAGCCTTGAGCATTTTGGGGCGCAACGGCGAGCCCACGGCTACCACTGTGGCTTGCGTGGAGCCAGACACGGCGCCAAACAGTGTGCAAGAGGTGGCGGTACTAATGGCCAGTCCGCCTTTAATGTGGCCAATAAAGGCCATCACCATATTGATCAATCGGTCAGCCGATTGGCCGCGGGTCATGATATCTGCGGCCAAAATAAACATCGGCACCGCAATCAAGGAGGCAGGTCGAATGCCGGCCATCATTTGCTGCACAAAGGTGCCCATCTGACCAAAGCCGTCGAACATCATCACAAAGCCCACTACCGAGGCGACGATCAGCGGGATCATCATGGGGAAGCCTAATAGCAGTAGGATAATCATGATGGCCATTAATAGAGTTGCCATGGTTTATGCCTTTTTATGGTTACTTTTACAGTTGTTTTTTTATCGCTATTAAAACCAAGCTGACGGTGTACAGGTGCCGCTATGTTTTTGTGCCGTTTTTTGTTTCATTTACGGTGTCAGTATCCGCATAGCCGTCTACCACGCCGGTAGATAAATATACTTCAGCGCTGGTGAAATTCTTCACCGCCGTCAATAGATACTGAATGCCGGTTACGGTAAAACCGATGGGCGCCCAGATATAAATCCACCAAATTTTAAAACCTAATGCCGGCAGAATTCGGCCCCGGCTATGCAGGGTCTTAATGTATTCGTAAGCGTGATAAGCCAAGAAAAACATCACGGCTGCAGTAAAGAGGGCGATGAAAATCATCAATATTTTTCTGAATTCGGCTGGTAGCGCGTCATATAAAGCAGACATACGAATATGGCGACCATGACGGGCCGCATAACCAATGCCGGCGAAGGTGATAAAGATAATTAAGATGCGGTTTATTTCACCGGAGAAGAAGAAGCCTTCGCCAAACACAAAACGAGCAATCACGTTGGTGCAGGTATTAATGGCCATTAGCAATACGCCGGCGGCTAGCATTAGGGCCTCGCCGCGGGCAATCCATTCATCGATAATGCCCAGTACACCCGGTAAGCCGGAGCGATAGGCGGGGATATCGTCTGCTAATTCAGAGCTTGATTCAGAGTTAGACTCAGACATAATTTTTTGACCTTCCACAATCTATATCATTAAGTTAAGCAGTACTGCTGCGAAAGACCTGATTAAATTCAGTAAGCGGGCCATCGATTAAACGTGTGGCTGCTAAAACAAAACCCCACCGGTGAGGTGGGGTTTGGGCATCGATAACAATTATAAGTCTTTAAGATCTTGCTTAAATTGCTGCAATAGCGCTTTGCCACTGTCGCCTGCCATCTCAATGAACTTGTCTTCTACTTGAGGCGCGCGTGCTTTAAAGGCCTCTATCTGTTCATCGTTTAAGCGGGTGACGGTGACTTTCTTACTGCTGTCGGTAATTTTTTTCAGTGAGCTGTCTGCCAGGCCGTCTATGTGTTCGAGGATTTCTTCAAAAGCGTAGTCGGCTGCTTTTTGCACTAAGGTCTGATCTTCTTTAGATAAGTCATTGTAGAAGTCTTGGTTGGCCATCATGGCGGTGGTAAACCAGCCGTGACCGGTAAAAATTAGGTTCGGTGACACTTCATATAATTTGCCGGACTCAATCCAGAAGATGGGGTTTTCGTGACCTTGGATCATATTGGTTTGCAAGGCACCGTACACTTCACCCCACGGTAATGGCGTGGGCGTAGCACCAAAAGCGGAGTAGGTTTCTGACAACAGCGGGTTGGTCATGACCCGAATTTTCTTGTTGTTCAGTTCTTCTGGAGTAGTGGCGATTTCATCTAAGGTGACCACCATTTCGCCTTCGGGATACATCTTCAGCAGTTCTAAGCCATTTTGGGCATAGAGCTTGGGAAAGTCTTCGTTAATGGCCTTACTGTCGCGAAAGAACTTCACCACAGTGCTCATATCGGTGGGCAGCAGATAGGGTATAAAGAAGATTTGTGCTTCAGGGATAAGCGCGCCCGTGAAACCGGGAGATTGGTTAACAAAGTTCAGTATGCCTGCCTGAGTTTGTTCCATGATGTCGTCAGACTCGCCCAGCTCACCAAAGCGATAGACCTTAAGCGTGTGATCGGAATTTTCTTCAATATATTCTTTGAATTTGTAGGCGTATACATCCTGCACGTCGCCTTCATATTCTTCGTGGGCATAGCGCCAATTGGCGGCTTGAGCGGCAGTACAGGTGAATAATGCCAGCGCAGATAAGCCCGTGAGCTGTTTTAACGTACGCTTTAATTGATATTGCTTGTTCATTAAGCACTCTCCATGGTTTAGAGCAATTGTGTCGAGTAATAGCGTCGAGCAATTGTTTCGTGTTCTAACGTCCTGGTTATGTAACAGACTGACAAAAGAAAAACCAAGAGGCAAGAAATCTATGGCATTAAGTTTACTTTATTGAGCTTAGTCGAGGTTTGGCGTCCGCTGTTTGCTAAAAAAAGCACAGTTTGCTTAATTTTTTACGGGGTTGTGGCTAATTGGTAATCGCTTTTTAGCTAAAGCGCTTCATTTAGATGCCAAGCAGCTGATTAGACGCTAAATACGGCTTGAGCTAAGTGTAGGCTAGGGTTACTGCATCATACGAAGAGTAATATGGTTTCATCACTAACGAGTAGGCGGGGTGTGGCGAGGGGAAGTATTAAATGTGCTTAATGCGCTAAATTAAATAACCAGATAAGCAGGTCAGATAACAAGCGGTGTGAGAGCAAATAATGGCCATAAAAAAGCCGCAGCTTAAATAGTAATACTTAAGTGCTGCGGCTTTAGAGAGTTCAGTACCGTCTCTTAGAATTGATAGCTAACTATCACACCGGTTAAGGTTTGGGTGGCGTCACCCGCTTGGCGCACGATTGAGCTGTCTTTAGCGTCGCCGGTTAGCTGAGTAATACCGGCAATACCGGTCAGTGACCAGTCGGTGGCAAATTGATACGTCACGCTGCCGGCCAAGCCTAAGCGCCAATAACCTTGCTCGGCATGGTAGCGAGCGATACCGCTGCGAGCAGAGTCGGCAGCGGATACATTAAACATATCTTGCGTCCAAGCTGAGCTGCTGTACACCAAACTTGGGCTCACACCCACAAACCACTTAGGTGCAATTTGGTTGCGCCAATCGGCGCGTAACGTCATCTTGTAGCCATCTACATCACCGGTAAAGGGGGCTTCAGCTTTTAGGCTGTATGCCCATTGATTCGGGCGATAAGTGAGCTTAACGCCGGCGGTTAAGCCGTCATCCACCTTGTCGAAGCGGCTTAAGTCACCGGTGTTTTTACGGCCAATGTGATAACCAATAAACGGCGATAGCGTCCATTCGGGCGTTTGCAGCACATTCACCCCTAAGCCATCACGCCAGTTTAAGTAGGCCAGGTTACCGTACTTGATATTAAAGTCGGGGGTTAAGCGGCTCTTGTAATCATCACTGCCCAGATAATCCGGTGCCACTGTAGCGCCGATACCGATGCTGCCGTTCCAAGCGGATTGAGCTAGCGCCGGGGCGGCGAATAAGGGAGCCAAAATGGCTAAAGTACAGACCAATGAGCGAGACATAAAACGATTATCCTGTGGTTAACGGGGCAGTTAATGCTGAGTAAGCTCCGGGTGAGAGTTATCTGCGTGCGAAAGTTAATAGCTAGGCTGATACATCACACTCAAAGCGACTGATTAGGCATACTTTTATTGGCATTAAGCGAGAGCTCAAGTGCCTGAACTGGCGAGAGTTTATCATGGGCATGGTGAGATATGCGGTGCATCAGGCATGCTGATCGCCCATTTTGGGCGAGCAGCGTGTGAACCGTGATTAAGCGCGGTTACATCTTCAACTTTCTTTAGATGGGCAAATCGTCTTGGCTACCTTACCCACACTTAAGCCTTGCACCAAGATAGAGAACACGACCACTGCGTAAGTCAGTGCTAATAAAATATCGCGCTCGGATCCGGTGGGCAGCTGCAAGACCAATGCGACAGAAATGCCGCCTCGTAAGCCGCCCCAAGTTAAGACTTTCCAAGCGCCTGTGGGGAGCTCAAGCTGTTTGCTAAAGGTCTTGGTAGTCATGCCGACCACGATAAGGCGAGCAAGCAGCGCAATGATGATGGTCAATCCAGCAGCGATAAATAAGTTGCCAGAGTAAGCAATTATCACCACCTCAAGACCAATCAAGACGAATAAAATTGCGTTTAAAATCTCATCAATTAGCTCCCAAAATAAATCAACGTAATGGCGAGTCTTTTCACTCATGGCTAACGCTCGGCCACGATTACCGACCATCAGCCCCATCATCACCATGGCCAAAGGTCCTGATAGATGCCAATGACTTGCCAGTGCATAGCCACCGAGTACGCCTGCTAAGGTGAGTAATACCTCCTCTTGATAACTATCAATACTTTTGATCATGTAATATAAAATTGCACCGAGCACAAAGCCAAAAACGATGCCGCCACCGGCTTCAACTGCTAGCGTATGTGCCACATAATTGGCCGTTGGAATATCACCACTGGATAAAATGCCCAGCAGCAAAACAAAGATAACCACGCCTATGCCATCATTAAACAGTGACTCGCCGGCGATCACCGTTTCAATACTTTTAGGCGCACCAGAGGAGGCCAAAATACTGATCACCGCAATGGGGTCGGTCGGTGATATTAATGCGCCAAATAACAAACACCAGATATAGGGCAGCTCAAAGCCCAATAGCGGCAACATAAAATAAATGCCGCTCGCTATCAGTACCGCTGATACTAAGGTGCCAATACAGGCCAGCAGACCTATGGGCAGTTTATAGCGCTTTAAGTCACCAATATTAATATGTAACGCCCCAGCAAACAGCAGCATAGAGAGCATGCCATCGAGTAGCACCTCAGTGAAATCGAGCCGGTCTAATAAGCTGACCTCATAATCAATCAGTTGATCAAAGCCTAAAAAACCTAAGAATATGGCTCCAATAGACAGCAATATGGAGATGACCATCACGCCAATGGTGGTCGGCAGGCCGATAAAGCGATGATTAACATAGGTCAATACCGCAGTAATCGATAAGAAAATGGCGCTAACTTCTAGTACGGTTAGACTGGTTGCAGATGCCATAAGTTGAGTCTCGGATAAGTAAAAAATTGATGCGGGTGCCGTCATTAGACGATGCATAACCCGTATAAAATCAGATAAGTGTGAGAATAATAATAGCTAAGGTTGCTATTAGCTGCTGAAAATAACTGGGGTAATAAAGCACAAAAATTGGCATGCCAAAGTTAAGCACTACTGGATTTTCAGGGCGTTAAATATCCAGTGCAGGCAGGCGAAGCAATAAAAAACCCAGCCGAGGCTGGGTTTTAATCATGCTACCAAAGGGCGGGCTTATTTTTCTAAGCTAGCCAGTGTTTGGTTAAAGGTGTCACTTGGGCGCATTACCTTATTTAACGCGGCGGCGTCCATATGGTAATAACCACTCAGTGCGGCGGCGGAACCTTGTACTTGGTTCAGTTCGTCGATAATTTTTTGTTCATTCTCCGCCAAAGATTTCGCTAGTGGCGCAAAGTGCGCGGCCAGCTCGCTGTCTTCGGTTTGTGCTGCCAACTGCTGAGCCCAGTACAGGCTTAAATAGAAGTGACTGCCGCGGTTATCCAACTCGCCGGCTTTGCGTGACGGCGACTTGCCGTTATCCAGCAGTAATTCGGTGGCTTTATCCAAATACTTAGCCAGTAACTTGGCTTTAGCATTGCCTTCTTTAATGCCCAGCTCTTCGAGAGATACTGCCAGCGCTAAAAACTCGCCTAGAGAGTCCCAACGCAAGTGGTTTTCTTCTAACAGCTGTTGCACGTGTTTAGGCGCTGAACCGCCGGCACCGGTTTCGTACATGCCGCCACCGGCCAGCATTGGCACGATAGACAACATTTTGGCAGATGTACCCAACTCTAAGATAGGGAACAAGTCGGTGAGGTAGTCACGTAGCACGTTACCGGTTACCGAAATGGTGTCTTGGCCGCGGATGATGCGCTCCATGGAGAAACGAATGGCTTCGTTATAAGACATGATCTGAATATCTAAACCATTCAAGTCATGCTCTTGCAGATAGGTCTCTACTTTTTTACGCAGTTCATTGTCATGGGCGCGTTCTGCATCCAACCAGAATACTGCAGGCGTATTAGACTGACGAGCACGGGTCACGGCCAGTTTCACCCAGTCATGCACGGCGGCGTCTTTGGTTTGGCAAGCGCGCCAAATATCACCTTTTTCCACATCATGCTGCATCAACACAGTGCCGTTTTCGTCGACGATGCGCATGGTGCCGTCTTCAGTCAATTCAAAGGTCTTGTCGTGAGAGCCGTATTCTTCGGCCTTCATCGCCATTAAGCCGACGTTGGGTACGGTACCCATAGTGACCGGATCAAAGGCGCCGTTGGTCTTACAGAAGTTGATCACTTCTTGATAGATGCGGGCATAGGTACTTTCTGGCATTACTGCTTTGGTGTCTTTTAGCTTGCCATCACGGGCCCACATTTTGCCTGAGCTGCGGATCATAGCCGGCATAGATGCATCAACGATCACATCGCTCGGTACATGCAGGTTAGTAATGCCTTTTACTGAGTCGACCATGGCCATTTTTGGGCGATGCTCGTAGCAGTCGTGAATCGCGCGCTCAATTTCTTCTTGGGTGGACTGAGGCAGCGACTTTATTTTATCTAATACGCTGTTCATGCCGTTATTGGCATTCACGCCCAGCTCGTCAAAGAGATCGCCGTATTTTTCAAACACGTCACGATAAAACACTTTTACCGCATGGCCAAATACGATGGGATGCGACACCTTCATCATGGTGGCTTTTACGTGCAGCGACCACATCACGCCGGTGTCTTTACAGTCTTTTAGTGTGCGCTCAAAAAAACGCGACAATGCTTTGGCACTCATAAACATGCCATCTAGCACTTCACCTTGTTGCATCGGTAAGGATTTTTTAACGGTCACCTTGCCGTCTTTATCGATAAATTCGATGCGCACAGTTTGTGCTTTATCCAGCGTCACTGACTGTTCGCTAGAGAAGAAGTCGCCGCCGTGCATGTAATCGGCGTGAGAGCGAGATGCCTTGCTCCACTTACCCATGGAATGCGGATATTTACGCACGAACGCTTTAACGGCGGCCGGCGCGCGACGATCTGAGTTACCTTGGCGCAATACTGGGTTTACGGCACTGCCGATAATGCGCGAGTAGCGCTCCAGGGCGGATTTTTCGGCGGCGGTTTTGGCTTCTTCTGGCAGATTAGGGATAGCAAAGCCTTGGCTTTGTAGCTCGCGAATACAGGCGCGCAGCTGCGGCACAGAGGCACTGATGTTTGGCAGTTTGATGATGTTGGCAGAAGGGTCTAGGGTGAGTTCACCTAGCTCGCTTAAGCCGTCGGTGACGCGTTGTTCTTCGCTCAGGCTCTCGGGGAAGGCCGCTAAAATACGGCTAGCCAGAGAGATATCGCTTAAGGTCACGTCAATGCCGGCGCTGTTGGCAAAGGTGCGCACTATCGGCAGTAAAGAATAAGTGGCCAGGGCGGGTGCTTCGTCGGTCAATGTATAAACTATGGTCGATTTTTTATTGGTCATTTTTTCGCTCTTTCCCTGCTTGAACATGGAGAAGGCAGCGGCTAGCGGGCACGCGACTAACGTTGAGTCGGGGCAAATGGATAGCGCTGCAGTGAATACACGAATGCTATTGTATGCCGATAGCCCCTAACACTTAAGGGGCATGAGTGAATTCTGTGGTTTAAGGCGGTTAATCGCGACCAGAAGTCGTGATCCAGGATGCTAATTGTCTGTTTTAGCGATTGGATTCTGGGATATCGGTCATGGAGTGAAGATTATTGTGGTCTACACAAACGCGATCGCGACCCTGATGTTTTGCTTCATACAACAAAGTATCGGCGCGTTTGGTGAGCGTCTCAGCGTTATCTTGTGGATTGGCCTGTGCAACACCGGCACTCATGGTCATGCTGCCCACCTCAGGAAAATGATGTTGGCGTACTTTTTCCAGTAACAGCTCGGCTAGGTGGGCGGCTTGTTCTTGCGTGGTCTCAAAACAGAGCACTAAAAATTCTTCTCCGCCCCAACGACAAATAATATCGGACTTACGCAGGTTCTCTTTTAAAAGCTGGCTGCATGCCACCAGTACTTTGTCTCCCGTGAGATGGCCATATTGATCGTTCACCCGCTTAAAGTGGTCAATATCCATCATCATTACCGAGAGCGGGTGTTGGTAGCGTTGTGCCCGCACGAGATCTTTTTCTAGAGTTAAATTTAAACCGTGTCTATTAGTCAGTTGGGTGAGCGCATCGGTTTGCGCCATCACGCTAAGCTGCTGATTCAGGGCTCTCAGTCGGCGCATCCAAAACAAACTAGTACCAATCACCCCCAACAGTAAGATGCCTAATGCATAGGCTAAGGTGTAGTCGGTGACTACCTCTGACACCACCTGCAGGCTCAAGTAGCGGTCCATGATTTGTTGCCGTTCTTGCTCGCTAAGGGCCGCGATGCCGCGGTTAAGAATAGTACGCAGCGTTTGTTCTGACTGAGAGATGCCAATACGTAACTGGTTACCGTAGCCGGGTACTTGCCCTGATACTTTTAGGTTGTACCAGCCGGCATTTTTAATGGTGTGCGCCGCAATAATAAGGGAACGAAGCGTCAGGTCGACTTTGCCATCTGACACCATTTGCATGGCCTGCGGCTCGGAATCCGTATAAATAATGGTGAGATTAGGAAAGTCCCGCGCAAACAGCTCTGCCATAGCGGTGCCGTGGGGCAAAGCAATGGTTTTATTGTTAAGACTGGCGATATCAGAAATAAAAGGATGATCGTCCCGCGTAATCAATACATTGGGATCTTCTAGCAGCGGATCGGTAAAGATCAGCCATTGTTCGCGCTCTGGAGTTTGATTAAGTGCACTGAGGGCCAAGCATTCGCCACTTTTTGAGGCGAGTAGGCTTTCGTCCCAATTTTTGGTGGGGTGTAACTGTATTTGTAATCCGGTTTTGCTCGCTACCAGTGGCAGTAAGTCAGCAATAATACCAACGTGCTGTTGCTTGTTATCTATACCCTCAAAGGGTAACCAGTCCGGATCTACACATACCGACAATACTGGATGCGCGCTAATATAGGCCCGCTCGGTTACGGTAAGCGGTACTTGAGCTGCCGTCGCTGTTAATGGATAGCCCAGCAGCAATAGTAATAAACCGATCCACAGGGAATGGCTGGTGAGCCGTAAAAAAGAAAAAAGAGGCCCAGTGGTGGAAAATATTGAACTTGAGTCCATGCCAGCTCTAATAGAGGGGGTAATTAAGTTATCATGCAGGCTTAATTATCCTAGAGCAATCATTGCGGTCGTTAATTCCAAACTAACTCGCAGAAACCATTAATATTGTTCTGATATTATGGCCATTATATTTGTAGCGAGTAAGAGAATTAATACCTATTAAAAAACGCCACCTGAGCTAGGTTCAGGTGGCGTGAGGCGTTTAATGATTAAGGAGCGGGGCGAGAATGTGAGGAAGAAAAATGAATCTCTTCTTCTTGTTTACCCGCGTTTGGGTCATTAAAGCGCGCTACATCCATAGCACCCTCACTCTTACCTACGATGCAGGTCACCACAGAGTCGCCAGTTATATTAACCGCGGTGCGGATCATATCTAACAGGCGATCCACACCGATAATTAGCGCTATGCCCTCTACCGGTAAGCCAACTTGATTGAGCACCATGGCCAACATAATAATACCTACCCCTGGTACGCCGGCGGTGCCGACAGATGCCAGTGTGGCGGTCAAAATCACCATCATGTAGTCATTAAAGCTCAAGTCAATATTAAAGGCTTGAGCGATAAAGGCGGTGGCCACCCCTTGCATAATAGCGGTGCCGTCCATGTTAATAGTGGCACCCAGCGGCACGGTAAAAGCCGCCACCTTGTTGTCCACACCCATACGCCGAGTGGTGGTTTCCATGGTCACAGGAATCGTGGCATTGGAAGAGGCGGTGGAGAAGGCGAACATGATGGCATCTTCCATTTTCTTGAGGAAGATCAGCGGATTTAAGCCCGTAAAAACGCGGAACATAATGGAATAAGTCACCAAGCCGTGCAGCAGTAGGGTGCCGGCCAGCACTAAGAAATATTCCAATAAGTTGACGATGGCATCCAGCCCTAACTCGCTAAACAGCTGGGCCATCAAACAGAACACCCCGTAAGGCGCGATGTTCATCAGCAAAGACACCAGCTTCATGATCACTTCATTAAAGTCACTGAACAGGGCGGCGATACGCTCGCCTGGCTTGCCAGCTAGGCTGATGGCGATCCCAAACAACACCGCAAATACGATGATCTGCAGCGTATTACCCTCGGCCATGGAGTTAATGGGATTGGTGGGAAACATGCCCACTATCACTTGGCCCAAGGTGGGCGCTTCTTCGGCACTAAAGGTAGTGGCACTGGTTAAATCTACGCCGGCTCCAGGTTGAAATACCGAGCCCATTACTAGTGCTAGCGTAATGGCGATGGCAGTAGTGACTAAGTAGAAAGCCAAGGTCTTGCCGCCCAAGCGGCCTAAGGTGGCTAAGTCTTTTAGCGAGCTGGTGCCGCACACCAGAGATACAAAAATCAACGGTACCACTAGCATTTTTAAGCTGGCGATAAAGATTTCACCGCCTACATTCAACGCGCCTTGTACTATGTATTCTTGAATGAAAGTGACATCACTCAACAGAGTACGAAAGATAAAGCCGGTCACCACGCCTAGGCACATGCCCAGTAAGACCTTCGCCGTCAGTGACATTTTTTTGTTATTGGTGGACATTAAGCTGTCTCCTTAACCAATAGTAAAAGCAAAAAGAATGGCATCAGCGGATACCCTGAGTAGAGGAGTAAGCCTCTTTTTGCCATCACCCCTAGGGTGCAACGGCAAAACGGAGCACAGAATGCCAGCTTTTTGTTTTCGGGTGAAGTTTTATGCTAAAAAACCCCACTTGTCTTTCGTTCCCGACCAGCTAAGGCTCGTCGGACGGCGTTATCATGTGCTAGCCCTGAACGCCGGCGGTGTTTTGTTCTGTACTGGCCGTTGATGCTTTAGCTTCGGTGGCGGCTTTAGTGGTACCGGGGCGTATTATTTCTTCTATTTCAACGATTTTTGAGCGACTCATTACCAGTTTCCAGCGTTGGATTACCGGCGGATTTTGACCTTGAATTTCGCGGGTCACCAAATTGATAAGGTAGCGTTTTTCTACTGCATGGCGCGAGACCTGGCCATCTTTTAATTGATAAACGTGATGTGAGCCTTTTTCCATTAGCTTAGAAAGTAAATTTAAGTCGAGATGCAGGGTTTCACGAGTTTGCTCATAGCCGCTTAAGAAGCGGATGGGCAACATGCGCGAGTGACTGCCGTAATGCATTACGATTTCTTCTTTTTGACTGATATTGGCACGGCGCGCAGCGATGATTTCTTCGCTTAAGCGATTGGTTTTGCGATAGTCAAACCACTCTAATTGGCGGCCAACCACTTGGCCGCTGTGCACATCAAAATATTGGCGGCGCCATTTAGGGCGTCCTTTGCGCAGCCAGCGCCATAACGTGGTGCGCAAGTCGTCTTTAAATACCTCTCGCAAGGCATATAAGAGCGCCAGCGTTAAAATAACCAGCAGAGAAATACTGCCTAAGGTTTCGCGCACCTCAAATACTGCCAGTGACATAGCGGTCATCACTACCGCGGTGACACCGGCTTTAAGGGCCTTTTCTTCGCCGCCGCCCAGCTCGCGGGTTTTCTCTTTTAAGGTCACCGGATATTCAATTAGGCGCCGCAATAAGCGCATTTTATTAGACATGCGCGATAGCGCTTCTGTGGTGTAATTGGAATTATATTTTTGCTGCACGCGGTGTTCATGTTCTAAATCACTCACCTGCAGCAGTAAGGCCTTGGCGGTTTTGTAATCGCCACTACGCGGCAAATGGGCGACTAAGGACAGTAGGCGTTGCTCGGTAAACCAGGATAAGTAATTGTCGATATTGACGTAGTATTTATGCAGTGTTGGGTCGTCGGGCTTATTACGGCGTAAGCGGCGCAATATATCTTGAGTCAAAGAGACTAATTCTTCGATGTCCGCTTGGCTGGCGCCCTCTTTTTCGTTACGCAATTCATGGCAAGACTGCTCTAGCCCAATCACGTACTGATAGGCATAAAGACTGAGACTTAAGCGATATTGATCCGACGACAGCTCGCCTCGGCGGGCTAAGCGACTGTGGATCAAGGGCAGATAGGGGCGATCGCTAAAGTAGGTACGTTGTACATGAATAGCATTGTGATAAAACTCTTCTTCCGGCACCACTTTAGTATTGAGGCCAAGCTCGCTGGGGACAAAGAAATAAATATCGAATTTGTGCTCTGTGGCTTCACGCAGAATACGCGAGATTTTGAGAGAGAAACCATCTTTACGTTCAACGCTGATCACGGGCAGGCTTACTCCACAAAGATGAATGATGACAAAAGATTAACGTTTTTTAGTATGCCACATGTTATGCATATTCAGCACATAGGGTCTGGCTGTGAGCGAGCTCAAACTAATTGTTGATAGTGTACGGCGCACATACTGGCCGAATGAGCGCAAGCAAAGCTTGAGTCGTTTCGCTGATACGAGGACAATGGTGCTTTACTTAAGGAAGTGTCCATGGCTTATCGCATCAATTACCTCTATCGCAACCTGCAAAAAGAAATCGGTTACGCCAACGACAAGCACAACAGTGTGTATGACGCCATCGCCTTGGCTGAGGGTGTTGATTTGACTGATTTTCATCGCATGGAAAATCAGGTGGCCAATGTGAGCCGCAATGACCGTAAAACCATGAAAGATTTTCGTGAAGAATACTTTGCTAAACTGGGTTTTAGCCAAGTGGTGATCGCTCGAGAAGAATAAACTGTCATCGCAGGTTCGGTATTCTTCGACCTCAGGGTAGTAGAAGTTGGACGGCGTCAAATGAGTTTGCCATTATAGCTTGGCATCCCATCAGCTAATGGATTATCTGTGGAACAAGTTCAGACCTTTTTTAGTTATCACAAAGCGTTAATGCAGCTGGTGCATGGCGCGAGTTTTAGCGGGCTTAGCCAACGTAAAAAATGGGAAGCACTGCTCGCGCTATGTGGCGAATTACTTAACACCGACAGCGTGGCTATTTGGAGTATGAGCTTGTGTGGTGCCAGCCTAAACCGCGAGCTTTACTATCAACCCCAGCTTGGTCACCACTATATTCCTTATACGTTAGAGCGCGCCCAGCATCCGCTGTATTTCAGTGCCTTGGAAGAAGCTGAAATTTTATTTACCCATGATGTGATTCACGACCCCCGCACTAGTTCCTTGCAAGCATGCTATTTAGGTACCGCTGTCGTCGGCGCCTCTATGCTAGACGCACCTATTTATGATGGTAATCGCTTATACGGCGTCCTCTGTCTTGAAAACGATGAACAGCGCCGTTGGAGCTTGGCTGATATTGCCTGCGCCGCCGCCTTTGCTGACACCATTAGTCTGATTAATACCCACCAAGCTTGGCTTAATAGCCGTAAAGAGCTGGACTACATTACCCATCACGATGATTTTACGGGCCTGCAAAATCAACGCGCTTTGCAACACCGTATGCAGCAACTGATGCAAAAGCCTGCTTCCCATGGCTTCGCGCTATTCTGGTTTGATATTGACCGGCTAAATACCATTAATAATGGCATGGGCGCATCCGTGGGGGATGCAGTCGTCAGCGAAATTGCGGCTCGGTTACGAGGAGTGCAGTTGCCCGGAAAAGACATGGTAGCGCGGGTGGGCGGCGATGAGTTTACCTTATTGTATTGCTGGACAGATGATGACCATATGCTGGAAGCCACGGTGGCGAGTATTATGGAGACGGTGAATCAACCGCTGTATATTGCTCAGCAAAAACTGGCGGTGACCACCAGTGTTGGTGTGGCCGTTTATCCAAATGATGCGGATGACATTGCAAGCTTACTGCGCTGTAGCGAGTCGGCCATGTATCACGCCAAGGCGTGCGGGCGTCGCCAAGCACAATTTTATAATCAAGCCGTGTCCGCCTCTGCTAAAGCCCGTTTTTTATTAGAAAACCAGTTAATAGACGCCATCGCCAATAATGGCTTGAGTGTGTTTTATCAGCCGATTATGTCCGCCGATGCACAAACGCTCGTAAGCTGTGAAGCCTTAGTGCGCTGGCCCCATCCCAGTGCGGGTTTTTTATCACCGGCGGAATTTTTACCTCTGGCTTATGAAGCTGGCTTAATGGCGGAGCTGGATTGTTGGGTGCTGGAGCGGGTCTGCCAAGATATTAAACAGGCGAGAGCACTGGGGTTGTCGATGCCGCCGATAGCGGTGAATTTATCCGCTGATACGGTGATGGACCCGCAACTGGCTGATAAAGTGTTTAATTTGCTGGAGCAGTATCAGATCCAAGGACACCAGCTTGAATTGGAAATGATCGAGGATGCCATTAAGGGCGATTCTAATATTTTGCGTCAAACCTTAGAGCAGCTGGTACGCATGGGTATTAAGTTGTCGATTGATGATTTTGGTACCGGGTATTCATCCTTATTGCGTCTTAAAAATCTGCCGTTTACCAAGCTAAAAATCGATCGCTCTTTTATTCAAGACCTACCTCATAATCCAGATGATTGTGCCATTACCTTATCGGTATTAGGCATGGCCCGAGGCTTGGGCGTGACCGTAGTAGCGGAAGGCGTCGAAAATGCAGCTCAAGAACACTGGTTACAACAGCAAGGCTGCCATTATCTGCAAGGTTTTAAATATCACAGGCCGATGCCGGTAGCAGAGTTTTTTGCATTACTCACGGCTGCATTAGCCTAGCTAAACCCTTGTATGTTGAGCGACAGCCTTGTATAAAATTGCTTTGCTTCACCGGCTTTAATCTCTGAACTGCCACAACTTTACTGCCTTCACGAACAAGGAATTGCACATGACCACTTTAAAAATGTTATTGGCCTCGGCGCTGCTACTGGGCTCAACTGCGGTTGCTGCACACAGTTTTCAGGCTGGCGATCTTGATATAGCTCATCCTTGGGCGCGACCTTTACCACCGGTGGCTAAGGTAGGCGTGGCGTATTTTACCGTGACTAATAACGGGGATGCGGAGGATGTATTGCTCAGTGCCGAAAGCCCAATTTCAGATACAGTAGAGATACATACCCACATTAAAGAAGGCGATCTGATGAAGATGCGCCAACTGGATGACTTAACCATAGCCGCGCACAGCGCACAAAAGCTGGCGCCGGGTGGTTTGCATTTAATGCTGATGGGGCTTAAAGAAGTGCCGGCAGAGGGAACCAAATTTCCGGTAACCTTGCATTTTAAAAAGGCGGGTAAAGTAGAGATCGAAGTCGCCGTAGATGCAGATCCAGAGGCAAAAGCCGCTGAACATGGCTCCCATGAAGCAAGCGATCACAGTGGCCATTAATAGCCATTTAAGATAAGTGAGCTCGGAGTTATTATGCGCCTAGCTCAGATCCACATCGGCCGAGCTCAAGACTGAGCTCGGCCGATACGTTAAAGCGTGTGCTGACAGATCACATTCTAGCGAAAAGATTTTTCTGCCACCAAATACTCGGCAATATAAATATGGCGGCCCAGTAAAAGAAAGCCGTGCGCTATGGTGGTTCTTGGCGCTAACATGTTTGCTTCAGTCGGGCTATTCCACGCTTCACGCTTTTTGCATCAATTGCTGGTGCACTTTCTTGATGCATAGATCTGCTACATAATCTAAGTCTGCTTCTTTCGCTAACTCTTCAGCGGCCTCGCAGATCACTCCCTCTTGCAGCCACAAACATTGCGCATCTTGCTCTATGGCTTGTTCGGCGAGCAGAGCGGCAAATTCACCACGGCGAAATACATTAACCAATTGCACGGGCTGCTCGAGTTCATCAAGCTCGGCCACACAGGCTTGGCCCAAGATCACGGCACCGGCTAATTGCGGATTAACTGGATGCACGTTAAAACCCTGTTGCAATAGATAGTCCATCACTTGATAGCTCGCCCGCTCCGGACGATTAGACGCACCCACCAGCGCTATGCTGCGGGTTTGCTCTAAGATGCGTGCTAAGCGCGCTAGTTCAGCTTGATCCATTATGTATCCCACGGGTATAAAACCTCGTTATATCAGTGTGCAGGCCCTGTGATCCATGATCATGACCGAGAGTTGTGAGCGACCCACATCCACTTACCGTAGCTAGGGTGCGGTACGCGCCATTATAGAAAAGCGGCCCAAATGTGCTACCACTTTCCGCGTTATATGATGTGTTAAGAGTGCTGTTTAACGGCCGCGAGGGCTTAGCTAAAAAGCCGTTGCCGTTTAGAGTTACACCACTAAGCTTTGCAGCCATTGCTGTAACTGACTGGCAGAGAGGGCACCGGACTGGCGTGCAATCTCTTTGCCTTGATGAAAAGCAATTAAGGTCGGAATCGAGCGAATTGCCCACTGGGCTGCGGCTGCCGAGTGAGCTTCGGTATCGAGTTTCGCCAAGCGAAATTGCCCTTGAAAATTGGCCGCAGCTGCCGCAAAAATCGGCGCCATTTGTTGGCAAGGGCCGCACCAGGGTGCCCAAAAGTCCACTACTAGCGGTAAACTTTCGTGAGCCAGCAAGCGCCCGAGCAGGGCGCCATTCAAGACCAGAGGCTCGACAGACAACAAAAGCGCCTGACACTTACCACATTTAGGCTGTTCGACTAAACGTGCCTCGGGTACCCGGTTTTTAGCCTGACAAGCTGGGCAAACCAGCATTGCTGATGCAGTCATAATGAAGCCTCACTGATGTGTATAGCTAAGGTAATACCAAACACACTAAATAATCGTTCTATTTAAGATCGACATAAAAGCCCCATTGCATAGCTAACTAAAGCAGGCTTCTACAAAAAGCGTGTGTTGTAGTCCACCCACTTGTTCGGTGGTCCTGCGAAGCAGGATGGTTTTAAGAACAAAACCCAAACCGTGCCGATACTCTTTGCCTACCAACAAGGTGGGCACACTACAAAAAACAATCACATTAAATCCAGCTGTTAGGCTGACCAAATAATTAATGCGATTGGTATAAGCCGCCGTACCTATGTGCGGTTGTGCGCTTAAGAGTGCTCGGACTTACATTACATCCAATCAGCTAAGGTGTAGGTTAGCGTATATTGCGCTCCGACTAGCTCCAGCTCATTGCCGTTATTATTAACGGTCGCGCCTTTACCCAGGGTCTGTAATACCGCGTGTTCTACTTTCTGTTCTGCTGGTGAACAGGCCATTTGAGTGCTGGCTAACGGATCCGCCACTAAACGGTTACCCTCTAGGGTGGCGCTACCAAAGAAGCGGTTGCAGCCGGCCAAACCGTTAATAGTGAAGTGCTCGGCAATTTCTAAGTCCGACTTAATCTCAGAGGCAATCGCGACGCCATTGATGGCACTTAAATTCCAGTGATGATGCTGTAAATCAGAGTTCACTATCGTAGGTCCGCCACTGCAGGCGGTCAGTAGTAGGGCGCTGGCACTTAATATCGCAATTCTCATAATGGCTCCTTTAATATTATTATTTACTCGTAGCGAGCATAAAATTCTGCCACTGAGGCGCTCGCCACGGATGATGTAAGAATAGTGAACAGCAACGGCTGACTTTTCAAGGACAAAGCGCCGTCATTGGGTGAATAGCCGTGTAAATGAGCCTGAGTGCTGTAAAAATGGCCGGCGAGTCAGGCGCTGAGTTTAGTAGCAGAGTCTAGTATTTGAGCCTAGTGCTTGAACCGAATATCTGAATCTAGCACCTCAATTTAGCTATTAGCCGTCAACCCCACAACAGGGCAGGAGCAAGCATGCAGGTGAGTATTTTGGTGGGTAACGCCGCCATGCTTAATGAGCACATTAATAGTGCCATCGATAAGCGGCGAATTCGTACGCCGCAATTTTGTGATGTTAATGGCTTAGTGGATGACACCCAAGTGTCGAGCCAGTTTCACGGGGGCCCAGAGCGCGCGCTGCATTATTATCCGCGGGAGCATTACTGCTATTGGCAAAGCTGGTTTCAGGGCATGGGCTTGTATAGTGACAGTATTAACAGCAGTGGCGCTTTGCCACCGCTCACGGCGGGCGGCTTTGGTGAAAATATTTCAGGGATGGGCTTAACAGAAGCGAATGTCTATATTGGTGATATTTACCGATTAGACGAAGCATTGGTACAAATCAGCCAACCGCGTTCGCCGTGCTATAAGCTTAATGCGCGCTTTGGGTGTGACTTTTTCTCGGTGCTGGTACAAGCCAATGGTCGCACCGGTTGGTTGCTGCGGGTGTTAGAAACCGGCACCGTTAATCCCGATGCCAGCTTGACGCTGGTGGAGCGCCCGCATCCCGAGATGTCGGTAAAGCGGGCCGCCGACATCGTCTATAACTTGGCTTACTCGAGCGAGCGTTTGCAGGAGCTGGCGGCAGTCACGGCGTTATCGCCCAGTTGGCGGCAAAAGGCCACCGATTACTTAGCCGCCGGCCAAGTGACCGATTGGCAGATGCGCTTACTGGAGCCGGTTTAAACGCATTGGGGGCGCAAGACGTGCAGCGTAATCCGCTGCCAAAGTGTGATTTTTCTCTTCACGCTTCACCCCTCACTATTCACGTTAAGCAGTTACCGCCACTTCTTGCTTTTGAAAACGCACCACCTGACCTTCAATGATCTTGCAGCGTTTACGCAGCTCAACTTCGCCATCTACCGTGACCAAGCCCACATCAATAACATCTTTTGCCATGGCGCCGGACTCACACCAGCCCAATACTTTGAGTAAGTTGTGCAGGGGAATAAAGGGATTGCCTTCTAAGCTAAACGTTTCTTTCATCGAGTTTCACCTTACTTGTGGGAGTTAGCATGCTAGTTAAAAATAGTGTGCATATAGTAACACCGACGGTAGGTCTGCTGGCAGAGGCAAGGTAAGAAGATTTGTGTATTAGATCTTTGTTATTTACCCCTAGATTGGGCATTATTAACAGACTCAGGCTTAACCCTTCTTACCCTCATGGGCTAAGATGATAGGTTAGCTCAGACTCATCACTCGCCCCTTCGGGTTTAGCCGTACTTTGCCGTTACCGTTGCAGATTTATCCTGCAACGAGTTCAATGTTCGCTAAAGTCGGCTATAGGTCTGGATACCACAACCAAGCTGCTGGCAAGCTAGACTCGCTCACGCGGCAGGCTTGTTACATTAGTTATAGAAACACAGAGGTGCTTATGTCCGGATTGTTACCCCATGTTGATCCAGAAGGTCTGCGGGAATTTTCAGTGGTTTATACTGACCGCGCGCTTAACCATATGTCACAACGCTTTCAACAGGTGATGTGTGATATCTCGGGGGCGTTAAAAGATATTTACCAAGCGGATGCGGTGGCCGTGATCCCCGGCAGTGGCACCTTTGGTATGGAAGCCGTGGCTCGCCAGTTTGCGACAGACCAAGATTGCCTGATTATTCGCAACGGTTGGTTTAGCTATCGCTGGAGCCAAATTTTTGCCGCCGGTCACATTCCTGCCTCAGAAACCGTACTCAAGGCCCGCGCCATTGAAGAGGGCCCACAAGCCGCTTTTGCGCCCGCGCCGATTGAGGAAGTGGTCAACCATATTCGCACCAACAAGCCAGGTGTGGTGATCGCCGCTCACGTAGAAACTGCAGCCGGCATGATTTTACCGGATGATTACCTGAAAGCGGTCAGCCACGCCACTCATGAAGTGGGCGGATTATTTGTGCTGGACTGCATCGCCTCCGGTGCCACTTGGGTGGATATGAAAGCCTGTGGCGTAGATGTGTTGCTCAGTGCACCGCAAAAAGGCTGGAGCAGCTCGCCGTGCTGCGGTTTGGTCATGCTCAGTGAGCGCGCCCGAGCACGCGCAGAGCAAACCCAAAGCACCAGCTTTGCCTGTGACTTAAAGCAGTGGTTAAAAGTGATGGAAGCCTATGAACAAGGTGGCCATGCTTACTACACCACTTTGCCCACCGATGCCTTGGTACAATTTCGCGACACCATTACCGAAATTGCCGGTTTAGGTTTTGGGGAAATGAAGTTGCGCCAACAGCAACTTGGCGAGCGAGTGCGCGCCGCACTGGCCAAGCGTGGCATTAAGAGCTTGGCCGCTGACGGCTTTGCCGCACCCAGCGTGATTGTTTGTTACACCCAAGATGCGGCCATTAAAAATGGCAGCAAGTTTGTCGACCAAGGGTTACAAATTGCCGCCGGCGTGCCATTGCAGTGCGACGAACCTGCGGATTTTCAGACCTTTCGCGTCGGCTTGTTTGGGCTAGAAAAGCTGCAAGACGTAGCCGCCACGGTCGCCACCTTTGAACAGGCATTAGATAAAGTGCTGCAAGCTTAATTTAACTGAGCGTAGCGTTTGCATCGCACTTAATAACAGTCAGGCCACCTTAGGGTGGCCTGATTGTATTTAGTTGATTTGTTATTCCATAGATAGCGAAGCTGTCTATAAGCGGTATTAACAGCGAACTCAGATGGAAGGAATCGCAGGAGCTGCCGTAACCAACCATCAAATGCCATGGTCAACAAACGCTCCTGCCATGTTGACACTCCCACCATCCATGGCGGTCGACGGCATTTGCAGAGCGTCGCAGGATGCAGTTTAGCGCGTTGGTGGAGGCAGTTTTGCGGCTCCTTAGCAAACATGAAGAGACAGTTAGCTTTTACCTAATAGACAGGCTGAGCGCCTAACGCTAGCTCAAAGGGTGGGTCTTGGCTAAGATGCAGTTTCACCTTAATTAATAGGCGCGACTGCGGAGACGGATATGGCAAAGGCAAGTGAGATCAGAAAAGGCTTGGTTGTTGAGCTTGATGGCAAGTTACTGATGGTGCGTGATATTGATATGCAAACGCCCAGCGCCCGCGGTGGTGCTACCTTATATAAAATGCGCTTTACCGATTTGAGATCCGGTCATAAGGTAGAAGAGCGCTTTAAGGGCGACGATCAGCTCACTACTATAGAGCTGCAGCGCCGCACCGTGGTGTTGTCTTATGTGGATGGCGAAGAGCATATCTTTATGGATAACGACGACTTTAGCCAGTATCCGATTCGCAGCAGCGATATCGCGGACGAACTGTTGTTTCTAGATGAAAGTACCGTCGGTATTCAAGCTTTGCTGATTGACGGACAGATCATCGGTCTGGAGCCACCGCAAACTGTAGAAATGGAAATCATAGATACGGTGCCCGAGCTTAAAGGGGCGTCCGCCTCGGCGCGCACTAAGCCGGCCACCTTCGCCACCGGTTTAACCTTACAAGTCCCAGAGTACTTAGCCGTCGGCGATCGGGTACGGATCCATACCACAGATAAACGGTATGTGAGTCGCGCCGATTAAGCGCTGTATTCATCGTATAGCTAACAAACAAAGGCGCACCATGGCAAATATTCGGCTGTTGGCCAACTTAAACTGCGATCGGGTCTTGGCATTGGATGAGCCGCTCATTGCCGGCAGTCGTTTACAGTATCGGGATCAAGGCCGTCGCTTAGGCGGCGGTGCGGCCAATACTGGCATTGGTTTACTGTGGGCGGGCCATCAAGCGCGCATTTTATCGCGGGTAGGTAACGACGAAACCGGCGCTTGGTTATTAAAAACGGCCACAGAATTAGGCTTAGATATTAGCGAGGTGGAGCAATTTTCGGGCGAAACCGGCGAGCTATTGGTACTTGTGGACGGCGGCGGTGAGCGCACGATTTTGCGCCAACATCGGCGACCTGCGCTACCCAGCAAACTACCCAGTTCTATCGTCGATTGTTTATATGTTAATTACGAAGGCGCTGACGCGGCGGCGTATATGGCTGGCATGCTAGATCACACCTTAGTGGTTAGCCAATATCCGAAAGGCGGGCGCTGGTCACGGCCGTGTCAGATAATGATCGCCTCTTATGCCGACTTAAGTGCCGGCTTAAGTGCTGACTTGAGTGCCGGCCTAAGTGCTGACCTAAATGCAGACTCGAGCGCTAATGTGAATGCCAATCTAAATGCCGGACTCAGCGGTCATCAAGATAACCTCTGGCACCATGCCCAACAGTTGGCCGGCGACAGCCTGCAATGGTTGGTCGTTACCCGGGGTGAGCAGGGCGCCGAGGCATTTTCTGCGGAGCAGCATATTCAAGTGCCCGCACCTTTGGTTTCAGTGGTGGATGCCACGGGTGCTGGCGATGCCTTTGCCGGTGGTTTAATTCATGGCTTACTGGAGAAATTGCCGATGGCCAGCGCGCTCAATCAAGCCAGTCAATGGGCGGCGTATGCGTTATCGTCAACCAGCTCTATCCCCAGTGAGCGTCTCAAACACTACCTACATACGCAGGGCGGCATGCTATCCCGGGGCTGAATGTTGCGCCCTTCACTGTTAAGCTAAAGCTCGGTCCAGACCTTGAGTAACCAGCCTTGAATACCAGCGCCTTAAATAACAGTGTCATTATCTCCTTGCTCGGCCAGTGCTGGCGCTGGTCGGTATTCTTAATGTTTCCTTTGCTACTCGTGCTCTACGTGCAGTTTAGCGGTGTGGGCTTTGCTGACTTCGATAACGGCATCAATCAGCATAAGTGGCAGATTATCTTAATTTACCTGTTATATGTTTTATTGTGGCTGCGCTTTAATCGTCACGTAAAAGCCCTCCTCGAACAACGCAGGCGCTAACATGCTGACATTCCCTTTGATATGGCCTTATCTGGTAGCGGCGGGTGGTAGCTTGCTGCTCGGCTGGGGGTTGACGCGTTTAAGCTTAGGCACGCGCTTGCAGCTGTTAGCCCAGCAAGTACAACTATTAGTTCAGCAAGTGCAACAAGGACAAACCTTGTTGCAGGATAAACACCAAGAGCTGCAAGAAACGCGGCAAAAGCTGGAGCAGCAGCAGCAGCTGGTGCTAAAGATGAATGGTCGGCTCAAAGAATATGAAACCCTATTGCGCCAAGAGCGCCAGTGGGCGGCCGACAAGCAAGTGGAATTTGAAGCCAGCGAAGCCCGCGTCGCCCAGCAGTTTGAAAACTTAGCTCAGCGTATTTTCGAGCAAAAAACTCATAACTTTCGTGAACTTAACCAGCACAGTCTGGACGGCTTACTGACGCCACTGCGCGAGCAGTTAGACGGCTTTCGCCGTAATATTCAAGAAACCTACGCGGATGAAAGCCGCCAACGGCACAGTCTTAAATTTGAAATTGAACGCTTAGCCGAGCTGCATCAACAAATGAGTGCCGATACCACGGCCCTTACTCGTGCCTTAAAGGGCGATAGTAAGCAGCAGGGTAACTGGGGGAAGTGGTGCTGTCGCGCGTATTGTCGGAGTCTGGGCTGCGCGAAGGCCATGAATACAGCACACAACTCAGCCTAAATAATGCCGAGGGCAAACGCTACCAGCCAGATGTAGTAGTGCATCTGCCTCAAGATAAAGACATAATTATCGACGCTAAAGTTTCGCTTACTGCTTATGAACGCTACTACAACGGCGAGGATGCACAGGCGCGTGAGCAAGCATTGCGCGAGCATGTAAACTCGGTGCGTGGGCATATTCGCGAGTTAGGCCGTAAAGACTACCAACAGCTACAAGGGGTGCGCACCCTGGATTATGTGCTGATGTTTGTGGCGGTGGAGCCGGCATTTTTGGTGGCGGTAGAAGCAGAGCCCGGCTTAGTTAAATACGGGCTAGACAATAATATATTATTGGTGAGCCCCACCAACTTATTGGTGGCACTGCGCACCATAGAAAATCTATGGCGGGTAGAGCGACAAAATCAAAATGCCCGTAAAATTGCCGAATCTGCCGGTAAAATCTATGAAAAGCTGCGCTCTTTCACTGAAGACATGGAAGCGATGGGCCACTCTCTGCATAAGGCGGAAGACAGCTATCAGCGCGCCATGAAGAAATTGAGCAGTGGCCGTGGCAACCTGATCCGCCAAGCTGAAGCTTTTCGTGAACTGGGCGTTGAGGTAACTAAGCCCTTGCCTGAACACCTGCGCGAAGCCGCACGCAGTGAAGACCGCTTACCCGAAGCCGCGTTTAAAGACTAAAAAGGACAAGGGCCTAAGGGCTTATTTATAGTAAGAGCTCTCTTCGTTCAGACGATGGGGTTTGGCTCTTACCCATTAAGGCTTTTTTACTTTCAGATCTGATCACTATTGTTCCGACCCTTGTCTGTGCTTATCTGTAACAAAGAGGCGTGGCAAATAGGTTTTAGTCTTTGATTCCTAGAGCGAGATCCTGATGTTCATCAGGATGACGGCATAAACATAAAGCTCGCCTCGTTCAGGCTGAGTGCTTTTACTCGTCACCTTCACTCTTTACACCTCTCACCTCACCAGCAGTCTTAAATTAGCTCCGCCAAAACCTCGGAAATAACAACACCATCACCGTCATAATTTCTAAGCGCCCCATCAGCATGCCGATGGCTAATAACCACTTTGCGCTATCCGGTAAGCTGGCAAAGTTGCCGTTGGGGCCTATGGTGTCGCCGATACCCGGCCCGACGTTGGCCACTGCCGTCATGGCAGCGGACAGCGCTACTTGGGGGGCAATGACAGCAAAGCCAGCATTAATGCCAATAGCGCTATGGTGGCAAAATAGCCGAAAATAAAAGTGATCAGGGAGCGAACTATATCGTCGCTCACATGGCGGCCATTATAGCGCTGTCCGACCACGGCTCTGGGGTGGATCAGCAAGTAGAACTGCTTTTTAAAGAGCACCATGCCTACCTGAAAACGGAAAATTTTAAAGCCACCGGCGGTTGAGCCAGAGCAGGCACCGCACACCATCAGCAAGCCAAACAACAGCAGCGGAAAAGGCCCCCAGCCACTAAAATCATCAAGGCTATAACCCGTGGTGGTGATCACCGAGATTAAATTAAATAAGCCGATACGAATGGCATCCGGCCAAGCATAGCGGCCCGTTAGCCAAAGATAGGTGCTTAACACCAAAGCAGCACCCAACACTAACACCAAGTAGCCACGCACTTGGGCATCTTTAAACAGATACCAATGCTGTTGCTGCAGGCTATACACCATCAATAAAAAAGGCAGGCCGCCAATAAACATAAATACGATGGCCACCCAGTGCGCGCCCACCGAAAAATGATTCATCGATTGCTCGGTGGTGGAGTAACCGCCGGTGCTTAAGGTGGTCATGGCATGATTGATGGCCTCAAAGCCGCTCATGTCGGAGCCTGCGTAATAGCCGAGCATGCACATGACGGTGAGTATGATATAGAGCCAGACGATACGTTTGGCCATAGTCGCGGCGCGGGGTGCGCTTTTATCGGACCAGTCTGAGGATTCGGTTTTGAATAGCTTCATGCCACCGACGTTAAGGTTCGGCAAAATGGCGACCGCCGCCACGATAAAACCGACGCCTCCTAGCCATTGTAGTAGGGAGCGCCACAGCAAAATGGCGCTCGGCTGTTGTGCAAGATCCGTTAACACGCTGGAACCGGTGGTGGTCACGCCAGACATGGTTTCAAAGAAGGCGTCGGTAAAACTAATGTGGCTGATAAACACAAACGGCAGGGCGCCGAACACACAAACACACAGCCACACTAGGGTGGTGAGCAAAAACATTTCTTTCACTCTAAGGTGTACTTTTTCCCCTCGGCCGAGCAGCCAGAGGGAGAGTGCCGTGACGTGGGTGAGCAGGGTGGCCAGTAAAAACTCTTCAAACCCCGCGCCTTGGCCAAATAAGGCCAACAAGGCCGGCAGCCACATAAAGAGCGCTAATTTGGATAATACGGAGCCAAGAATAAAAGCGAGAGGTCTAATATTAAACATCTACACCTCTCGGCTGAATTCCTGCGCGACTAGAGGAAGAAGGGGCTGGGTTGGAACAGGCGCTCCACTTCAGGGATAAACTTCTTATCGACTAAGAATAGGATCACATGATCATTTTGCTCGATCACCGTTTGGTTGTGACCAATGATCACTTCATCACCCCGTACAATGGCGCCGATAGTGGTGCCCGGTGGCAATTTGAGGTCACCCACTTGGCGGCCCACCACCTTAGAGGTGGCACTGTCGCCGTGGGCGATGGCTTCAATGGCTTCGGCTGCACCACGGCGCAGTGAGTGCACGTTGACGATATCGGCGCGGCGCACATGGGTAAGGAGCGCGGAGATGGTGGCTTGCTGGGGTGAAATGGCCACATCTATGCTGCCGCCTTGTACTAAGTCGACGTAGGCACTGCGCTGAATTAGCACCATGGTTTTCTTGGCGCCGAGTTTCTTTGCCAGCATGGCCGACATAATATTGGCCTCGTCTTTATTGGTTACGGCAATAAAGACGTCGATCTGCTCGATATGCTCTTCAATCAATAATTCTTCGTCCGCCGCATCACCACAAAAGACGATGGTGTTTTCCAGCAATTCCGACAGTTGCTCGGCTCTTTTTAAATTGTGCTCAATCAGTTTGACCGAGTAATTTTTTTCTAAGCGCTTAGCTAGTCCCGCACCCACGTGGCCACCACCCACTATCATAATGCGCTTATAATCGCTTTCTACGCGCTGTAGCTCAGACATTACCGCACGAATATGGCCACTCGCCGCCACGAAGAATACTTCGTCATCGGCTTCAATAATGGTGGTGCCTTGTGGACGTATCGGTCTGTCTTGGCGAAAAATCGCCGCCACTCGAGTATCAATGCCTGGCATATGATCCCGTAAGCTCGATAACGCGTTACCCACTAATGGGCCGCCGTAATAGGCTTTAATGGCCACCAAGCCGACCTTGCCTTGGGCAAAGTCCACCACCTGTAATGCGCCCGGATACTGAATTAACCGATAAATATATTCGGTCACCAGCTGCTCAGGGGCTATCAAGTTATCTACCGGCAATGCCTCATTAAGGAACAAGCGCTCCCGTTCTGCTAAAAACTCCGGTGCGCGAATGCGCGCTATCTTATTGGGCGTATTAAATAACGAGTAGGCGACTTGGCAGGCAATCATGTTGGTTTCATCGCTGCTGGTCACCGCCACCAGCAAATCTGCATCTTGAGCACCGGCATCGCGTAGCACGTTCGGGTAAGCGCCATGGCCGTTAATCACCCGTAAGTCGTACTTGTCCTGCAATTCGCGCAGCCGCTCGGCGTTAGTATCAACGACCGTGATGTCGTTATTTTCACTGACCAATATTTCGGCTAAGGTGCCGCCCACTTGGCCTGCGCCCAAGATGATGATCTTCATGCTAATTTACTTGTTTTTTTAGTGAGCTTGGCATAATAAAAACCGTCGCCTTGCTCGAGCGCCGGCAAAAGCTGCCAGCCCGGTGTGGCAGGCGTATCATCAGCATGCAGTGCTATATGCTGCGCATCTGGCGTGCGGCTTAAGAAAGCGATGATTTGTTCGCTGTTTTCATCGGGTAAAATAGAGCAAGTGGCATATAACAGCGTGCCGCCGGGTGCTAACTTTAACCACAATGCATCCAGAATTTGTGCCTGCAGCTTGGCTAATTGGGCGATATCTTCGGCGCGGCGCAGCCATTTAATGTCCGGGTGACGGCGAATAACGCCAGTCGCAGAGCACGGTGCGTCGAGCAAGATGCGGTCAAAATTTTCACCCTGCCACCAAGTATCAGGCGCTGCCGCATCGGCTTCTATAACCGTGGCCTGCAAACCCATGCGATCTAAATTTTGATGCACTCGTTTTAAGCGCTCGCCGTCCAGATCTACGGCCACTAATTCTTTTACGTCAGGTTGGCGCTCTAAAATATGCGCCGTTTTACCACCGGGTGCCGCGCAGGCATCCAATACCAGCTCACCCGTTTGGGCATCGAGTAACTGAGCCGCCAATTGGGCCGAGGCGTCTTGCACCGAGCTTGCCCCTTGCTCAAAGCCGGGCAATAACGTCACATCTAACGGGCGGCCTAAACAAAGCGCGCTGTCTGCGATTGCGTCTGGCGTGGCGCTAATGTCTGCGGCGGCTAACATGGCCAAGTAGTCTTCGCGACTGTGTTGGCGTTGATTTACGCGGATCCACATCGGCGGATGCTGGTTATTGGCGGTGAGAATCTCTTGCCACTGCTCGGGATAGGCCTGCTGAATACGCTTTACCAGCCAATTAGGGTGTGCCAAGCGTAGCTGAGGTAGTAAGTCGACCTTGGTGGTGAGCTCTGCTTCTTGGCGTTGTACGTTGCGCAAAATACCGTTCACCATGCCTTTAAAAGGCTCTGCTTTCAGTATTTTGCAGGCGTTGACGGTTTCGGCCAGTGCCGCATGGGGCGGAATGCGGGTATACAGTAGTTGATAGATGCCAACCAAAACTAGGGAATGCACTACACGGTATTTACCCTTGAGCGGCTTTTCTAATAAGGGCTTGGTGATGGCATCCAGTCGGCTATACCAACGCAAGGTGCCAAAGCACAGCTCTTGTAACAGGGCGCGGTCTTTGGCGGCGACGTCTTGCTGATAGCGGGGCAGTAAGCTGGATAAGGACTGACCTTGGTTAAGCACCTGATGAATGATATTGGCTGCGGCGGCACGGGTTTTCATAGAGTTACCACGAATGTTTAAGGGTGTTGAGGCGAGAGCCATATTTAGCTGAGAAATGTGCCTAGCTGAGAGCGATACCTCGCTAGGCATTGTGCCCTAATAAGAGTCCTGCTTAGTTAAGCACTTAATACCTAGCTAAGAACGGCGCCTACTTGAAACCAGTCTTTACGCGCATTGAGCAAATCCTGACAGCTCATGGCTTTCTTGCCGGGCGGTTGTAGGCTCAGCAAACGCAGTACTCCATCACCGGTGGCCACATCGATTCCCGCCTTACTGGCGCTAATGATAGTACCGGGTGCAGCACTTATTTGTGTGGACTCAGGGCTGTGCGATGTAAGATCAGCATCGGTTAGCACTTGGCTTTGCCAGACTTTAATATTGTGCTCGCCCACTAAGAAGTAGCTAAACGGCCACGGGTTAAAAGCTCGTACGCAACGCTCAATGTGCGTCGCGGATTGTTGCCAATCGATGTGCGCTTCTTCTTTAGAGAGTTTCTCGGCGTAATTCGCCAACGCATCGTCTTGCACCACTGGCTTAGCTTGGCCATTGGCAATCACGGTCAGACTTTCCAATAATGCGCTTGGGCCAATCTCGGCTAGCTTTTCATAGAGGCTGGCGGAAGTGTCAGAGGCTTCAATTGGCAAGCTGGCGATGTGCAGCATGTCGCCGGTGTCCAAGCCCTTGTCCATCTGCATGATGGTGACACCGGTCTCCGCGTCGCCGGCCCAAATGGCGCGCTGAATGGGTGCAGCACCCCGCCAGCGTGGTAACAAAGAACCATGCACGTTAATGCAGCCCAAACGCGGCGCATCCAATACCACTTGGGGCAAGATCAAACCGTAGGCCACTACCACCATAATGTCCGCATTCAGTGCGGCTAATGTTTGTTGGGCTGTTTCATCACGCAAGCTTGGCGGCTGTAATACCTGAATACCGGCCAGCTCGGCGGCCACTTTAACCGCACTCGGGGTTAATTTTTTACCGCGGCCAGCGGGGCGATCCGGTTGGGTGTAAACCGCCACCACCTTATGTTCAGAACCCAGCAAAGCCTGCAAATGGCGGGCAGCAAAATCCGGCGTACCGGCAAAGATAATATTGAGTGAGCTCAAAAGGCGTCCTTATGATTGCAGTTCTTGGGCTTCTTGCTTGGTCAGCTTTTCCATTTTTTGGCGAATGCGCTGGCGTTTTAACGGCGACAAATAATCCACAAACAACTTACCAATCAAGTGATCCATTTCATGCTGAATACAGATAGCGAGTAGCTCATCGGCTTCAAACTCAAAGGTCTCGCCTTGTAAATTTTGGGCGCGCACCTTAACAAATTCGGCTCTTTCTACCAGCGCACGCGCGCCGGGTACCGACAAACAGCCCTCTTCAATACCGGTGCTGCCGCTTTGCTCCAAGATCTCCGGATTGATCAGCACCAGTTGTTCCGCTCTGTCTTCGGAAACGTCGATCACGATTAAGCGCTGATGAATATCCACCTGGGTCGCAGCTAGGCCTATGCCTTCTTCTGCGTACATGGTTTCAAACATATCATCTACAATTTGGCCTAAGGCAGGCGTGAATTCGGTGATGGGCTGGGCCACGGTACGCAGGCGCTCATCGGGGAAACGTAATACAGGTAATAATTTTGCCATAACAAATAAACTCTTTTATCTATCGATATTGGTACTATTTTAGCCATGTCGGCGCACAAAAAACAGCAAGAGTTAACAACAGCGCCAGCTAACTAAAAAATCAGGGTCAAAACGGTGCTGATTGCAGCCTATTTAGGCATTAACTCAGATCTTTGCTTGATAAGCATGGCCATACTTATGGATGAGGTGGCAAATGACGGCATCAAGGTTAACACAACACCCACTATTGCCTTGGTTGGCTCTGCAGCACACTCACGGCATAGGTCCGGTGCGCGCCCTTAAGCTCTACCAAACTTTAGGCGAGCATTGGTATCTGCCAGAAAATCTTCAGCAAACCAAATTAAGCACCGAGCAATTAAGCCAGTTACAAACTGCGCACTTTGAACTACTTGAACCTATATTGGCGTGGCAGCAAGCTGCGTCTAATCGTCATATTCTCACCTGGGATAATCCCGATTATCCGGCGCAACTAAAAGCCATACCGGCGGCACCCTTGATATTATTTGTGGAAGGCGAGCTTAACGCCTTAACCCGACCGCAGATTGCAGTGGTTGGCAGTCGTCATCCCTCTTATGTGGGCAAAGAAAACACCAAAACCTTGATCCCGGCCTTGGTTGAAGCCGGCGCCATTATCACCTCTGGCCTAGCACTCGGCATAGATGGGCTTAGCCATCAAGCAGCCTTAGACGCGGGCGGCATTAGTTTAGGCGTGCTGGGCTCGGGCTTAGCTAAGGTGTATCCCAAGCGCCACCTACGCTTGGCCACTGAGCTAATAGCGTCGGGAGGTGCGTTAATTTCCGAATGTTATCCGTGGATAGGGCCGCTGGCGCATCACTTCCCACGGCGTAATCGCATTATTAGCGGCTTAAGTTTGGGGGTGTTAGTGATGGAAGCGGCCGAGCGTAGTGGCTCGCTGATTACGGCGCGTTACGCCCTAGAGCAAGGGCGCGAGGTGTTTGCCATTCCGGGGGCTTGGCAAAACCCGTTGGCGTGGGGCTGTAATCAACTGATCCAGCAAGGAGCTAAATTAGTATTAAGCGCCAATGATATATTAGAAGAGCTAAATGTATTTTCAGTGGCAGAGGTCAAAGTTCTTGCTGCAAATTCAGGCGAATTATTGCCTTATCCGGAGTTGTTGGATAACGTAGGACTAGAGGCAACGGCGTTAGATGTGATTGTAACCCGTTGTCAGCAGCCGGTGCAGGAAGTGCTTATTCAGTTGGTCGAACTGGAGTTGGCTGGCTGGGTAGCATCTGTACCCGGGGGTTATGTCAGAGCGAGGAGGGGATGATCATGTTCGAGGTACTCATGTACTTATTCGAAAGCTACATCCACACCGATGTAGATACCATGGTAGAACAGGATGAACTCGCCGATGAATTAAGCCAAGCAGGCTTTCAAAAGCAAGAGATCCTCAAGGCGCTAGCTTGGCTAGAACGTTTGGCTGAGTTACAAGAAGCAGAAGAAACACCTGCTTGGGCTATGTCTGAACCCGGCTCATTTCGTATTTACACGCAAGAAGAGATGTTTAAAATCGACGCAGAAGGCCGAGGCTTTTTGTTGTTCTTAGAACAGATCCAGGTCTTGAACGCCGCCACTCGCGAGATAGTAATTGAGCGACTAATGGAGCTGGATCCGCCCGAGATCGAGTTAGATGATCTGAAGTGGGTGGCCATGATGGTGCTGTTTAATGTACCGGGTGGCGAGTCCGCTTATCACCAACTGGAGGAGCTTATTTTTGAGCAACCAGAAGGGGCGGTTCACTGAACGGCGCCGCGCTGATAGAATTGCAGTAATGCATTCGGAGGCGCGGTATGTCGAAAATCGATTCCAGTCTATTTAGTACCAAAGAAATGGCTCCTGAGTGGGAGCAGTCCCCTTGCCCCCAATGTGGTGCGGCGCTTGAGTTACGCCATGGAAAACATGGCGCTTTTCTTGGCTGCGTTTCTTATCCTACCTGTGATTATCTGCGGCCACTGAAAGTGGTTGAACCGGATCAAGACATCGAAAAAGTGCTTGAGGGCAGCGAATGCCCGCAATGTCAGCATCCGCTCGCACTTAAAAAAGGCCGTTTTGGTCTCTTCATTGGTTGCACTCATTACCCCGAGTGCCATCATATCGCCGATATTAACGACCAAGGCGACGCCGAGCCCAGCTGTCCCATGTGCAATAAAGGGCTATTGGTAGCCAGAACCTCCCGTTACGGCAAACGCTTTTATGCCTGCAATCATTATCCCCAATGTCGCTTTATCAGTAATGATAAGCCGGTGGCACAGGCGTGCCCAGACTGTGGCTTTACCATCTTGGTGGAGCGCAAAGGCCAACTGCATTGCCCGAAAAAAGGCTGTGGTTATCATCAAGCACCGCCTGTTGAAACGCTCTGATATCGCACTTTTTAATGACATACAGGGCTAAGGAATTAATACACTGATGAACGCGAATAACCTGCATTTAGCCTTAGAGCAATTGCGCCAAGGCGGCGTGATTGGCTATGCCACTGAAGCCGTGTTTGGTTTGGGCTGCGACCCTGATAATGGGGCCGCCGTGCACCGCTTGCTGGAAATAAAACAGCGGCCGATTGAAAAGGGACTAGTGCTGGTGGCGGCTGATATGAGTCAGTTACTGCCTTATTTAGACTTGAGTCAACTGCCCGAAGGACGCTTGAGTGAGATCCTCAATACTTGGCCTGGGCCCAATACGTGGGTCATTCCTGCCAAACCGGAAGTACCCACTTGGCTTAAAGGGCGCTTCGACTCACTGGCGGTACGGGTAAGTGCGCATCCCCAAGTGCACGATCTCTGTTTAGCCTTTGGCAAGCCACTGGTGTCCAGCAGTGCCAATATTGCCGGCCAGCCGCCGGCGCGCACCGCCGAGCAACTTACACTGCAGTTGGGCGATAAGCTGGATTATATTTTACCTGGCATCACCGAAGGGCGGGCTAACCCTTCTTTAATCCGCGATGGCAGTACCGGCGCCGTGTTGCGTCCGGCTTAAGCTAAGTACGGCTTAAGCTACGTCCCGCCTGAATTTGAACTTTGAGAGAGAAATCAATGAGCACTCAACCTGATATCCAGGCCGTGAAAGCCTTTTTATTACAGTTACAAGATAATATTTGTGCCGGCTTAGCGGCGGCCGATGGTACTGGCCAATTTATTGAAGACAGCTGGGATCGCGCCGAAGGCGGTGGTGGCAGAAGTCGCGTGATGCGCCATGGCAGCGTCATTGAGCAAGGCGGCGTTAACTTCTCTCATGTACATGGCGATGCCATGCCAGCCTCGGCCACGGCGCATCGCCCTGAGTTGGCAGGTCGCTCGTTTGAAGCCATGGGCGTATCACTGGTGATCCACCCGCACAATCCGCATCTGCCTACCAGTCATGCCAACGTACGCTTTTTTATTGCCGAAAAAGAAGGGGCGGATCCGGTGTGGTGGTTTGGTGGTGGTTTTGACTTAACGCCTTTTTATCCGGTAGAAGAAGACTGCCAACATTGGCATCAAGTATCCCATGACTTGTGCGCGCCCTTTGGTGAGCAGGTGTATCCAGAATATAAAAAGTGGTGTGATGATTACTTCTACTTGAAGCACAGAGATGAAACCCGTGGCGTGGGTGGCTTGTTTTTCGATGACTTAAATCAGTGGCCGTTTGAACGCTGCTTTGAATTTATGCAAGCGGTCGGTAACGGCTACTTAGATGGCTATCTGCCGATTATCGAAAAGCGCAAAGACACGCCTTATACCGAGCAAGAACGTCAGTTTCAGCTCTATCGTCGCGGCCGTTATGTAGAATTTAACTTGGTCTACGACCGAGGCACGCTGTTTGGTTTGCAAACTGGCGGGCGCACCGAATCTATTTTAATGTCGATGCCACCGCTGGCGCGCTGGGAATATGACTTTCAGCCAGAGCCGGGCACCAAAGAAGCCAAGTTAAATGACTTCTTGGTGCCCAGAGTCTGGATTTAATCCTCAACGGCTTGGGGGGCGAACAAGGAGACCACTTGATCGATTAAACCTTGGCGCTCCCCACCGGGTAAATAAGCCGCATAAACTTCGCGACTAATAGACGGCGTATCGGCCACTACAAACAGCTGTTCTTGCTGCTGGTAAGTATTAATCATGGAGCTGGGTAAGAAAGTGCTGCCCCCATGATGCAGTAAATACTCAAGCGCAATGCGCACCGAGCCCGTATGTAAGATGGGTGGCGTGCTGGCATTAAACAGCTTGGCATGCTGGGTGTTAAACGCCGTGCCCCAGTCGATGCGGATATAATCTTCCGCCATCGCCTTTGCCGTATCTAAATGTTGATGCGACGACACCAGTTGCAGCTCCATGGTGTGAATAGCCACATGGTGCACACCTTCAATGCGTGCCGGATCCGTTAAAAAAGCCAAATCCAGAGTACGACTCAAAAGAGCGCGGGTCATTTGCTCAGGCGTGCGAATATCGGCGCGCAATGACAACGCCGGCAGCTCGCAATACAATCGATGTAAGCCCTCTTGCAGGTAAGCGTCCCACAAGTTGGCGGTGCCAGCCACCGCCAGTTGCTGAGTTTGCCGTTCGCTCAATGCCACTTCATGTTGCGCCCGTGCCCAAGCGAGTAGCATGGACTCCGCATGAGGAATAAGTGCATCACCGGAAGAAGTGAGCTGGATATTATTGCGCAGCCGCGTAAAGAGCGTTACGCCCAGCTGACTTTCTAACTGGCGAATGCGAAAGCTGACCGCCGACGGCGTCAGGTACAGATGCTCCGCTGCTTTGCCAAAATGGCGAGTGCGCGAAACTTCTAAAAAGGTTTTTAACAGTTCAGTATCCAATGCGAGCCACAATATTTTTGTTCGTTAGCGCAAAATCTATTCGTTTTGGTAATTTTTGCAACCAAAAAATGTATGTACTGGCAATATCAGTGCATTTACCGTCTACTTAAGACTCAATAGTGTTTAATTCAGCCGTTACACCGTCAGCGAGAGCAAACATCATGGACAGATATGCCGTTATTGGGCACCCCATCAAGCACAGCCAATCTCCGTTTATCCATCAGCAATTTGCCGAGCAAACGGAGCAAACGCTTGAATATCAGCGCCTGCTCGCTCCGTTAAATGGCTTTGCCGATAGTTTGCGTCATTTTGCAGCCGAGGGCGGTAAAGGTTGCAATATTACGGTGCCGTTCAAGACTCAAGCCTTGGACATCGCCGATGAACTGACTCCCAGAGCTGAGCTGGCGGGCGCGGTGAATACACTGCATTTACTGGCTGATGGGCGTTGGCTCGGCGATAACACCGATGGCGCAGGTTTAGTGATGGATCTCAAACGCCTCGGCTTTACCTTAAGCGGCGCTAAGATCTTATTGTTAGGCGCAGGCGGTGCGGCACGAGGTGCGCTGGCACCATTATTAGCCGAGCTACCGGCACAAATAGTGATTGCTAATCGCACCCCGGCGCGCGCCGAAGAGTTGGCTCAGCATTTTGCCGAGCTCGGCAATATTAGCAGCGCACCGCTTGAGGAACTGGAACAGTCCTTTGATATCATCATCAACAGTACGTCCGCCAGTTTACAGGGCGAGACGCTATCCTTAAGTGAGCAGGTGTGTCATCCCGACACCCGTGTTTACGACATGATGTATAGCGCGACAGAAACGCCGTTTCTGGCCTGGGCTAGAGAGCAAAAGCTTGAACACCGATATGACGGCTTAGGCATGCTGGTCGGTCAGGCCGCCGAAAGCTTTTATATCTGGCGCGGAGTGCGGCCTGAAGTGATGCCGGTACTCGAGGCGTTGCGTGAGCAGTTAGCGATTCCCGTATAAAGGAGTGGCACATGAATCAGGATATCATCGTTAATGACGATCTTAATTGGCAGCCAGAACAGCAAAGGCTAACTTTTACTGCCCAGTGGTTTGGCGGCCAAATCATCTGCTACCTGAATTTATCCCAACTCGAACATCTCACCGGACAAGTGTTAGTCGATGAAGCCAACATTATGCTGGCCTTTGAGTCAGTACGCTTTGATATAGAAGAGCAGGTGAGCGAGCTTGTTGGTCAAGAAGCCTTTAGTCCCGATGGCAGCTTATTGTTATAAGCGCAGCCTGTAGGTTTTATTCCTCACTCTCTTTCAGATATTCGTCTTTTAGGCGTACATAGTTAGCGGCGGACTCAGAAAAGAAGGCTTTCTCTGCCGTCGTTAATGGTCGCACTTGCCTAGCAGGGCTACCCATATATAAATAGCCCGACGCCAATTGCATACCTGGCGGTATCAAACTACCAGCACCGACCATCACCTCATCGGCAATGTTAGCCCCATCCAGCACAATTGCTCCCATACCGATCAACACTCGATGACCAACAGTGCAGGCATGTAACATTGCCTTATGGCCAATTGTCACCTCATCACCTATTAATAAGGGCAGGCCAGTAGGCAATGTCGAGCTTGGTCGTGATACATGCAACACGCAACCATCTTGAATATTAGTGCGCGCACCAATACGAATACGATGCACATCCCCACGCGCTACCACCAACGGCCAGATACTCGAATCGTCACCTATCTGAATATCGCCATACAAAATCGCCGACGCTTCTACAAACACACCCCGAGCCAATTCGGGAGTGATACCGTTATAACTTTTCAGTGCTGTCATCATGAACACCTAAACTCGTAAATGAAGATATAACAGAGTAGCGGCTTCTATATAAGAAGCACAGCTACCAGCAGCAACCCATCAGCGCGATTAACCCTTAGAGAGATCCCTTCTATATATAAGCAGTACGTTGAGCTGCGCTAGCCATGCCATTCACAGCACCAGCCCTTATTCAGACCTCGGTTCTATCTGATACAAGTATTGATCCTCGGTCGATCGCTACTTTAGGTGTGCTCTTCATCCTTTATTCATCATTTTCTACGGTTTTATACCTTCTCCTCACTCCTTACCTCTCACTCCTTTCTGTCTTAATGTGCATAACTCTGTGGGTATCTTGTGCGCTTGCTGGGTGTTTGAGCAGTCAGTCATTAAAGTGTCATTTATCGTCAGAAACACCTTGCGCTAAAAACTCAGATCTCTATACTCGCCACCACTGACACGGGGCAAGGCGCTCACGGTCACAAGGGTTTGAAGAGAACAGAAATTAAGTTCAAACAAACACTTGACGAACACTGAGGTTTGCGTAGAATACGCATCCCTGACCTGAGATAAGGTCAACGCTCTTTAACAATTTATCAAGCAAACTGTGTGGGCACTTAGCAGCACGTTGAGAACAAAATAATATTGTTTTTCAATGTCTTGCAAAGTGTACCTAGTAATAGATATATCAGTAATTCATTGAGCATCAAGTCTTTAATTGAAGAGTTTGATCATGGCTCAGATTGAACGCTGGCGGCAGGCCTAACACATGCAAGTCGAGCGGTAACAGAGAGTAGCTTGCTACTTTGCTGACGAGCGGCGGACGGGTGAGTAATGCTTGGGGATCTGCCCAGTCGTGGGGGATAACCATTGGAAACGATGGCTAATACCGCATACGCCCTACGGGGGAAAGGAGGGGACCTTCGGGCCTTTCGCGATTGGATGAACCCAAGTGAGATTAGCTTGTTGGTGAGGTAATGGCTCACCAAGGCGACGATCTCTAACTGGTCTGAGAGGATGACCAGTCACACTGGGACTGAGACACGGCCCAGACTCCTACGGGAGGCAGCAGTGGGGAATATTGCACAATGGGGGAAACCCTGATGCAGCCATGCCGCGTGTGTGAAGAAGGCCTTCGGGTTGTAAAGCACTTTCAGTGGTGAGGAAAGGTGTGAGCTTAATACGTTTACACTGTGACGTTAACCACAGAAGAAGCACCGGCTAACTTCGTGCCAGCAGCCGCGGTAATACGAGGGGTGCAAGCGTTAATCGGAATAACTGGGCGTAAAGCGCACGCAGGCGGTTTGTTAAGCCAGATGTGAAAGCCCCGAGCTCAACTCGGGAACTGCATTTGGAACTGGCAAACTAGAGTCTTGTAGAGGGGGGTAGAATTTCCAGTGTAGCGGTGAAATGCGTAGAGATTGGAAGGAATACCAGTGGCGAAGGCGGCCCCCTGGACAAAGACTGACGCTCATGTGCGAAAGCGTGGGGAGCAAACAGGATTAGATACCCTGGTAGTCCACGCTGTAAACGATGTCAACTTGAAGTCTGTGTCCTTGTGACGTGGGTTTCGGAGCTAACGCATTAAGTTGACCGCCTGGGGAGTACGGCCGCAAGGTTAAAACTCAAATGAATTGACGGGGGCCCGCACAAGCGGTGGAGCATGTGGTTTAATTCGATGCAACGCGAAGAACCTTACCTACCCTTGACATACAGCGAACTTTCCAGAGATGGATTGGTGCCTTCGGGAACGCTGATACAGGTGCTGCATGGCTGTCGTCAGCTCGTGTCGTGAGATGTTGGGTTAAGTCCCGCAACGAGCGCAACCCTTATCCTTTGTTGCCAGCGCGTAATGGCGGGAACTCAAGGGAGACTGCCGGTGATAAACCGGAGGAAGGTGGGGACGACGTCAAGTCATCATGGCCCTTACGGGTAGGGCTACACACGTGCTACAATGGCGCGTACAGAGGGAAGCCAACCAGCGATGGTGAGCGGATCCCAGAAAGCGCGTCGTAGTCCGGATTGGAGTCTGCAACTCGACTCCATGAAGTAGGAATCGCTAGTAATCGTGGATCAGAATGCCACGGTGAATACGTTCCCGGGCCTTGTACACACCGCCCGTCACACCATGGGAGTGGGTTGCAAAAGAAGTAGGTAGCTTAACCTTCGGGAGGGCGCTTACCACTTTGTGATTCACGACTGGGGTGAAGTCGTAACAAGGTAACCCTAGGGGAACCTGGGGTTGGATCACCTCCTTACCTTAACTTAACGTCTGTTGAGTGTTCACACAGTTTGCTTGATAAAAAAGAGTGACTTAAATCGCATGGGCAAACGCTGCTGGTGCGATTTTTTGCCCTCAGGTCGATGGTTTTAACCACGTACTGAGGGTAAAGAAACGGTTTGGGTCTGTAGCTCAGTTGGTTAGAGCGCACCCCTGATAAGGGTGAGGTCGGTGGTTCGAATCCACCCAGACCCACCAAATCAATCTCCTACGTCGTCATAAGACTCGTCGTTTAGCAGGCTAAACTTCCTCATCTTATACCTAGTATTAGAATGATTTGGTGACACGCTGAATATTATGCGAATGATATAAAGCGAAACACAAAGCTAAGAACTAAATGGGGCTATAGCTCAGCTGGGAGAGCGCCTGCCTTGCACGCAGGAGGTCTGCGGTTCGATCCCGCATAGCTCCACCATTTAGTGCTAACGAATAAAACAAACCGAAGTCAGACATCAAAGTAATACGCTGTATACAGCTTACTCCTTTGATTTCTAACGAAGTCACGCTCTTTAACAATCTGGAAAGCTGATAGAAATAATTTGTAGTTCTTGATACGCAAGTGTCTTAGAAATTCTTGGCGAAATATAGTTGTAAGCATCAGTCACTGATGCAAGCGACCCCGCTTAGAGAATTGTTTTTATACAGCCTGAAGTTTACTTATTATAAGTGAGCATTTAGGCAGGTCGCAGCGCAGCAAGTTCTAGGCATTACTTGAACGAGTGCTTGAGCATAGTTTTCTATGTGATAGCACGAGTAAGAGTAATAACGACGAAATTGCAAAGCCGCGACAGCATAAAACACACTTCTTGGGGTTGTATGGTTAAGTGACTAAGCGTACACGGTGGATGCCTTGGCAGTCAGAGGCGATGAAGGACGTGCTAACCTGCGTTAAGTACGGATGAGCTGGTAAGAAGCGCTTGAGTCCGTAATATCCGAATGGGGAAACCCACTCTACTTAGTAGAGTATCGTAACGTGAATACATAGCGTTACGAGGCGAACCGAGGGAACTGAAACATCTAAGTACCTCGAGGAAAAGAAATCAACCGAGATTCCCCTAGTAGCGGCGAGCGAACGGGGACCAGCCCTTAAGCTGTTTATGATGTAGTGGAATGGTCCTGGAAAGACCAGCCGTAGTGGGTGATAGCCCCGTACACCAAACGTCATTTACAGTGAAATCGAGTAGGACGGGACACGTGATATCCTGTTTGAATATGGGGGGACCATCCTCCAAGGCTAAATACTCCTGACTGACCGATAGTGAACCAGTACCGTGAGGGAAAGGCGAAAAGAACCCCTGTGAGGGGAGTGAAATAGAACCTGAAACCGTGTACGTACAAGCAGTGGAAGCCCACTTGTTGGGTGACTGCGTACCTTTTGTATAATGGGTCAGCGACTTAATTTTAGTAGCAAGGTTAACCGTATAGGGGAGCCGTAGGGAAACCGAGTCTTAACTGGGCGAATAGTTGCTAGGATTAGACCCGAAACCCGGTGATCTAGCCATGAGCAGGTTGAAGGTTGAGTAACATCAACTGGAGGACCGAACCCACTAATGTTGCAAAATTAGGGGATGACTTGTGGTTGGGGGTGAAAGGCCAATCAAACCGGGAGATAGCTGGTTCTCCCCGAAATCTATTTAGGTAGAGCCTCGGACGAATACTTGCGGGGGTAGAGCACTGTTTAGGCTAGGGGGTCATCCCGACTTACCAACCCTATGCAAACTCCGAATACCGCAAAGTACTATCCGGGAGACACACGGTGGGTGCTAACGTCCATCGTGAAGAGGGAAACAACCCAGACCGCCGGCTAAGGTCCCAAAGTCATAGTTAAGTGGGAAACGAAGTGGGAAGGCTCAGACAGCCAGGATGTTGGCTTAGAAGCAGCCATCATTTAAAGAAAGCGTAATAGCTCACTGGTCGAGTCGGCCTGCGCGGAAGATGTAACGGGGCTAAACTATGCACCGAAGCCGCGGATGCACTCTTTATTGAGTGCGTGGTAGGGGAGCGTTCTGTAAGTCTGCGAAGGTGTGTTGTGAAGCATGCTGGAGATATCAGAAGTGCGAATGCTGACATGAGTAACGATAATGGGGGTGAAAAACCTCCACGCCAAAAGACCAAGGGTTCCTGTCCAACGTTAATCGGGGCAGGGTGAGTCGACCCCTAAGGCGAGGCCGAAAGGCGTAGTCGATGGGAAACGGGTTAATATTCCCGTACTGACGTGTACTGCGATGGGGGGACGGAGAAGGCTAAGTGGGCCAGGCGTTGGTTGTCCTGGTGAAAGGGTGTAGGCAGTGTGTTTAGGTAAATCCGGACGCACAATGCTGAGGCCTGAGACGAAATCGCTACGGCGGTGAAGTCACTGATGCCCCGCTTCCAGGAAAAGCCTCTAAGCTTCAGGTACACGTGAATCGTACCCCAAACCGACACAGGTGGTCGGGTAGAGAATACTAAGGCGCTTGAGAGAACTCGGGTGAAGGAACTAGGCAAAATAGTACCGTAACTTCGGGAGAAGGTACGCTGAGGCATGTGAAATCCCTTGCGGATGGAGCGTGACTCAGCCGCAGTGACCAGGTGGCTGGAACTGTTTATCAAAAACACAGCACTGTGCAAACTCGCAAGAGGACGTATACGGTGTGACACCTGCCCGGTGCTGGAAGGTTAAATGATGGGGTTAGCCTTCGGGTGAAGCTCTTGATTGAAGCCCCAGTAAACGGCGGCCGTAACTATAACGGTCCTAAGGTAGCGAAATTCCTTGTCGGGTAAGTTCCGACCTGCACGAATGGTGTAATCATGGCCACGCTGTCTCCACCCGAGACTCAGTGAAATTGAATTTGCGGTGAAGATGCCGTATACCCGCGGCTAGACGGAAAGACCCCGTGAACCTTTACTATAGCTTGGCACTGAACATTGGCCCTACATGTGTAGGATAGGTGGGAGGCTGTGAAACGATGACGCCAGTTGTCGTGGAGCCATCCTTGAAATACCACCCTTGTATGTCTGATGTTCTAACGTAGGCCCCTTATCGGGGTTGCGGACAGTGCCTGGTGGGTAGTTTGACTGGGGCGGTCTCCTCCTAAAGAGTAACGGAGGAGCACGAAGGTTGGCTAAGTACGGTCGGACATCGTACGGTTAGTGCAATGGCATAAGCCAGCTTAACTGCGAGACGGACAGGTCGAGCAGATACGAAAGTAGGTCATAGTGATCCGGTGGTTCTGTATGGAAGGGCCATCGCTCAACGGATAAAAGGTACTCCGGGGATAACAGGCTGATACCGCCCAAGAGTTCATATCGACGGCGGTGTTTGGCACCTCGATGTCGGCTCATCACATCCTGGGGCTGAAGTCGGTCCCAAGGGTATGGCTGTTCGCCATTTAAAGTGGTACGCGAGCTGGGTTCAGAACGTCGTGAGACAGTTCGGTCCCTATCTGCCGTGGGCGTTGGATGATTGAGAGGAGCTGCTCCTAGTACGAGAGGACCGGAGTGGACGAACCCCTGGTGTTCGGGTTGTATCGCCAGATGCATTGCCCGGTAGCTACGTTCGGAATCGATAACCGCTGAAAGCATCTAAGCGGGAAGCGAGCCTCAAGATGAGTCATCCCTAGGGCTTTACGCCCTCTAAAGGGCCGTTGGAGACTACAACGTTGATAGGTTGGGTGTGTAAGTGCAGCGATGCATTGAGCTAACCAATACTAATTACCCGTGCGGCTTAACCATACAACACCCAAGAAGTGTGAGACCTTGCGGTCGAGAACAAACAAATTATTCAAGTTAGCGTGCTTAAACAGTACGACAACTACAAACCAGCTTTCCAGATTACAATTTATGCCTGGCGGCCATAGCGCTGTGGAACCACCTGATCCCATGCCGAACTCAGTAGTGAAACGCAGCCGCGCCGATGATAGTGTGGCAGCTGCCATGTGAAAGTAGGTCACTGCCAGGCAACCAATTAGTAGGGTCGATATTTCTGCAAAGAGCATTCGACCAAGAAAAGCCCAATACTCATGTGTTGGGCTTTTTCATGTCTGTATTTTAAAAAAAGTGAAGGGTGAAGCGTAAGGGGTGAAGGGGACAAGCCAAGACAGACACCGTCTGTGGTAGGCGAACGTTTACTCTCGCATTTCGCCGTAGGCGGAACTTCTTTTTCAGTGCTTCGCGCTCCGAGCTCTGCCTTTTATACCAAACGCACTAAAGAATCGTTCTATTTAAGATCGACATAAAAACCCCATTACATAGCTAACTAAAGCAGGCTTCTACAAAAAGCGTGTGTTGTAGTCCACTCGTATAGATGACTTCGGTGGTCCTGCGAAGCAGGGGGGCTTTAATAACAAAATTCAAACCGTGCCGATACTCTTTGCCTAGCAACAAGGTGGGCACACTACAAAAAACAATCACATTAAATCCAGCTGCAAGGCTGGCCAAATAATTAATACGATTGGTAGTATTTCAGCGTTCAGCTGAAATACTCTCGGCAATCTGGTATAAAAAGGCCCCATTTAAAGATGAAAGATATGAATATGCGCTGGGATATTAAAGGCTGGTTGGCACTGCAATTGCTGGCTTTAGCTCTGTTTTTTACTTGGTATTTTGGTTATTGGCAAAGCCTAGATGAAGGCGTTTTTTGGTGGTTCAATAATCGACTAGTGACGGTACCGGGTTTTGCTCATCTGGTAGCCGTGGTTAACCAGCGCTGGATTGATGGTGCGGTTGCCTTACTGATGGCAGGCTTTGTGTTCTCTCACGCTTGGCAGTTGAAGGGCCGTGATCGGGCGAAGATGGGTTGTTTATTGTTATTGATGGCGGGCTGCTTCTCGCTGCAAGCGGCGGCAGGTAAGGCTTTACCCATTGAGCGTGCGAGCCCCACTGTGGTGTATGAGCAAGCCGAGCGGGTGAGTCTGCTGGTGCCTGATGTTAAAGCCAAAGATGCGTCTGGCGATTCGTTCCCCAGCGATCACGGCATTGGCTTTGCGACCTTTTTACTGTTTGCTTGCTATCGTTTTCCGCGCCGTTACTTATATGTAGTCGCGCCTTTGGTGTTTATTTTGGCGATGCCACGTGTGATGTCGGGAGCCCATTGGTTTACTGATTTTATTTGTGGTTCGCTGCCTTTGGCTTTGATCACCGGCGCTTGGTTGTTTCATACTCCTTTAGCAGAGCGATTTACTGAAGCTATGGTGAGGCCTGTGGAAACGTTGCTTACCAAGTGGCGATTGCAAGGCTAAGCCCTGCGGGCAGCATGAAGCGGTAAGCTATCAGCTTAAAAAATGTTAAGGGCGACACTCGGTGTCGCCCTTTCGCATTGTTAAGCGGGCAAGGTGAGGCGCTCGCTACAAGGCAAAATGTCATAGTCGATCATTACGGTTTCATTCATAAGGTGACGACGTAGCATATCTAATGCCGTGAAAGCTAATAAACGGCGCTGTGACAGCGGATCACGAAAGTGCATCTGCAAGGTTTGCACATAGCAGCCGGTCTGGGTTTTTAATGCTACAGGCACTCCTTTAGGGCCTGCGGCGCCTATGGCTAAAGTGAGGGGACGTGCGGATTTTTGTAGCCAATGAGCCAGTTCTTCAGCTTCGTCTGGTAAGCCGGCAAGATAGTGGCCTTCAAACTCTCGCGTGATAGTACTGATGGTATCAGTTAGGCGACCACCGCTGGCATCTTCAAAAATCATTAAGTCTTTATCGACCAACATGGGTCCTAAACTGGCAGTAAAGTCCATGTTGTCTCGGGCAATCAGGTGCGTGCCGACTTGAGCGAGCAATTGTGCTTCAGCTTGCGCTATGGCCTCGGCATTTGCGGTGTCGATGATAAGCTTCACCTCTATGGTCGGCAGATTAGCGCGATAACCTAGCGCAATACCAGCGGGCCAAGTGAGTGCATCAAGTTTGTCGCTTAAGCCAGACTCTGATAAACCAAACAAGAAGAAGCGTCGTACTTGGCTGCGACCATTGTCACCCAGTTGTTGACGTAGCCGCGGCAGTATTTCGTCGTTCATCATCACTTTTAGCTCAGAGGGCACCCCTGGGGTAAAGAAGAAGGTGGCGCGATTCAGCTTAACGGCGAAACCACAGGCGGTGCCTACCGGATTATCCACTAACTCGGCACCCTGGGGCAGCATGGCTTGTTTGCTGTTGCTCTTGGGCATGTCACGGTTACGGCTAGCGTATTTCTGCTGCATCACCTCCAGCCAGTGTTGATTGAGCTCTAGTGTTACACCAGCGGCATCGGCCATGGCCTCGGCACTAATATCATCCGAGGTGGGGCCTAAGCCACCATTGACAATCACTATGTCTGCTTGATGACTGCGCTGTTCGAATAACTCGACTAAATCGGCTTTATCGTCACCGACGGTGAAGCGACGGCGCACTTGCCAGCCTTGTTCGAGCAGTAATTGAGACAACCAGCCGGCATTGGTATCTGTGATTAAGCCGGTCAATACCTCGTCGCCCGTGCTCACCAGTTCAATAACAGGTTCCATAATAGTCTTTCCTTTAAGGGTGTTGCCCCCGATATTAGCGTATCTTGAGCCTTTGGCACACGTTGAGGATGACAAGATTAGCTACTTTGTTGTAGAGTTCTAGATGTCTAGACTTTCTTAGTTGTGTTGTACTGGAGTAAGCTCATGCCCATTAGAATTCCCGATCGCCTGCCAGCGGCTAATGTCCTGTCTCAGGAAAATATCTTCGTGATGACGGAGAGCCGCGCGGTTAATCAGGAAATCCGGCCAATGCGCGTGCTGTTACTTAACCTGATGCCGAAGAAAATTGAAACCGAAAATCAGCTGCTGCGTATGTTATCTAACTCGCCACTGCAAATCGGCGTCGACTTATTGCGCATTGATGACAGGCCGTCTAAGAATACGCCTCAGTCCCATCTAGAAAGTTTCTATCATGACTTTGAGCAGATTAAAGATCAGTTTTATGACGGTCTTATCATTACCGGTGCGCCGCTAGGTCTGACCGACTTTTGCGATGTGGTTTACTGGGACAAGATAGAGCAGATTGTGGACTGGGCGAAGAGCCATGTGACCTCAACGCTGTTTTTATGTTGGGCGGCGCAGGCGGGCTTGAAGATTTTATATGGCTTGGATAAGAGCACGCGGTTAGAGAAGTTATCGGGCGTTTATGAGCACCAGAACTTAGGCGGCTACGACCCGTTAGTGCGCGGTTTCGATGATGTGTTTCTAGCGCCGCATTCTCGCTATGCAGACTTCCCGGTGGAACTGTTACGGGAAAAAACTGATTTAAAAATCTTGGCGGCGTCCGATAAAGTAGGTGTTTACTTAGCGGCTAGCCCAGATGGGCGGCAAGTGTTTGTGACCGGTCATCCTGAGTACGATCCGCATACACTGGATAATGAATATCAGCGTGACTTAGAAGTAGGCATAGCACCGCAGATGCCAGAAAACTATTATCCCGATGATAATGCGGATAATTTGCCGAGGGCAACGTGGCGCAGTCATGGCCATTTGTTATTTGCTAACTGGCTCAACTACCATGTGTATCAGCTAACGCCTTATGACTTGAATACCTTGAGTGCCACCGGCGAAGCATTGACCAGGGATTGACCGCAGCGCCGAGCACCAAGCTAAATCAAGTGCTCAAAGATTATTTGCCACGGAATCCACGGAAGAACACGGAACAATAGTGATTAGATCTGAATAAAGCCGGTAAGGGTGAAGAGGCTGAGCCAAAACCCAACCCCTCATCGGACAGGGTCTGGCTCTTACCATAAATACCTTTGGCTCGTGTCGCACGTGACCACTTCCGCGTTCTTCCGTGGCAAAAAAACGCTTAAAAAAGCCAGAGTCGAATTAATTCGACTCTGGCTTTTTGTTAACATCTAACAGGGCGCCCGGCGCTATCTCTTAAAACCTAATCAATCGGAAAGCCGGCTTTTTCGGCGGCCTTGGCCTTGTTGATCATCGGCGTTATGGTCATGCCTTGTACGATAATCGAGAACAGTACTATGGCGTAGGTCATCATTAAAATCACGTCGCGCAATTCAATCTGGCCATCGGCACCCAGCTTGACGCCAACCGGAATCGAGAGCGCCATGGCCAGTGATAGTCCGCCGCGCAGGCCACCCCAAGTCAGGATCCGAATCGAGTATTTGTTGTAACTGCGAAAGCGACGAAAGCCGGTATAAGGCAAAGCTACGCTAATAAAGCGACCGGCCAGTACTAACGGAATGGCGCCCAGTACCAAGACCCACGCCTGCCAATGAAATTCCACTAGCAACATAGCAAGGCCAATCAGCAAGAATAATAGCGCGTTTAAAAACTCGTCTAATAAATGCCAGAACTGATCCAGATACTTTTCACTCTGCTCTGAAAAGCCAGTGTAGCGAGTCCAGTTACCTATCATGATACCGGCCACCACCATGGCCAGTGCGCCGGAGACGCCGAGGACGTTAGCCAGAGCAAAGCCTGCGGTAGGAATACATAACGTCATCAGTAGCTCCATGGAGCCGTCGTCGGTGGCGCTGATCATCAGGTGTGCCATTAACCCCAATAAACCACCAAAGATAATACCGCCAATGGCTTCGTGGGTGAACAGCGTCAGCACAGAGCCAAAGGTGGCTTCCGTACCGCTAAAGGCCACGGCGAAAATGGTTAAGAAGATAACCAAGCCGATGCCATCGTTGAACAAGGACTCGCCTTCAATTTGAATGGCTATTTGTTCTGGTGCACCCAGTTTTTTCACAATCGCTAATACTGCAATGGGGTCGGTAGGAGAGATAAGTGCGCCGAACAGCAGGCAGTAAATAAAGGGCAGTGGAATGCTGGCGGCATAAGCCAACAACCACAGGCCGGTGGCGACCACGGCGGTGGAAATTATCACCCCAAAAATCACCAGTACGAAAATTTCCCACTTTTGGCTCTTCATGGCCGGTAAGTTAATACCCAGGCCGCCAGCAAACAGCAAAAATCCGAGAATACCTTGTAACAGGAATTCACCAAAATCGACGGTTTCTAGGGTAGTGACGGCGTGTTGTTGCAGCTCGGGCCAGGTGGTTTTACCGAGCACTAACATGAGGATGGAGATAATCAGGGCGCCAAAGGTAATGGCAATGGTGGTTTGAATTTTCATTATGTATTGATTGACGAAGGCAATGGTGATCGCCGTGGCCGCCAAAAAACACAGAGTGTAATAGACGCTCATTGAGGACAGTTCCGATTTGATATTTTATTATAGTTGCAAGCTAAGTTAGCGGGTCTTTGCCCGTGCCATATTGTGCCTTAATCGCGAACTTGGCACTAATAAAAACTGCGCTAAATTTCTCCACTCTGGTTAAGCTGAACGAATATATTCTGCTCGGAGCTGTGGATGTCTGGATTTCGAATTCGGCTTTGTGTGATAACATGACGACCGCATACGGAATCAGGTTGTAACAGGAGTAGACAGTGTCCAGATCCCCCGTTTTTTCCCAGCTCGAACAGGCGCTTGCCGAACGAATTCTTATTATTGACGGGGGCATGGGCACCATGATCCAGTCCCACCGACTGGATGAGGCGGCTTACCGCGGCGAACGCTTCGCTGATTGGCCGTCCGATCTTAAAGGTAATAACGATTTATTAGTGCTTAGCCAACCGGAATTGATCGCTCAAATTCACAGCGATTACTTTGCGGCCGGCGCGGACATTATCGAAACCAACACCTTTAACGCCACTCACATCGCCATGGCCGATTACCAAATGGAATCGTTGGCCCGCGAAATGAACGTTGAAGCGGCGAAATTGGCCCGCAAAGTGGCCGATGAGTGGACGGCAAAAGAGCCCCATAAGCCGCGCTTTGTGGCCGGTGTGCTTGGCCCCACCAATCGTACCGCCTCTATCTCGCCGGACGTAAACGATGCGGGTTACCGTAACGTCTCTTTCGACCAATTGGTGGCGGCCTATACCGAAGCTACCCAAGCGCTGATTGACGGTGGCTGCCACCTGATCATGATCGAAACTATCTTCGATACGCTGAACGCTAAAGCGGCAGTGTTCGCCATTGAAACGCTGTTCGATAAGCTGGGCACCCGTATTCCGGTGATGATTTCCGGCACCATAACCGATGCTTCTGGCCGAACCCTCACCGGTCAAACCACCGAAGCCTTTTATCATTCGTTACGCCATGCCAACCCCATCTCCTTTGGTTTGAACTGTGCGCTGGGCCCTAACGAGTTACGCCAATACGTACAAGAATTATCACGCATCAGTGAAACCTACGTGTCTGCGCACCCCAACGCCGGTTTGCCCAACGCCTTTGGTGAATATGATCTGGAAGCCTTTGAGATGGCAGAGCATATTCGCGAATGGGCCCAGAGTGGCTTCTTAAACTTGGTGGGTGGGTGTTGTGGCTCCACGCCTGAGCATATTCGGGTGATGGCTGAAGTGGTAGCGGGCATTAAGCCGCGGGTGTTGCCAAAAATTACCCCTGCTTGTCGTTTGTCGGGCCTTGAACCTTTTAATATTTTTTCCGACACCATGTTTGTAAACGTCGGTGAGCGCACTAACGTTACCGGCTCGGCCAAGTTTAAGCGCTTAATCAAAGAAGAGTTGTACGACGAAGCGCTGCAAGTGGCGCTGCAACAGGTAGAAAGTGGCGCCCAGATCATCGATATCAACATGGATGAAGGCATGTTGGACTCAAAAGCCTGTATGACGCGCTTTTTGAACCTGATTGCCGGTGAGCCGGATATCTCGCGCGTGCCCATCATGATTGACTCCTCTAAGTGGGAAGTGATCGAAGCCGGCCTAAAATGTATTCAAGGCAAGGGCATCGTTAACTCGATTTCCATGAAAGAAGGCGTTGAGCAGTTTATTGAGCAGGCCAAGTTGGTGCGCCGTTATGGTGCCGCCGTGATCGTGATGGCGTTCGATGAAGTGGGCCAAGCGGATACCCGTGAGCGTAAATATGAGATTTGCGAGCGCGCCTATCGCATCTTGGTGGATGAAGTCGGCTTTCCGCCGGAAGATATTATCTTCGACCCCAATATCTTCGCCGTGGCGACCGGTATCGAAGAGCACAACAACTACGCGGTGGAATTCATCGAAGTAGTGAAAGATATCAAAGCCAATTTGCCCCACGCCATGATCTCCGGTGGCGTATCGAACGTGTCATTCTCGTTCCGTGGTAACGAAGTGGTGCGTGAAGCCATCCATTCGGTGTTTTTGTATCATGCGGTACGCAACGGCATGGACATGGGTATCGTCAACGCCGGTCAGCTGGCGATTTATGAAGATATTGAGCCGGAGTTAAAAGAAAAAGTCATCGCCGTGGTGCTCAACGAAAACGACGGCGCCACCGAAGCCTTATTAGAAATCGCTGAGCGTTATCGTAACAGTGGCGGCGAGGCCATAGACCCACGAGATCTGGAATGGCGCAGCTGGCCGGTGAATGAGCGCTTGGCGCATTCCCTCGTTAAAGGCTTAACGGACTTTATTGAAGAAGACACGGAAGAAGCTCGTCTTGAAGCAGTCCGGCCATTAGACGTGATTGAAGGTCCGTTGATGGATGGCATGAACGTGGTCGGTGACTTATTTGGTGCCGGTAAAATGTTCTTACCGCAAGTGGTGAAGTCCGCACGGGTGATGAAGCGTGCCGTAGCCCACTTAAACCCTTACATTGAGGCCAGCAAAGAAGTCGGCCAAACCAATGGTCGTGTAGTGATGGCCACCGTAAAGGGCGACGTACACGATATTGGTAAGAATATCGTCGGCGTAGTACTGCAGTGTAATAACTTTGAAGTGATCGACTTAGGCGTGATGGTACCCTGCGAGAAAATCTTGCAGACTGCGCGCGAAGTGAATGCGGACATGATTGGCTTATCGGGCCTGATCACGCCCTCACTTGATGAAATGGTGCATGTGGCGCAAGAAATGCAGCGCCAAGGTTTTACCATGCCGCTGCTCATTGGGGGGGCCACTACCTCTAAAGCGCACACTGCGGTGAAGATTGAGCAAAACTACGATCAACCAGTGGTGTATGTGTCTAACGCCTCCCGCGCCGTGGGTGTGGTGCAAACTCTGCTTAGCAAAGAGAATAAGCCGGCCTTTGTCGAGCGCTTAAGTAAAGAATACGACGTGGTACGCGATCAGCATGCCCGTAAGAAGCCGCGCACCAAGCCGGTGACGCTGGCTGAGGCGCGTGCTAACAAGGTCGACATCGATTGGGCAACCTATGTGCCGCCGGTGCCGGCAAAGTCGGGTATACATGAATTTCATGACACGCCCATCTCAGTGGTGCGCGAATACATTGACTGGTCTCCGTTCTTTATGACCTGGGGTTTGGCCGGTAAGTATCCGCGCATCTTGGAAGATGAAGTAGTGGGTGTGGAAGCCACCAAGTTGTTTGCGGATGCACAAGCCATGCTCGATAAGCTTGAACAAGACGGCACCTTGCGTTGCGCCGGTGTGATTGGCTTATTTCCTGCGAACAGTGTGGGCGACGATGTAGAAATTTACGCTGATGAATCCCGCACCGAGGTACTGCAAACCTTGCGCTTCTTACGTCAACAAACCGAGAAGAAAGACGGTTTCCCTAACTATTGCTTAGCCGACTACGTGGCCCCCAAAGGCACTCAGCCCGATTACGTGGGCGGTTTTGCGGTGACCGGCGGGATTGGTGAGGAAGACATCATTCGTCGTTATAAAGAAGATGAAGATGATTATAATGCCATCTTGGCGGGTTCGGTTGCTGACCGCTTGGCGGAAGCCTTTGCTGAGTATCTACACATGCGGGTGCGCCGTGAGCACTGGGGTTATGCGGCAGATGAGCAGCTAAGCCACGAAGAGCTAGTGCGCGAAAAATACGTAGGCATTCGTCCGGCTCCTGGTTATCCGGCTTGTCCTGAGCATACCGAAAAAGGTACGCTGTGGGACTGGCTAGAAGTAGAGCAGCGTATCGGCATGAAACTGACCGAGTCTTTTGCCATGTGGCCGGGTGCGGCTGTGGCGGGGTTCTATTTCTCTTATCCGAATACTCGCTACTTTGCGGTGGCGCAAATTCAAGAAGATCAGTTACTTGATTATGCCGACCGTAAAGGCATGACTCGCGAACAAGCCGAAAAGTGGCTGGCGCCTAACCTGAGCGCTTAATAACGCAGGGCGAGAGCCGTTTATCTCATGGATTTGACTGACCTAAGTCACGATATCTAAGTCACGATATGAGTTACAAAGGCGCCTTAGGCGCCTTTTTATTCACTCACTGGCTGCCAAAGCACCGTTAAGCGGCTTAGTATTAAGGTCAATCGATTAGTGAATCATAGAAGACCCGCGGCTAAAATCAGCCGATAATTTTAGGGGCGTAGCGTTGAATTGCTGGACAGCATTCCAGCAATCACGTAGCGTCTGCGCCATTTATACCACCTTTAGGGAGCCTGCGATGTTAGTTGCCATGTTAATTGCAAAAAGTAGGGATACAGTCAAATGGCTACTGACCATGGTACTGCTGTGCTCTGCTATTAGCTCTGCCCATGCCCAAACGAACCCGCGCTATGCGGCCATCGTATTAGATGCCGATAGCGGCGAGGTACTGCATTCCGAATATGCAGACGCGGCGCGCTATCCCGCTTCATTAACTAAGATGATGACCTTATATTTATTGTTTGAAGCCATGGACAACAAGTTATTAAAACTGGATACCGGCATGCCGGTGTCGGCGCATGCGGCCTCCATGCCACAAACTAATATCTCCTTAAAAAAGGGCGACCGTTTACGAGTGCGTGATGCCATCCCTGCCTTAGTGGTGCGCTCGGCTAACGACGCTGCCGTGGTCGTGGCGGAAGCTCTGGGTGGCACCGAAAGTCAATTTGCCCAGATGATGACCAGAAAAGCCAAGGCATTGAAGATGAATTCCACCACCTTTCGCAATGCCTCCGGCTTACCTAATAGCGGTCAGCAAACCACGGCTCGTGACTTATCTATCTTGTCGATGCGCTTAATGAAAGATCACGCCAAGTATTATCATTACTTCTCGACGCCGTCTTTTACTTATGGCGGCCGTACTTACCATAGCCATAATCGCCTGATAAAAAACTACCCAGGCACAGACGGCATGAAAACTGGTTATATCAATGCCTCAGGCTTTAACGTGGCGACTTCTACTAAAAAAGGTAAGCACCGTTTAGTGGCGGTAGTGATGGGCGGGCGCACGTCCCAATCTCGAGATGCGGCCATGGCTGCCTTGTTGGATAAAAGCTTTATTCGTGCGGAGCAGATAGCTAAAGTTTCTCCTAAGGCGGCGCAGCAGGCGCGTCAAGCGGCACCGCCGGCCAGTAAGATAGTGATTAGCAGCGAAACCGTACGCCAAGTAACGAGACAGGAAGCTCAGCAAACCCAAGCGGCTAAAATAAATCCGCCTACCTCGCAAATTAAACCGATTCAGCAAGCGCCGATTCAAACTGCAAAAACGGGTGCTAGCGTGATCCAGTCTAACTCGGCGCCCACTTTTAGTGTCGAGCAAGCTTGGGCGGTACAAGTCGGGTCATTTAGAGCGTTAGAACAAGCTAAAGATCGGGCCGCCGACGCCGCGCGCCGGCTCGGTAATACCCAGCAGAGCAACATGGCCGTGAATCCTGCCAGTGTGGGCGGGCAAACCTTGTATCGCGCTCAGTTGGTGGGATTACTGCAAAATGAAGCCAAGCAGGCCTGTGAGCAATTGGTGCGTCAAGGCATAGATTGTTTAGTGATTAGAATGTGATGCTGCACACGACGTGAGCTTTAAGGGGTAAGCGGTCGTCACTTAGTAATAGCCATACAGTCACGGAGCCGTCATTCTGCAAATATCAGAATGGCGGTTTTTTTGTTATGTGAGTCTGTTGAGCTTTAGAGCGGGTTTTTACGCAATAGAAAAGGGGCAACCTAAGTTGCCCCTTTTTGAACGTCTGTTTTGGCTTATCCGTAAACCGCTTTGCTCCCTGCAATCCTTGACGTGCGCTTTCCTTGTTCGCTTCCCTTTCCTGATCCTTCAGGCAGTCCTGTCTATCATCCTGATGCTCAGTGTTCCTCACCGAGTCTGCCTCTTATCCTTGAGGTGTCCGCATCACTGACTGTGAAGTCCTTGCCATCCTGGCCGCCTGTCTTCCTGACGGGCGCTTTGCTCCTTGCCCAAACATAATAACCCGCTTATCGACGCTAAGGCGGCGAGTTGCGTACTTAAATCTAACGCTACGTTAAAGTGACTTTTGTTAAGGTGTTGATTTACAATGAGTAATAGATAATTGGTGGCGTTAATCTGGGGTAAGAAAGGGACTATGCTGCTTTTTCTTTGCGAGATCTCGCACACATAAACCAGCTAAAGACTGGGCTTTTTCGACATTGGCTGTATTGAGGCTTCGTGATTGAGTAGCCACGCCTTGCGCGTTATGCCGCCTGCGTAGCCGACTAACTTACCGCTGGCGCCAATTACCCTATGACAAGGAATGATCAGTGCAATGGGATTACGGCTATTGGCCAGCCCCACGGCCCGCATCGCCTTGGGGTTATTAATACTCAGGGCTATGTCTTTATAACTGCGATGCTCACCATGAGCAATGGTCAGCAGTGCTTGCCACACCTGTTGCTGAAACGCGGTACCTTGCGGAGCCAGCGGTAAATTAAATTGCTGGCGAGAACCGGCAAAGTATTCATCCAACTGCTGACACGCCTCTTGCTGCAAGGGCGTGCTGGGGGCGATCATGGCGGCAACCTCATCACTAAAATGCAGCGCCGTGATCACTTCTTGCTGATTGGCATCAGTGCGGGTTGCGAGCGTGATCCAACCCAATGGGCAGGCTTGAGTGTAACTGGCTTCAGTATCATTGGCTTGGGAGGAAGAGGTCGACATAGTGGGTTCCTATATAGAGTGAGAAGTGAAGGGTGAGGCGTCAAGGCAGGCCGTCTTTGGCTGGTTCCCTGCACGCTTAACACCTTACTCCTCACTGAGTATAAGATCACTCAGCTGCCAAACGTCGAAGGCGGGTTCTTCATAAGGGTGGGCGGTTCTTAGAGCACTAATGGCGGTGCGGATCAGAGCATCATCACACACTAACTCTACTCGTACCTCTGCTACTTGTTCAACAATGCCAGCTTGGCCGATAAAAGGGTTAGCAGAGGCTAAAGGCTTAAATTGCCCGGTGCCACGGGTTTCAAAGCAGCACTGTTCGTAGTCGCCAATTTTTCCCGCGCCGGTAGCAAACACCGCTGATTTTACTTGTTCCAGATGCGACTCAGGTACGAAAAATACTAATTTATACATTAGAGACCTGCTTAAAGAATGTGAGGTGTAAGGGGTTAAGCGTAAGATAGGCCAGCGCTAAGCTAAAGATAACCTTAAAGGCGGGTTCGCCACTGTATTCTAAAAAATGTATAGGTGAGGGGCAAACGCCAAATTTATAATAGTGAGGTGTTTGACAACACCTCACTATTCACCCCTCACTGGTTTTTAGACTTTCTTCAAGAACTGCACGGCCAATTGAATTTGTACACCGTTAACGCGGCCACCAATGTGGCCTGCTAAACTGGCGTTAAGGCTGATATTTTTCACCGTGGTGCCACGTTTAGCGGTAAAGCCGGCGCCTTTCACGTCTAAGTCTTTAATAATGGTGACTGAATCACCGGTCTGTAAGCGTACGCCATTGCTATCGAATAAGGCCTCGCCTTCATCTTCTTCGGGCTCGGAAAAACCAATTTCAGCCCATTCTTGTACTTCTGGCGGCAGATATAGCATATCCAACAAGTCTTGTGCCCAGCCTTCACCGGACAGCTTTTTTAGGGTGCGCCAAGCCAAAACCTGTACCGCTGGCTCTGTGCTCCACATGCTATCGTTCAAGCAACGCCAGTGATTTTGATCTTGTGGCGCATCCAATTCTTGCTGGCAAGTTGTGCATAACAGCGCGCAATGTTCGGCACTGTCTGCCTCATAAGGAGCCACGGCGTGCAGGTCTAAGTTAGCTGTCGCTTTACATAATTCGCAGCTGTGCTCGCTACGGGCCAATAATTGTTGTTCTATGGACATGATTTATTTTCTCATCTCATGACTAAAAGTGGCAAGATCCTAGCATAAAACCGCCTACTTGTTGTGGTTATAGCCATGATGCCAGACAATGTGTAATTGGTAGTAGATGCGTAATAGAGGCCGATTCTATGGAAACCGACAGCTCACCCAGCATAAAGGTACAAGCAGGCTGTGTGCAGATAATAGGCAGTTGGACTTTAGCCCATTACAGCGAACTCACTCAACGGCTACGCCCCTTGGCAAGCGCGGCGCAAGATGAGCTAACTCAGCTGGATGCCAGCGACTTGAATGCCCTGGATACCGCGGGCGCCGCTTTGTTGATTGACCAGCTAGGCATTAGTACTTTTCGGCGGCTATTACCTGAGGCCGAGGCCCTCTCATCGGAGCGGCAGGCCTTATTATTAGCCGTGCTAGAGGCCATGGATCAAGAGGAACCCACACCTCAAGCACCTAACCGCTGGGCAGATAGTGTGGCTCGCTTAGGGGAGAACATGGTGAGCGGCTGGCAGCAGTTTGTGATGTTGCTGGGTTTTATGGGGCTCACGTTAAGCACGCTAGCCCGCACTCTATTTATCCCCGCGCGCTGGCGCATTACCGCTTTGGTGGCACAGATACAGCAGTGCGGTCTGAATGCGGTGCCCATCGTCGCCTTGCTCACTTTTTTAGTGGGTGCGGTGGTGGCATTTCTGGGGGCCACCGTATTAGAAAATTTTGGCGCCACTATATATACGGTCGATTTAGTGGCTTATTCGTTTTTACGAGAATTTGGTGTCTTGTTGAGCGCCATTTTATTGGCTGGGCGCACCGCCAGTGCTTTTACTGCGCAACTGGGCGCCATGAAAGTGAATGAAGAGCTGGATGCACTGCGCACGCAGGGCCTAGATCCCATGGAATTACTGGTGTTGCCGCGGATGTTGGCGCTGGTGATCACGCTGCCGCTGCTGACTTTTATCGGCATGTTATCGGGCTTATTTGGTGGCGCCTTAGTGTGTTTACTGGCGCTGGATATTTCGTTTGCGCAATATATGACAATCTTGCAGCAAGTACCTGTGCAGCATTTATTAGTCGGCTTGGGCAAGGCACCGATTTTTGCCTTCTTGATAGCGCTAATCGGCTGCTTAGAAGGCTTTAAAGTGCAAGGCAGCGCTCAATCTGTGGGCGAGCACACCACCTCGAGCGTGGTACAGTCTATTTTCGTGGTAATTTTGCTCGATGCCATTGCGGCACTGTTTCTGATGGAGATGGGATGGTAAACGAGGCGGCAAAACCTGAGACAGTCAGCTCTCTGCCTGTGATCACTGAGGAAACTAAAACGGTGATTAAGGTGCAGAACTTGGCCAACCGTTTTGGCAGCCATGCGGTGCACGAACAGCTGGATTTGGCTGTGCGTGCGGGCGAAATCTTAGGTGTAGTGGGTGGCTCTGGCACCGGCAAGTCGGTGTTGCTGCGCTCTATCGTGGGCTTGCGCCAACCCGATGAAGGCTCGGTGCAGGTGTTTGGCCAAGACTTATTGGCCTTATCAGATGCCGAGCGCGAGCCACTGCAACAACGCATGGGCGTGTTGTTTCAAAAGGGTGCGCTGTATTCGTCGTTAACCTTGGCGGAAAATGTGGCCTTGGCGTTAATTGAGCAAGCCGGTCTGTCGCGCAGTGAGGCCAAGCGGTTAGCTGAGCTTAAGCTGGCGCTGGTGGGCTTGCCGCGATCGGCAGTGGATAAGTATCCGTCTGAGTTGTCTGGCGGCATGATCAAACGGGCGGCGCTGGCTCGTGCTCTGGCGCTGGATCCAGATATTTTATTTTTGGATGAACCTACCGCCGGCCTGGATCCTATTTCGGCGGCGGCCTTCGATCGACTTCTGCTCACCTTGCGTGATGCCCTTAAATTAACGGTATTTTTGGTGACTCACGATTTGGACACCTTATATGCCTGTTGTGACCGCGTGGCGGTATTGTCGCAAAAACGGGTACTAGTGGTGGATACACTAGCGGCGGTGGCGGACACCGATGACGCTTGGATCCGCGATTACTTTCACGGGCCTCGTGGGCGTGCCGCGCAACAAGCAGCAGCACCCGCAGCTAAATCCGCAACCACACAAGCAACCGAACTTGAGTCGAGGATCAAATAATGGAAACCCGCGCCCATCATGTGTTGATTGGTTTTTTTACGCTCGCGGTTGCCGCCAGTATCTTATTATTTAGCTTATGGCTGGTTAAATCTGGCAGCCAACAAGACTCTCGGCTTTATGACATTGTTTTTCGCGAGGCGGTGAGCGGTCTAAACGTAGGCAGTGCCGTGGAATACAGTGGCATTCGCGTCGGTGAAGTAGAACGCTTATCGCTGGATGCAGACGATCCGCGCCAAGTATGGGCGAGAGTACGTATTACCAAGCGCACGCCGATTAAAACCGATACCAAAGCGCGTCTAGCATTGGCCAATATTACAGGTGCTTCTAATATCCAGCTCAGTGAAGGCTCGCCAGATAGCCCAGACTTAGCGACCGACGAAGATGAAATACCTGTGATAGTGGCTGAGCCTTCGCCCTTCGCTCAGTTACGCTTAAACAGCGAAGAGCTAGTGGCGGGCTTTAAAACCTTAATTGAAAATGCCAATGCACTTTTTTCAGAAGAAAATAATCAGCACTTTAGCCAAGTGTTGATTAATCTGGAAGCCACGACTGGCGTGATAGCCGAGCAAAAAAACGATCTGGGCCAAGGTATTCAAGATTTAGCCACCGCCAGTCAGCAGATGAAAATTACCATGGAACGGGCTGCAAGTTTGCTTGGTCAATTAGAGGGCCAGTTTAATGCAAAAGGAGAGCGATTATTTCGCAATGCAGATACTGGCATGGCGGCACTGTCGCGCAGCAGTCAGCAATTAGAGTCGTTACTAAAGGATAATCAGCCTGCATTAGCGTCAGGCTTACACAGCCTAGGCGAGCTGGAGCCCACCTTGTTGGAGCTGCGTGCGACCTTACAAAGTTTAGGCGTGGTGTCGCGAAAATTAGAGCAAGACCCGAGCGACTTCTTGCTGGGCGGCGAACGCATTAAGGAGTTTAAACCATGAGCACAGCTCTATTTCACTGTTTACCGCGCATTTTTTCGGGCTTGAATCGGCGTCTTAACTCTGTTTTCGGCTCTGCCAGCGCCGTTATGCTAGTGGGCTTAAGTGTCACGGGCTTAAGCGGCTGCTCTATTTTGCCTAAAACGGAGCCGGTGGTTTTTTATCGCCTACCGCCGGTACAGACTGCTCACTCAAACGTTACTACCCCGCCAGCATTGGCGCTGACGGTGCGCATTAAACAGCCGGATAGCAGTGGCTTACTGGTCAGCAATCGCATTGCCGTGATCCCTGCCGATAACCAACTGAGTGCTTACCAAGGTGCGCGTTGGGCAAGCAGCGTGCCGATCTTATTTCGTGACCAAGTGACGGATGCGTGGCTACAAAGCGGGCGCATTCAGCACGTTATTAATGACAGTAAACCGCTGGCAGCGGATCGCGAGTTGGCGGGCAGTTTGCGCGCTTTTCAAACTGAATATATTAACGGTCAGCCCACTGTGGTTATCCATTTTGACGCCCAGTGGATAGACCCTAATAGCCGCACCTTGTTAGCCAGCCGCCGTTTTAGCGTGACCGAGCCCACGGCAACTGCAGAGGTGCCCGCCGTGGTGGCCGCCTTTGCTGTGGCGCAGGCACGTTTAAGTCAAGCGCTGCTGGAGTGGGTACTTGCGCAGCCCACAGTGCAGCAGGAGGCCCGTTAACCGATGAGCCATGCCAAGCACACCTTGCGTCGGCTGTTTAGCCGACCTTCACACAGCCTGCTGCCGCTAGTGCTGCTGGGCTGTGTAATAGGAGTGCTGGCAGGCTTAGTGATGGCGAGCTTTATTGGCTTGCTGAATTTGGTGTTAAGTTGGCTTAATGGCAACTCATTAGAAGATTTTGAGTCTTTATCAATGGCGTGGCGCTTTGGTTTACCGATACTGGGCAGCCTACTATTAATTTTGCTGTATCGCATCACGCCAGCCTCGGCTCAGACGGTGGGCTTAGCCTATGTGTTGGAACGTTTACAGTTTGGTGGCGGCCGCTTGCCGCTGGCCAATACGCTGTTTCAGTTTGTAGCAGCGTTAATCTCACTGGGCTCGGGGCACAGTGTGGGGCGAGAAGGGCCAGCAGTACAAATGGGGGCCGGCCTTGCCAGTTGGCTGGGCCAAATGACCCGCAGGCCACCCAGTCAGTTACGTTTGTTGGTGGGTTGCGGCACGGCGGCGGCAATTTCAGCGGCATTTGACACACCCTTAGCGGGCGTGCTGTTTGCCATGGAAGTGGTGCTGATGGAATACAGCATTCTTGGCTTTGCCCCCATTATTGCCTCTGCGGTGAGTGCTTCCGCCTTTACTCATCTTCTGCTTGGCCCCATGCGGTGTTAGCGCCGGCCAATTTATCCTTAGCCGATTATGGCGATATGCCGGGCCTATTAGCGACTGGCTTGTGGATGGGCTTAGTGGCGGTGTTGTTTCATTATTTAGTGCGATTATTTTTGCGTTTTCCACTTCAATCTCGCGCGCTTAAATTATTGCTGGCGGGATTAATTACCGGCAGCTTAGCGGTGTGGGTGCCAGAAATATTAGGCTCAGGTTATGACACTATTAATCTTGCCTTAAGCGACCAAGTACCCATCAAGCTGTTGTTTATTATCTTGCTCGCTAAGTTGCTGGCCACCGCCGGCGCCATTGGACTCGGCGTGCCCGGCGGCCAAATTGCCCCCATGTTGATGCTGGGCGTGTGTGCCGGTGGCGTGGCTGGCGCTATTCTGCCCGGTAACTCAGAGCCTGGTTTGTATGCATTGTTAGGCATGGCCGCCATGATGGGTGCCGTGTTAAATGCCCCTTTGGCGGCGATTGCTGCGGTTTTGGAACTATCGCTAAGTGCCGAGGCGATGTTTCCCGCCATGACGGTGGTGCTGACCGCTAATCTAGTGTGTCAGCATGGCTTTGGTCAGCCGTCGTTAATTCTTACTTTGCTAAAGAAGCGAGGCCGCTTACTGCATACGGACCCACTGCGCACCGCCTTGGCCCAGCGTTATTTATCTGAGTTAGCGAGCTTTAATTTTGCAGAGTTAGATATGGCTGTCGATAGTAGTGTTAGCGGCGTATTAGCACCGCCTCAACCGTGGGTAGTGGTACGCGATGGCGAGCACAGTTATTTATTAAAACAAGAGTCGCTGCGCCACGCTTATCAGCAATATCAAAGCGCGCTGGATGAAGACGAGCATGAACATGAAGATAAAAAGCCCAATGACGATCTGGCGTGGATCACCCCGCTGTTAACCATTAATCGACGACTGCGTGACTTAACAGAAGATGCATCTTTGCTGATGGCCTTACAAACACTGCAGCAAGAAGACAGTGCTGGCTTTCTTTTACCCGTAGGCCGCCAAGGCTTAGGACTAGTGACTCGCCGCAGGCTGGTAAAGCGACTGACCTCCGATGAAGTCGTGCATTGATGTGGTGTGAGGCGTAAATTGTGAGGAGTAAAGCCTAATATGAGCCTTGTTTATCTTTTGTAGCTGCCAACTTGTTCGGCAGTCCTGCGAAGCAGGATAATATGATCAGTTATATTTCCAGAATGGTATAAAACACGCTCTGGCCCACCCAAAAAAAGACACCGCCGGTGCAGGCGGTGTCTTTTTTATTATCTTTTATTGCTGAGTACTATTTGCTTTCGATAAGCTTTGCGCTATCGCTGGCTGTCTGCGAACGCCTGCTGGGCTTGGGCTTGCCACTTGCCGGGGAGAGCGGCGGCTTTTTGTAAGCTGGCGCGGGCGGCTTGCTTATCGCCTAAACCTTGCTGCGTTAGCCCAAGGTTCAACCATGCGGCGGCCAAAGTGGCATCCACTTGGGTGGCCTGCTTAAAAGCTGCAGTGGCGGCCACTGGATCTTGATTGGCATGTAACGTATTACCCAGTGCAAACCAGCCCAAGGCGTAGTTTGGCCAGCGTGTCGTAACTGCTTGCCAAGCGGGCAGGGCGGCGCGGGCACCGGCTACGGCTTCAAAGGCGGTGATGCTGTCGGCGGCTACCTGAGGCGTAATGCTCTGCGGTAATTGGCCAGGAGCAAGGGCAACCATGGCCCAGTGTTGGCTGCGTGCCCAAGTAGCGTTGAAGCGACTCATGCTCATGACTTGGCGCGACTGTTCGCCGCTGTGCAGCAGTAATTGCTGTGGCGTTTGGTTGTAACCGATCACCACCGCGTAGTGCCACATAGGCGCAAAAGACAGGCCGAGGTTTTGTAATACCACTACTGGATGGCCCGCATCCACTTCTGTTAATAGCGCATCAAAGTTGCCATCGAGCGCATAACTAATACGCTGATGACGGCGTACCGTGGCCAGCATTTCCGGCTGCACACTGCCTTCGCGTCCAGGCAAAAACACCTGCGGGATCAAGGTGTCTACGCTGACCTCTTGACCGCTGGCGGCTAAGGACATGGCTAATGCCGCAGGACCACATTGATAGTCGCGCTGGCTGTAAAAGGGCACGCCGGTAACAAAGGATTGGCTAGGCAATTGCGCTTTTACCGCAGCGGATAACTGTGGTTGGGCGGCACAGCCGGTGAGCAATAATAATGAGCCTAAGGCTAATAATGAAAAAACGCCCGCAGGGCGGACGTTTTTTAACAGGCTAAAGTGAGTCATTAGCGAGTGAAGGGGAATACGTTGGTTAAGCCCAGCAGGTCTGTGATCAATAACACAATGAATACAGTGAGCAAGGCACCGATAACGGCGTTAGCACCGGCAGGCATATTGTCTAACTGATCAGCCATTTGCAGCACTTCTTGGTCGGTCATGGCAGCAACACGGGCTTCAACTTCGCTCATCTCTACGCCGTAGCTGACCAATTGCTCTTGTACGTCGTTGCGTGCCAATAAATCATTGATGCGCGTACGCTCAGCACTAATTTGTACTGCATCCAGTGCACTCTGGGTGGAGACTAACTGGCTAGGCTGCGCCTGTACCATGACCGGCATGGTGCCCATCAATAATGACAAAACCAGCAAAGGGTTAAGGAATTTAAATAGCTTCTTCATATTATGCTCCTGAATATATATTAGTGCGTTAGGCTCCCGAGAGCGGTAGCTAGCGCTTTAGATGACTTATTATTAGCTTTTGGTTGGCTTACTGTTAAGCGTGCCATTAGATAGCATTATCATACTAAATTCCCATTTAAATGAGTGAGATAACAAGTAGGCTTTCTACTTTTAAGTTAGCTTGTGACGGCGATTGCAGTTTGCTAGTCCTTATTCATCAATAGCTTAGCTCCATTTGGGGCGTTATTAAGTTGCAGCAGGGTTGCGACAACAACCGACATTCAAGGCCCCACAGTTATGCGTAAACAGAAAAGTGAGCTGCAACGCACGCAGATTCAGGCTCGCTACAGAGATAAACAACCGAGTGTCATTTGCCAATGGCTGACGGCGGTGGGCAGCAAGCAGTGGCTGCTCGCGATTGTGCTGTGCCTGAGCAGTGTCGAGGTATCGGCTAATAGTTCGGTTGAGCAATTAGGCATAAAGATACTTGCAGAGTTACCGCACGACCCAGCAGCGTTTACCCAAGGGCTCTTGCTCTATAAAGGGCACTTTTATGAGAGTACCGGTTTATATGGCCACAGTAGCCTGCGTAAAGTGCAGCCAACTACTGGCGAGGTAGTGGCGAAACGTAAGCTGGAATCTGGATATTTTGGTGAAGGATTGGCGCGGGTTGGCCAACAGCTAATCCAGCTCACTTGGCGAGAAGGCCAAGCGCTGGTATATGACCTGGCAGACTTGAGTTTGCAGCAAGTGTTTCACTATCAAGGCGAGGGCTGGGGCCTATGCTTTGATGGCGAGCAGTTGTGGATGAGTGATGGCTCAAGCACTTTGCAGCAACGCAATCCTCAGGATTTTTCATTACATAGTCAGGTGAGCGTAACGCTACACGGCGAGCCGCTAAACCTGCTAAATGAATTGGCCTGCGTCGGTGAGTATATCTATGCCAATATTTGGCAGGATCACAGGCTAGTGCGCATCAATAAAACCACGGGACGAGTAGAGGCCGAAATAGACGCCAGTGCAGTGATAGCCGCTAGCGGGCGCGGTCGAGACCCAGAAGCCGTACTCAATGGCATTGCTTATGATGAGCAAGAACAGGTGTTTTATCTCACCGGCAAGCTGTGGCCAAAGATGTTTAAAGTGCAGTTGCAGGAGAAATAGCGCTCGGCACCAAGCGCCGAGCGCCCAGCTAAACACAAACGGTAAAGGACTGTGTTAAGCCGTCATCCTGACGGACGTCAGGATCTCGTTTTGGTGTCTTGAAAAGCCCAAACAAGATACCGGAGCAAGTCCGGTATGGCGGTATAAGAGCGGGATGTTTTGTGGTTTGGCCGTCATCCTGACGAAGGTCAGGATCTCGTTTTGGTGTCTTGAAAGCGCAAACAAGATACCGGAGCAAGTCCGGTATGGCGGTATAAGAGCGGGATGTTTTGTGGTTTGGCCGTCTTCCTGACGGACGTCAGGATCTCGTTCTTGGTGTATTGAAAAGCCAAAACAAGATACCGGAGCAAGTCCGGTACGGCGGTATAAGAGCGGGATGTTTTGTGGTTTGGCCGTCTTCCTGACGGACGTCAGGATCTCGTTCTTGGTGTCTTGAAAAGCCCAAACAAGATACCGGAGCAAGTCCGGTACGACGGCATAGGAAAAGTGCCTGTTTTTAGCTCGGCGCTTGGTGCTGGGCGTTGGACGCTGCTTTCTCCAACATCGGCCGTAAGAAGCGGGCCGTGTGGGATTCGGGGTGAGCGGCCACTTGCTCCGGAGTGCCGGCTACCAAAATTTGACCGCCGCCGCTGCCGCCTTCTGGACCCATATCGATTATCCAGTCTGCGGTTTTCACCACATCCAAGTTGTGTTCGATAATCACCACCGTATTGCCGTGATCCCGCAGGCGATGCAATACCGTAAGCAATAGCTGAATATCTTGAAAGTGCAGGCCTGTGGTTGGCTCATCCAAGATATACAGGGTTTGGCCGGTATCGCGTTTCGACAACTCTTTAGCTAGCTTCACCCGCTGGGCTTCACCACCGGATAAAGTCGTGGCGGACTGGCCGAGGCGAATATAAGACAAACCTACGTCCATCAGCGTTTGCAGCTTGCGATGAATGGCGGGCACAGGTGCAAAAAACTCACAGGCTTCTTCCACTGTCATATCCAGCACTTCGTGAATGCTTAAGCCTTTGTACTTAATCTCCAGCGTTTCACGGTTATAACGTTTGCGCTTACACACATCACAAGGCACATACACGTCCGGCAAGAAGTGCATTTCCACCTTGATCAAGCCATCGCCTTGGCAGGCCTCACAGCGGCCGCCTTTTACGTTAAACGAGAACCGGCCCGGCTTATAACCGCGAGAGCGAGACTCTTGAGTGGCAGCAAACAGCTCACGAATCGGTGTGAAAATACCGGTATAAGTGGCGGGGTTAGAACGCGGGGTACGACCAATCGGGCTTTGGTCGATATCCACTACCTTATCTAACTTGTCCATGCCTTCTATGGTGCGATAGGGCGCGGGCTGGCTAACCGTGGCTTTATTGAGCTCACGATGGGCAATGGGGAATAAGGTGTTGTTGATCAGCGTAGATTTACCTGAGCCAGACACGCCGGTGACGCAGGTCATTAAGCCCAGCGGTATGGTTAAATCGACATTTTGTAAGTTGTTGCCAGTGGCACCTTTCAAGGTTAGCCAGTGCTCACCCGTTGGCGTGCGCTGCTCAGGAATGGCAATGCACTTTCTGCCAGACAAATAAGCACCAGTTAAAGAGTTGGGGTTAGCCATTACCTCGGCAGGCGTGCCCTCTGCCACTATATAACCGCCGTGCACCCCGGCACCGGGGCCAATATCCAATACATAGTCGGCGGCGAGAATGGCATCTTCGTCATGCTCTACCACGATTACCGTATTGCCGATATCGCGCAGGTGCACCAAGGTAGTCAGTAAGCGTTCATTATCCCGCTGATGCAAGCCAATACTGGGTTCGTCTAAGACATACATCACGCCTACTAGCCCGGCGCCAATTTGGCTGGCCAAGCGAATGCGCTGGGCTTCACCGCCGGATAAAGTATCGGCACTGCGCGATAAGGTCAGGTAATTAAGGCCGACGTTAACCAAGAAGCCGAGGCGGGCGCAAATTTCCTTGAAAATCTTATCGGCAATTTGCGCCTTTTGGCCGGTGAGCTCCATATTACTAAAGAAGGCGTGGGCGTCGCCGATGGCCATGTTCGCCACTTGCGGCAAAGTATGATCCGCCACAAACACGTTGCGAGGGCCTTCTTTTAAACGGGCACCGCTGCAAGTGGGGCAAGCGCGGTTACTTTGGTATTTACCCAGTTCTTCACGTACCGAGTTAGACTCGGTTTCGCGATAGCGACGCTCCATATTGTGCAATATGCCCTCAAAGGGGTGTTTGCGTACCAGTACATCGCCGCGGTCGTTCATGTATTTGAAGTCGATGCTGGTGCGCCCCGAACCATAAAGTACGGCTTGTTGGATCTCTGGTGCCAAGTCTTGGTAGGGCACTTCTAAGTCGAAGTGATAATGGGCGGCTAAAGAGGTCAGCATCTGGTAATAGTAATAGCTGCGCTTATCCCAGCCTCTAATGGCGCCGCCTGATAAACTCAACTCCGGATTACTGATCACCTTTTCAGGATCAACGATCTGCTGCACCCCTAAGCCATCACAGCTATCACAGGCACCGGCTGGGTTATTAAAGGAAAAGATGCGCGGCTCTAGCTCGGCAATGGAATAACCACATTGCGGACAAGCGAAGTTGGCAGAAAACACCAGCTCGGTATCGCAGTCGTCGTCCATGGCCACTACCGAGGCGATACCACCGGACAGCTCAAGCGCGTTTTCAAAGGATTCGGCCAAACGCAGTTGCAGATCGTCGCGCACCTTAAAGCGATCCACTACTACTTCTATGGTGTGCTTTTTTTGCAGCTCAAGAGTAGGCGGATCTGAAAGATCACAGACTTCACCGTCGATCCGCGCGCGAATATAGCCTTGTGCCGCTAGGCTTTCTAGCAGCTTAATGTGCTCACCTTTACGATCCCGCACTACGGGTGCCAACAGCATTAATTTTTCGCCTTCCGGCTGCTCCAAGACCTTATCAACCATCTGGCTGACGGTTTGGGCAGTCAGCGGCAGCGAGTGTGTGGGGCAGCGCGGCTCACCCACGCGGGCAAACAACAGACGCAGGTAATCGTAAATCTCGGTAATGGTGCCCACTGTGGATCGCGGGTTATGGGAAGTGGACTTTTGCTCGATGGAAATCGCCGGCGATAAGCCTTCGATATGATCCACATCGGGCTTTTCCATCAAAGAAAGAAACTGGCGGGCATAGGCCGACAACGACTCCACATAGCGGCGTTGGCCTTCTGCATAGAGAGTATCGAAGGCGAGGGAAGACTTGCCCGAACCCGATAAGCCAGTGATCACTATCAGTTTATCTCGGGGTAAATCCAGACTGATATTTTTCAGGTTATGGGTGCGGGCCCCGCGTACTTCGATTTTCTTCATCTGCAACTTCACCTAGCTGTAAATTCGATCGGCTAGTATGGCATTGGATCAATAGCCCGCCAAGTATGAATAAGGATTAATCTTGACAGGCCCCCCGTGCTAAACTAGGTCTCTTTCTATTTGTATTATTTGACGTCACAAGAGGACTCATGAGCGACGAGCAAGGTTTTAGCCCCCGTGAACGGCGGGCATCCTTTACCCTGGCGGGTATCTTTGGCATGCGAATGCTCGGCTTGTTTATGATAATGCCGGTGTTTGCCTTATACGGTAAAGACTTGATCGGCTTCTCGCCCTTATGGGTTGGTATCGTAATCGGTGTCTATGGCCTCACCCAAGCGGTGTTACAAATTCCCGCCGGCTGGTTGTCGGATCGCATCGGTCGCAAACCGGTAATCTATGCGGGCTTAACCTTATTTGCGTTAGGCTCTGTGGTGGCGGCTATGGCAGATTCTGTCTATGGCGTGGCGATTGGTCGGGTACTGCAAGGCTCAGGTGCCATTGCCGGTGCCATTTTGGCGTTGGCTGCCGACATTACGCGTGAAGAAAACCGCACCAAGGCGATGGCCATTATTGGTGTCTGCATCGGTTTATCGTTCGCCGTGGCCATGGTGTTGGGCCCAGTGTTGGCTTCTTGGTTTGGTTTGTCCGGCGTGTTTTGGGCCACGGCTATCTTGGCGATGATTGGCATTATTATGGTGCGTTTTATGCTGCCGGATCCGGTGCATAAGGGCCAAATTCGCGATGTAACCGCAGCGCCAGAATTGTTTGGCCGCCTGCTAAAAGATAAACAGCTACTGCGGCTCGATTTTGGCATTATGTTGCTGCACTTAACGCTCACCGCCGTGTTTGTGGCGTTTCCGCTGACCTTGCTCGATGCTGGATTGGCCGCCGAAAAACATTGGTGGCTGTATCTGCCAGTGTTGTTACTGTCGTTTGTACTGATAGTGCCGGTGCTGATTATTGGCGCCCGCCGCAATTTGAATAAACAGCTGTTTCAAGCTTCTATCTTAGTCATGATGCTGGCGCTGATTTTAATGGCGCTCGGTAACGGTCATATCACGCTGCTAGCACTGGCCATGTTGCTGTATTTTACCGCCTTTAATTTTATGGAAGCTTCTTTGCCGGCATTTTTATCGATGCTGGCACCGGCAGGCGCTAAAGGCACGGCCATGGGCATTTATTCTACCAGCCAGTTTTTTGGTGCCTTCTTGGGTGGCGTGCTGGGCGGGCTCTTGTTTCAGACGCTGGGCGGCACGGCGGTGTTTTTGCTGGTCGCCCTGAGCATGCTGGTGTGGTTTTGGTTGGCGATGGGCATGAGTAATGTGAGCAAGGTTAGATCTCATATTCTGCCCATCGGTGTTAGTATAGAAAACACGGAACGTCGCGAGCACCTTGTGGCCCAGCTGTTAGCTTTGCCCGGCGTGCTTGAAGCCTTAATTATCCCAGAAGAGGGATCGGCTTACCTCAAGGTTGACGGTAATACCTTTGAATTAGAACAAGCAAAAATTGTGATTAATCTGTAAGTGCGGAGCGAGTTATGGCCAATAGAGGCATCAATAAAGTTATCCTGATCGGCCATTTGGGTCAGGATCCTGAAATACGTTATATGCCGAATGGAAATGCGGTAGCCAACATTACCTTGGCCACCAGTGAAACCTGGCGTGACAAGCAGTCTGGCGAGCAGAAAGAAAGAACCGAGTGGCACCGCGTGGTTTTCTTTGGCAAGTTGGCAGAGATCGTCGGCGAATATCTGCGTAAAGGCTCACAAGTCTACGTAGAAGGCCGCTTACAGACTCGTAAATGGCAAGGCCAAGACGGCCAAGACAAATACACTACCGAAATCGTGGTCGATATTGGCGGCACCATGCAAATGCTTGGTGGTCGTCCGCAAGGCGGCGGTGGTCAAGGTGGTGGCGGTCAGCAAGGCGGCTGGGGTGGCCAGCAACAAGGCGGCCAACAGCAGCAACAGGGCGGAGGCCAGTCTTACGGCGGCCAGCAAGGCAGCCCGCAACAAGGTGGCCAAGGCAACTGGGGTGGCCAACAAGGCAGCCCACAGCAGTCTGCGCCCCAAGGTCAGCCCGCTTACGGCCAGCAGCAGAATAAACCTGCCGCACCACAAAGCCAGCCAGCCCCTGCGCCCACTTATAACGAACCCCCAATGGATTTCGACGACGATATCCCGTTCTAGGACTCGCTTGAGTTTGATTGTGTTAATAAGCTTAGCTTATTTGCCAATAAGGCCTCGCGAAAGCGAGGCCTTTATTTTTAGTGAATAGTTAAATAATTAGATGAGAATTGCTGAGGTCGGTTAGTCGTTTATTTACGGTAAATATCGGACAAAAGGTTAGCATCACCGACGCGTTAAACCACATCCTTGTGACGTTCAGCACATGGCATCCCTGTCATAAACTTGATCTAGCTCAGTATAAAGTTAGCCGTTATCAATACTATGGCCCGCAATAATGCGGGCTCGGCTATTTTACGATGCACAGTCAAAGCTAAGCGCTGGGCGTGGGTGCTTTTTCATCGATCACGGCGGCGGCTATGATATCGCCGGTTACGTTAGACGCTGTGCCCCCCATGTTGAGGATGGCATCAACGCCTGCGATTAAGGCCACGATTTCTAGCGGTAAACCAAACAGGCTCAAGACGGCAGATAAGGTGACCAAGCCGGCGGCGGGGACGCCAGCGGTGCCGATAGACAGCAAAGTGCCGATCACCACTATGGCCATAAAATCGGTCCAAGCTAGGTCTAACCCCATGATATTGGCGGCAAACACTAACGACACGCCCATGCGCAGCGCGCCGCCATCTGAATTAAAGATGGCGCCTAAGGGCAAGGCGAAGTTGGCGGTTTTTTCTGATACGCCGGCTTTTTGCGCCGCTTGAATGGCGATGGGTAAGCTAGCTAGGCTACTGGTGGTAAAAAATGCAGTGGCATACGCCTCTTTAATATTGGCAAAAAAGCGCCATACCTTAAATCCTGCCAGCCTTAAGAACGAGGTGTATACCAAGGCCCATAACAGGACTAGGCCTAAATAAAAGGTGCCGGTAAACACCAGCAAGGATTGCAGGGTGGCCCAACCTTGGCTACCGAAGGTGGCGGCGCTAATGGCAAATACGCCAATCGGCGCATAAAGCAAAATACCGGCCAGTATTTTATAAAACAACTCATTAAAGGCGCTAAATAACCGCTCCAAAAATAGCCCATGTGCTTGCATTTTTGCATCAATCGAGTAACGCATGCCGGAGATGGCCATGCCCATAATGATGGCAATAAATAAGATGCCCATCAGATCGCCGGCGGCAAAGGCGGCAAATACATTGTCCGGTACTATTTTCAGTAGCATATCGGAAGCGTGAGGAATGTTGGGCTGTTGCACCAAGGTGTTAGGTAAAGATAGGTGCTGTCCTGGGCTAAAAAACAATGCCAGCGATACGCCAATGCACACCGCCAGAGCTGTGGTGACGGCATAATAGAGGATTAATTTACCGCTGAGTCGGCCCATCTGGCGTAAGTTCATGCTACCAATGGCCAGCGCTACCGTTAAGAAGATTACCGGCGTAGCAATGAGACTTAACAAGCGGATAAATAATGTGCCCAGCGGGCTGAGAACGGCGGCCTGTTCGCGAAATATCAGCGCCACCATAATGCCTAATAAAAAGCCTGCTGACATTTTGATCACCAAAGAGGTGTCGTTATAGATTTTCCATATCTTCATTAGGGTTTATTCTGGCCTCATTAAGGATGTTGTGAGCTGCATGATTATTGTGGTTCATGGTACAGGAAAAGCCGTGGCAGCGTAAAAGTTGGGCCAGTAAAGCGTGCTTAGCGTGCCGGTATTATGAGCAAGGCTGGGCATCACTCTTGATTGAATGGTATTCAAATGACACGTATGGTCGCAGTTAAGGACCTAAACTTCGTTTTTTACCACTCATTCATCATCTTGGGCGCACAAATGAAAGAATTGCTATTTTAGCCACTAGGCTAGGATAATGCGCCTTGTCAGGCTAGGGCACTGTGTGGTGCTCAGACCCGTGTTTGATAGTGGCAAGTCAGGGAAGTTAGCTTACGCCAACGGCGTATTGCAAGGATGGGTATGAAATTTACAAACCAGCTTATTACTACCATTAGCTTATGTATGTTGACAGCAGTGGTTATTGTGTTGATTGGCGCCGGCATCAGTTTTTATCAGGTGGGGGCTTTGTATCAGCAGCGCCAAGTCGACACTGTGTTACGACTGGTTGACGAGGGCTGGCAGCCAGGCGCCAAGCCTGAAGTGATTGACGTCTGGCTACCAAAAATACTGGAAGTAGGCGGTATTATCGACTTTACCCTGCTGCGTGATGATATTCCTGTCTATCATTCTACCCGCGTTGATGCGGCGGCCACGGCCGGTGATGTGTTTACCATGGAATATGTAGCGCCGTTGGCAGCGGAGGCAAACTTGTCTGCGCGTGTGGTGCTGCGGCCGCCTTTTTATAATATCGATCATTCACTTATCGATCTTGCGGGTATTTTAAGCGCTATCGGCTTAGTGTTTGTGGGCTCGTTACTGATGTTGCGCTGGTTTCGCCGCCAGCTCCGCGGCTTAGAATTATTAGATTTACGTGGTAAATACATACTGCAAGATCAGCTAAATTTATTAGTGCATGACACGCACCTTGAGTGGCCTCATCAAGCTAGCCAAGCGCTCGATAAGTTATTACTGGATCTTAATAATGCCAGTAAAGAGCGCAGTCGTTTTGACTCTTTTATTCGCGCCAATGTGTTTGTTGATAAAAGAATCGGTATCGGTAATCGGGTATTTTTTGATAATCGTCTAGAAGCGGCGCTTAATGACTCTACCGATCATGGCGGCGCGCTCTTATTAGTGGAAATTCAAGATTTAGAGCAAATTAATTATCATTTTGGCTATGAACGTGGCGATGAAATACTCACGGCTGCGGCTATTTATATGGGCCATTTTGTACGCGGTATCTCCGGCGCCTTACAAGCGCGTTATACGGGCACGACCTTCGCCTTGCTATTACCCAATACCGTGGAAAGTGAGGCCCAAGAGGCGGCGCGCCAAGTGATGAAATTATTACGCCGTCTTAACTGGCCAGATGAAATTACGGATCCGGCTATTTATATTGGTGGCGTCTGTTTTCGTTTTGGTGAGTCGATGTTACAAATACGTGAAGAAGCCGAGCTGGCGCTACGCAGTGCCGAGCTGCAGGGCGGCGACGGCTACTTTATGTATTACAAAGGCGTCACCGAAGAAAGCATGGGCAAAGGCACGGTACGTTGGCGCACTCTGCTCAGCCGAGTGTTAGCCCAAGAAAAAATTCAGCTCGACCGCCAAGGTATTTATCAAGCCCCGGAGCAGGCGCCTGTGATGTATGAATTATTGGCGCGGATTCAGGATGAGCAAGGTCGAGAGTTATCGGCGAGACAGTTTTTTCCGATGGCGGAAAAATGTGGACTGCTCCAAGAGTTGGATCGCAATATTATCTCTCAAGCGCTAGTACGCTTACCCGATACCGAGCCGGGTATTATGTTGGCGGTTAACCTGTCGGCAACCAGCTTATTACAGCGTAAGTTTTATAACTGGCTGCTATTTGAATTAATGCAGCACCCTAAGTCACAACTAAATAAGCTAGTGATTGATTTATCTGAAGCACAGGTGAGTCGCCATTTTCAAGCCTTGGTGAAACCGCTGAACGCCCTAAAGGCATTAGGGTGTCAGTTGGCGGTAGACCATGCAGGCCAAGATGTAGTGAGTACCCAGTATGTGTCTGACTATCAATTGGATTATCTTAAACTGCATCCCAGCTTAGTACATGACATTAATACCAAGCCCATTAGCCAAATGGCGGTTAGCAGCCTCATTGGTAATTGTGCGGGCAGTAATACTAAGGTGATCGCCATGGGGGTAGAAACCAAAGCCGAATGGCAGTGTTTATCCCAACTGGGCGTTTATGGCGGCCAAGGCTACTTTTTTGCCTATCCTGAGTCGGCCACAGCTAAAGATAGGAGCGTTACTCAAGAGCCAGCAGCGACTAATAGGCCCTCAGCCAGGAGCAAGCTGACTGCGAGTAGATAAACGCTGGCGGTAAAGTCACGGCTTGCTGTTTAAGCCACCGCGTTCGTCACCGCGTGCGCCCTGTAGTCCACCTGTGTGTAAAAACACCAGTTGGCTATGGATAGGATAGTAACCGGCGGCAATATCACGAAATAGCCCTAAGAGCGCTTTGCCGCTGTAAATGGGCTCAAGTGGCAGCGCTAATTGCTCACTCAATCGTGCTATGGCGGCACTATCTTCAATTGAGCTTTTAGCGTAGCCGCCGCCGTGGTGATCTAACCGCAACTGCCAGCCGTTATCTTGTGCCGCGGCTGGATATAGGGCACAGACTTCTTCTTTAAGCCAAGACGCGCCTTTTAATACCGCATAGCCCGTCAGCTTGCTGGCTGCGGGGCGTGACGATATTAGCCCGGCCAGAGTGCCGCCACTGGCGACCGGTAAGATCAATTGGTCGATAGTGCTAGGTAACGAAGCGTTAGGTAACGGCCAGGCAGAGGATGACGTTAATTGCGCTGCTAACTCCGGCCACAGTTCAGCCACGCCCGGCAGTGCCTGTGCGCAGCTGCCGCCTTCAGGTATGAGGTAATAGCCCGGATATTGCGCGCTTAGCTCGGCGAGCCAATTGGAGTCTTGGCGCAGGCGATATTGTTGGCGGTCCACAAATTTCAAACTCATGCCCCAGCGGCGGGCATCCGTTAAGGTGGGATTATGCTGGCTGCTGGCTTCGCCGCGCACGATAGCGAGGGTGGGTAGCGCCAGTTGTTGACCAATAGCGGCCAGCGCATGCAGATGATTTGAATAAGCCCCGCCAAAGCTAAGCAGCCCTTTGGCTTGGCTTTCAATGGCATGATGTAAGGGGTATTTTAATTTGCGCCATTTATTGCCAGAAATAGCGGCATGCAACCGGTCATCCCGCTTCACCCAGAGTTTGATTTGATGCTGGCTGAGTAAGGGGTGCGCTAACGGCTGTAAAGGTGAAGGGGTAGCAGGTGAGTACAACTGCTGCCAAGAGCTGAGAGAGGCCACAAAATTAAAATTAAAAAGAATGAGAGCCTAAGTTTAGGGAACTTATTGGTTTATTGAAACTCATACCCGCTCCGGTGCGTATTTAGCCATGCATGTTCCTTGCCAGTGATAGGCTGCATTGATAAAGTTAGCCGCACTTTCACGCTTTCTTAATCCAAGGTCCCCTTCAGCATATGTTTAAAAAGCTAAGCGGCATGTTCTCCAACGATCTCTCGATTGATTTGGGCACGGCCAACACTCTCATCTACGTTAAAGATCAAGGTATTGTTCTTAACGAGCCCTCCGTTGTGGCACTTCGCCAAGATAAATCGGGGCAAAAGCAAAATGTTGCCGCCGTGGGTCATGCAGCTAAGCAAATGTTGGGTCGAACCCCTGGAAATATAGCGGCGATTCGGCCGATGAAAGACGGTGTGATTGCCGACTTTTATGTGACCGAAAAAATGCTTCAGCATTTTATTAAACAAGTGCACGACAATAATTTTTTTCGCCCCAGCCCTCGAGTACTGATTTGTGTGCCCTGCGGCTCTACGCAAGTGGAACGCCGTGCTATCAAAGAATCGGCCTTGGGTGCGGGCGCGCGTGAAGTATATTTGATTGATGAGCCTATGGCCGCGGCCATAGGTGCAGGATTACCGGTATCGGAAGCGACCGGCTCCATGGTAGTGGATATTGGTGGCGGCACCACAGAAGTGGCCATTATCTCGCTGAATGGCGTGGTGTATTCCCAATCAGTACGCGTGGGTGGCGACCGCTTCGATGAAGCCATTATTAACTATGTGCGTCGTAACTACGGCTCCTTGATCGGTGAGGCCACGGCTGAGCGCATTAAGCATGAAGTGGGCTCCGCTTATCCCGGTGACGAAGTGCTGGAAATTGAAGTGCGCGGTCGTAACTTGGCCGAAGGCGTGCCACGTAGCTTTACCCTGAACTCCAATGAAATTTTAGAAGCGTTGCAAGAGCCGCTGACCGGCATAGTGAGTGCGGTTATGGTGGCCCTCGAACAGTCGCCGCCTGAGCTGGCGTCCGATATCGCAGAGCGTGGCATGGTATTAACCGGCGGTGGTGCTTTATTGCGTGACCTCGACCGATTATTAATGGAAGAGACCGGCATTCCGGTCGTGGTGGCTGATGATCCACTCACCTGTGTGGCGCGCGGCGGCGGTAAGGCGTTAGAGATGCTTGATATGCACGGTGGAGACTTGTTCCATTACGATTAATCATCAGGCCGAGCTACTCGGCCTATCTCTAACGCCATGAAGTTTGCACCATGAAACCCATTTTTGGTCGAGGCCCCTCACTCCCTATCCGCTTGGCGTTAGCCGTGGTGGCCTCCTTGTTGCTGATTATTGCCGACGGCCGTTATCACAGCTTTACCAACGCCAAGCTGTACCTCAATACCTTAGTGAGTCCGTTGCAATACCTCGCCAATAGCCCGCGTTGGATGCTGGACTCCGCCTCCAACCAGTTGATGACCAATCAAACCCTGCTTGCTCAGTCAAAACGACTGGAAAATGAGCTGTTCTTATTGCGTGATGATTTATTACTGTTGAGCCATTTGGAGCAAGAGAATAAACGGTTGCGTGATTTATTAGGTTCGCCGATACGCAGAGATACGCGGCGTATGGTGGCCGAAATCTTGGCGGTGGATACGGATCCCTTTTCTCACCAAGTGGTGATCGATAAAGGCACCCTAGTGGGTGTGTTTGAAGGTCAGCCGGTGCTGAATGAGCAAGGCGTAGTGGGACAGGTGATCTCGGTGGGTAAAAATACCAGCCGAGTGTTGCTGATCACGGATACCAGTCACGGCATTCCGGTGCGTGTGGCCCGCAACGACATTCGTGCCATTGCTAGCGGCAGTGGTCAGCTTGACCGCTTATTGCTGCACAACATTACCCGCAATACAGATATCAAAGAAGGCGACGTGCTGCTGAGCTCTGGGCTGGCGGGGCGTTTTCCTGAGGGTTATCCGGTGGGGCGCGTACATCGGGTAGGCTATGAAGAAGGACAGCCGTTTGCCGATATTCGGGTGCAGCCCTTTGCCGCACTGGATAGAGTGCGTTATGTATTGCTGTTGTGGCCTGAGCCTAAGCTGAGCGAGTCCGATGAAGAGTTGGCTGATGCAAATGCTGAGCTCGGTACTGAAACCAGTACTGAACCCAAGACTGATGCTAAGCACCAAGGCTCATCAGCCGCAGCTGAGCAGGTATCCGAATGAGAAGTTTTTCCTTAAAGAGCCGAGCAATTATAGCGGGTAGCTTATTGCTGGCGCTGATTTTGTCTGTGTTACCGTTACCGGATTTAATCATGCCGTTTCGCCCGGACTGGTTGCTACTGACCTTAATTTACTGGTCGATTGCGCTGCCTCATAGGGCTAACGTGGGCACGGCATTTTGTGTCGGTTTATTGCATGATTTACTGCTCGGCTCTGTATTGGGCGTACACGCCTTGGCCTTGGTGATCCCTGTGTATTTAGCGGCGTCGCAATTTCAGCGCATGCGCAACTATTCGGTGTGGCAACAGGCGTTTTTGGTGGCAGCCTTAGCCATCTTAAATAAGCTACTGATCTTTTGGGCCGCCTATATGAACCGCGATATACAGCTGGATTATCATTATTTTTGGTCCATCGTCAGCAGCATGGTGTTTTGGCCTTGGGTGTTTTTGCTACTGCGCAACGTACGCCGCCGCTTCGCGATTACTTAGGTAAATGTGAAGGGGAAAGGGTAAAGGGAGAGAGGCAACTGAGTTTTTCCTTTATCCTGCACATTATTCTTCTCGATGCCCAATGGTGTTTAATTTTAAAAAATTTCGCCTGAGGCTAAATACGAGAACACTCTTCACATAAGACAAGTCGCCTACAAAACACCGCTTTTGTTGTTCTCTTCACCCATGTCCCTTCACACTTCACGGTATAAAAACTATGTCCCCACAGCTTTATCTGGCTTCAGGCTCACCGCGCCGCCGTGAATTACTCGCTCAGTTAGGCGTGACCTTTGACGTATTGCGCCCCGACGTTGAAGAGCTGCAGCAACCTAATGAAGATGCGACCCTTTATGTGCAGCGCTTAGCTCGCGATAAGGCGCGCGCCGGTGGCGCACTAGCGGCGCTGGAACAGCGAGCAGCGCTGCCGGTGTTGGCCGGCGATACCATAGTGGTGCTGGATGGTGAGGTGCTAGAAAAACCCCGCGATCAAGCCGATGGCATGGACATGTTGCGCCGTTTATCGGGCCGCAGCCATCTGGTGTTAACCGCCATAGCGTTGCTCGCGAATGCTGAGCTCAGCGAAGTGTTAGTCTCGACACAAGTGACCTTTAGCGTCTTAACCGAAGCGGATATTGAAGGTTATTGGCACAGCGGTGAGCCGCTTGATAAAGCGGGCGGTTATGGTATTCAAGGCGTAGGTGGCAGTTTTGTGGTGTGCATTAATGGCAGTTATAGCTCTGTGGTGGGTTTGCCCTTAGTAGAAACCCGCAGTCTGTTGCAAGTGGCGGGGCTTTTAGCTGTTTGACTCCTTATCTCGGCGCCAATCTATGTTAGTTTAAGCCTATTCACTTTTTCTATGGACGGTATCCATGTCGGCAGAACTCATTATTAATGTGACGCCTGCAGAAACCCGAGTTGCGCTGGTCGAAAACGGGATTTTGCAGGAAGTGCATGTGGAGCGCCAAGCGCGCCGTGGTATTGTCGGCAATATTTACAAAGGCAAAGTCAGCCGAGTGTTACCCGGTATGCAGGCGGCCTTTATTGATATTGGTGGGGAACGTGCCGCATTTTTACATGCCTCAGATATAGTGCCGCACACCGAATGTGTGGCCAGCAAAGAGCAGGCGCATTTTCAGGTTGGCAATATTGCTGAATTGGTACGTCAAGGCCAAGACATAGTGGTGCAAGTGGTGAAAGATCCGCTCGGCACTAAGGGCGCGCGCCTCACTACCGACATTACCTTACCTTCTCGCTACTTGGTGTTTATGCCGGGCAGCGCTTACGTGGGCGTGTCGCAGCGCATCGACTCAGAGCAAGAGCGCGAGCGACTTAAGTCCATCGTTGGTGCCTATGTGGATGAGCAGGGCGGCTACATTATTCGCACCGCCGCCGAAGGCGTGGGCGAAGCGGAGCTAGCCCAAGATGCAGCCTTCTTAAATCGCTTGTGGCGCAAGATCCAAGAACGACGGGTTAAATATTCAGCCTGCTCCATTATGTATGAAGATTTAGGCCTGAGCTGTCGCATAGTGCGTGATTTTGTTGGCGCCGAGCTGGACCGTATTCGGGTGGACTCTCGTAGTACCTGTGAAGTGTTGCGCGGTTTTGTGGATGAGTTTGTGCCTGAGCTCTCTGGTAAAATTGAGTACTACCAAGGTGAGTCGCCCATTTTCGATTTATATGATGTAGAAAATGAAATTCAACGCGCGCTAAATCGTAAAGTGGAGCTGAAATCTGGCGGCTATTTGATCATCGATCAAACCGAGGCCATGACCACAGTTGATATTAATACCGGCGCCTTTGTTGGCCATCGCAATCTCGAAGAAACCATCTTTAATACCAATACAGAAGCTACCCAAGCCATTGCTCGCCAGTTACGGCTGCGCAACCTTGGCGGTATCATCATCATCGACTTTATTGATATGTACGATCAAGACCATAAGCGTCGTGTATTACTCAGCTTGGAGTTGGCGCTGGCGAAAGACAGAGCCAAAACCAACGTCAATGGCTTCTCCCAGTTAGGTCTGGTGGAAATGACGCGCAAGCGTACCCGAGAAAGCCTAGAACATATTTTATGTGGCGCTTGCCCTGAGTGTAATGGTCGCGCGCGGGTGAAAACCGTAGAAAGTGTCTGCTATGAAATTTTGCGCGAAATTACGCGGGTGAATAAAGCTTATGACGCAGACAAGTTCGTGGTATATGCGGCGCTGGCGGTGGCGTCTGCCTTGCAAGAGGACGACTCCCATATGTTGGCCGAGTTGGAAGTGTTTATCGGTAAGCAAGTGAAGGTCAACAGCGAGCCTTTGTATAACCAAGAGCAATTTGATGTGGTGATGATGTAGTGTCGGTGATGTTCAAACGCAGCTTAAATTGGGCTTGGCTCAGTGTGGCCGCCGTGGCCGTGCTATTGGCGGTGCTGGTCACGGTATTGCGCTTTGGCGCGCCTTGGTTAGCTAATTGGCAACAGCAATGGTTAGACGGCTGGCTCAGTGAACATCACATCGAATTGCAGATCGGCGGTTTGGGCTTAAGTTGGCACGATTATGGGCCGGTATTGGCACTTAATGAGGTGAGCCTGAGCCGCGCGGATGCGCCCACCATCACCCTGCGCCGTGCGCTGGTGGATGTGCAGTTATGGCAAAGCCTACGCCAATGGCGGCCGGTGCTCAATGAGCTGACGCTGGAAGGATTACGGCTGCCCATAGCGCTGAACGATCCTGCCCCAGATACTCCAGAACCCCCCTTCGACTGGCAAGGGCTGCGCCATTTTGTGCTGGAAGGCGTCGAGCAATTTTCCTTACGAGATGCTCAGCTGTTGCTAAGCAATGGCGAGCAGTCACTGTTTGAACTGCATCTGCCGGATTGGCGCTGGCACAATGCCCCAGGCCAACATCAAGGCCAAGGCTCCTTGGCTTTTAGTGAACAGGCCGAGCAGCAACTGCAAGTGCGCAGTCAGTTTAGCGGCAAGCCCAACAGCCTAAATGGCAAACTGTATGTGCACGCTGACGGCGTGAATGCCTCGGATATGTTGGCACAGATTCGCCCAGACGATCCATTAGTGAGCGCCGAGCTTAACTTTGAACTCTGGCTGGAATGGCAGCAAGGGGCGCTTATTGCCGGCATTTTTGAGCTGGGTGAAAACCGCTTTGGCTGGGGCGAACAGCATCAGGTATCCATCAAAGGTGGGCGGCTGCAATGGCAACCCACCGGTGATGGCTGGCAGTTGGCCAGTAATAAGGTCGACATCAGCGTTGATGAAGAAGTGTGGCCCAGCTGGCACTTGCAGGTAGACCGCCAAGCCGACCGGCTGCAGGGCATTTTAGATAGACTGACTTTTACCGATGTGGCGTTATTGGCCGAGTGGGGCGAAAGCTTTTTGCCAAAGACAGCCGAGCAATTGGCAGGCATAGCGCCGCGCGGCCAATTAACAGATCTGTATTTTAGCGCCGAGCCCAACGGCAAAGATTGGTACTGGCAAGGCAATCTGGACCGCGTTAGCACTCAAGCGTTTGGCTGGGCACCGGCCACGCAAGGTATCAGTGGGCACTTTGTACTGGCCCCAGACAGCGGCGAGCTAAGCGTGCAACAGCAGCAGGCCGGTGATTGGGTGTTTGATAAGGCCTTTCGTGGCCCTTGGCCGCTAGAGCGAGTGGACGCCGAGATCAAATGGCAACAGCAAGCATCCAACAATTGGTTGTTGTGGAGCGAGCAATTAGCTGTAGACAGTCAAGATTTGACCTTAGAAGGCTGGTTTAGCTTATTGCTACCCGTCGATTCTGCACCGCTGCTCAGTGCTTCGGCGCGAGTAGATGTATTGCGCGCGGGGCAGGCCTATCGTTATTTTCCTGAACCCTTAATGGGCGCGGCACTAGTGGATTATCTGCAAGGTGCCATTAAAGCGGGGCAGGCTAAAGGGGCAGAAGTACTCTGGTACGGCCCCTTAAATGGCTTCCCCTATGAGGATCAAAGTGGCATTTTTCTGGCTCGGGTGCCGCTGCGTAAAGCCGAATTTCGCTTCGATCCCGACTGGTTGCCGTTAACGGATTTAAGCCTGGATCTGTTATTTGAAAACGACGGCCTCTATATGAAAGGCAACCACGGCCGCTTAGGCAAGGTAAAGGCTACCAGTATTACCGCCGATATAGTGCCGCTACATGAAGACTCTACACTGGTGCTGAGCGCAAAAATCAACGGCGAAGGCGGAGCGGTAAGTGATTACTTACAAAGCTCACCGCTGGCCTCTTCGGTAGGCGTGATGCTGGAGCAAGTGCAAGTTAGCGGGCCCTTAAATGCCGAGCTGGCACTTGATATTCCCTTAAGCGGCGATACTGTTGGCGTAAAAGGCCACGTGGACTTTGCCGATAATGGGGTGCGGGTTAAGCCGCTCGACATGCCGTTAACCAGTGTAAGCGGTCGCTTACTGTTTGATGAACAGCACACTGAGTTTAATAACTTAAAAGCGCAGTGGCTCGGCCAGCCTTTGCAGTTGTCTTATCAAGGTAAAGACACAGACGGCGGCTATGAAGTGGAGCTGGGCATTAAAGGAAAATTGCAGCCAGAAAAGCTGCAGCACTTGCATCCTGCGGTGAAACATTTACGCGGTAGTACCGATTGGCGCGGCCAATTACAACTGAGCTTGCCAAACGAAGGGCCGCTACACTACGTATTTAATGCCGACTCCGCATTAGCGGGCTTAAACAGCCGTTTACCGGTCCCTTTTAATAAAGCCACTCAGCCGTCGCTTGCCAGCAAGCTCAGCCTGAACGGCGATGTGGATCAAGCCAAATTAACGCTGCAAGTGGGTGAACAGATCCGTGCACAGTCGCAACTGGCCTTTACATCGCAAGGCCCCAGTGTGGAGCAGTTATGGCTGTCGGCAGGCGCCGGTGTAAATGCGACCTTACCCAGAGCGCCGCTCGATATTGCGCTGCGCGTGCCTGAACTGGCACTCGATGACTGGTTAGCGCTGCTCAGTGAATTGCCCGCCGACGAGCTTATTGTTAACCGTAGCGGGCCGGCAAGTGCGGTGTCCGGCATCCGTTGGCCCCAGCCTTATCGAGTGGCGGTGCAAGCCAGTCGCGCGCAATTATGGCAACAACGGCTGCATCAGTTGAATATGCAGCTTACGCCCGATAAAAACGGCCAGTCTCAATTAGCCATCAATGCCGAACAGGCCGAAGGGACGGTCGTTTTCGGTGGCAGAGCCCCGATTCAGGCGCACTTTACACGGCTGTGGCTTGGGCAGAAAGGGCAGGGACAAGAACAGCAGCGAAATGCATCGAGCACCGCCGCTGCTAATAAACCCAGTTCCGACATCAAGCTCACGCCTGCCGAAGTGCCGGCCGTTAATTTTCAATGTGACGATTGTCGTTGGCAGCAGCTGGCGTTAGGTAAGGTGGCGTTTAGTTTGCAACCCTTAGCCAATGAAAACGGCGTGCAATTAAGCCAGCTCAGTCTGGATGGTCCCTTATTACAGGCGCAAGCCAGTGGTCAATGGCTACAGCAAAAAAGCGTGGATCTGAGTCGTTTAGAATGGCACAGCTCAAGCCCTTCGTTAGAACGGTTATGGCAAGCATTCGGTAAAGAATCCCCTTTTAGCGAAACTTCGGCTCAGCTGGGTGGTAAATTGCGCTGGTTAAGCGCACCTTGGCAGCCTGAGCTGGCCAGCATGAATGGTGAGTTGGCGGTAAAAACCGGATCCGGCGTATTGCGAGAGCTGAACGATAAAGGCGCAGGCTTGTTGTCGGTGTTAAGCCTAGAATCGGTGATGCGTCGACTGCGACTGGACTTTAGAGACGTATTTGCCCAAGGGTTTTATTTCGATGGCATCAGCGCCAGTGGTCAGCTGCAGGAGGGCGTGTTGCATAATAAAGACTTGTTACTTAAAGGAGCCGCCGGTGACTTACGCGGTCAAGGTGAGCTCAATTTTGTTACTGAACAACTTAATTACAATATGGAGCTGACGCCTAATTTAACCGGCAACTTACCGGTATTAGCCGCCTTTGCTGTGGCCCCCGTCGCAGGCCTGTATGCCTTGGCACTGTCTAAAGTATTAGGGCCAGTGGTGGATGTGTTTACGCGGGTCCGTTATCAGGTAACAGGATCTATTAGCGATCCGATAGTGACGGAGCAAGGCCGAGATAAAAAACGTATCAAGGTGGCAGAATAAGGGCAGTGAGGGGGGGAGGCGTGAAGAGTGAAGGGTTAAATAAGTGAAGCGCTAAAGAGCGCGCAATACTTTTAGTGATGGCCCCAACTAGCAAACGCGAGTCTTTCGCCTTACTCCTTACTCCTCACGCCTCACTCTTCACTCCTCACAAAAAAAGGAGCAACCCATGGAATTAGTGGCCCTACAAATGACGGCGACCGACCATTGGCCGACCAATCAGGCGACCATTGGTCGCTTATTAGCGCAGCTGCCGAGTCAGCGGCCATTATTGGTGTTGCTGCCGGAAAATGCGGTGGTGTTCGGCTGTCGTGATGCAGTACTCAATAATGCAGAAACCTTAAATGAGGGCCCGATTCAAGCGCAGTTTAGCCAATGGGCGCAAGAGTACGGTATTTGGCTGGTGGTAGGCTCAATGCCGACCCGTATCGCAAACAGCGAACGCTTTTATGCCAGCTGCTTGGTTTATAACGAGCAAGGCTTACAGGTGAGCCATTACCATAAACTGCATTTATTTGACGTAGAAGTAGCGGATGCGCAGGGCAGTTATCGAGAATCCGATACTTTTGCCCCTGGTGATGAACTCAGCCTCATTGACAGTCCGTTCGGGCGTTTAGGCTTGTCTATCTGTTATGATTTGCGCTTTCCACAATTGTACAGCGCGCTTCGTGAAGGCGGCGCCGAAATTTTATTAGTCCCCGCGGCTTTTACTCGGGTGACGGGCCAAGCCCATTGGCTGCCTTTATTACAGGCCCGGGCCATTGAAAATCAATGTTACGTGGTTGCGGCAGGCCTTTATGGCGAAACTGGGGCGCGTCAAACGTGGGGGCATTCGGTGATTATCGACCCCTGGGGCGAGATTAAAGCTTGTTTGCCTACGGGCGAAGGGCTGGTTTTTTCACCTGTAGACTCAACACAACTAGCAGCGATTCGTCGTCAAATGCCGGTGGCACAACACGCCCGCTTAAGCGCGGTTTGGAGAAAGTAATGAGTATTGAACAGATTAACCGCAGCATATTAGTGCCTAATGAACTGGATATGGCGCTGCTGGATGCACAATTAGCGCGCTTGAGTCGCCACCAAATTGATTTTGCCGATCTGTATTTTCAAAATAGCGTGCACGAGTCTTGGGTACTAGAAGACGGTATTGTAAAAGACGGCAGCTACAACATAGAACAAGGCGTGGGCGTGCGCGCCGTGAGTGGCGAGAAGACGGGCTTTGCCTATTCCGATGAGCTGACCGCCAGCGCACTAGATCAAGCGGTGAGTGCGGCGCGCGGCATCGCCGAAAAAGGCGGTGATGGCCGTTTTAAAGTGGGCAAGAGCCAGATTATTACGCCGCGCTACATGGGTGTTAACCCCCTCGATAGCTTGAGCCGTGAGCAAAAAATTGAATTGCTACAACAGATGGATGCCTTTGGGCGCAGCTTAGATTCCGCAGTCAGCCAAGTGATTGTCTCGATTTCCGGCGTCTATGAAGAAATATTAGTACTGGCCACCGATGGCACCTTGGCCACCGATTTGCGGCCCTTAGTGCGCTTAAACTGCTCGGTATTGGTAGAGCGCAATGGTCGCCGTGAACGCGGTGGCAGCGGCGGCGGTGGCCGTACCGGCTATGAGTATTTCTTAGATATCGTCGACGGCCAGCCCAGAGCCATGAGCTACGTGAAAGAAGCGGTGCGCCAAGCGCTGGTAAACTTAGAAGCCATAGACGCCCCCGCCGGTACCATGCCTGTGGTATTAGGTGCCGGTTGGCCCGGTGTGTTACTGCATGAAGCGGTCGGCCACGGTTTAGAAGGCGATTTTAACCGTAAAGGCTCGTCGGCTTATGCGGGGCGCATCGGTGAAAAGGTCGCGTCTAGTCTGTGCACCATAGTGGACGATGGCACATTAGCGGATCGTCGCGGCTCGATTTCCGTCGATGATGAAGGCACACCTGGTGCCTATAACGTGCTGATCGAAAACGGCATTCTCAAAGGCTATATGCAAGACAAGTTGAACGCGCGCTTAATGGGCATGGCGCCTACCGGCAACGGCCGTCGCGAGTCTTATGCCCACTTACCCATGCCGCGCATGACCAATACTTACATGTTGGCAGGCGAGTCTTCACCGGAAGATATTATTAAAAGCGTAAAGAAGGGCATTTACGCCCCTAACTTCGGTGGCGGCCAAGTAGACATTACCTCGGGTCGGTTTGTGTTCTCGGCCTCTGAAGCCTACTTAATTGAAGACGGTAAGATAACCGCTCCTATAAAAGGCGCCACCTTAATCGGCAATGGCCCAGAAGCCATGAGCCAGGTGTCTATGGTAGGCAATGATTTAGCACTGGATGCCGGTGTGGGCGTATGCGGCAAAGAAGGCCAAAGCGTACCGGTCGGCGTCGGCCAGCCAACCTTGAAGCTAGATCAGCTCACAGTGGGTGGAACGCAGTAACTGCAGCGCCCAGCGCCTAGCACCAAGCTAAAGATAAACAGGGTCTTTGTAGCCTTGCGCTTTAGCTGCAAGTTCTGCGAAGCAGAATGGTTGTGAAAGTCAGCGCGATGCGCTTAGCATCAAACGTAAAAAAGGCACCGCATCATCAGATACGGTGCCTTTTTTTATGGCTGGGCGCTCGGCGCTGGTTTATTCTTCTTCTTTAATATTCGCTTTCAAATACTGGAACAGTTCGCGAAACGCTGCGGGCGGTAGGCCAGCGGCCATTTCTTTACGGCCGTTGCGGGCTAGCTGGCGCAGTTTTTGGCGGTCTAGCTGGCGGTATTCGGACATGATGGCATTCACGCCTTTGTCGCCTTCTTTGATCAAACGGTCACGCCATAGCTCCAGTTTATGGAACTTAACGTTGGCCACAGTGGTCTTGTGCTCAAAGCCGGCCAAGGCCTTTTGAATATCGGTCACATCGCGCAAGCGCAGCAGCTTACCCAGATAAGACATATGGCGGCGTAAGCCTTCGTGCTTACCACGCAGCCGATGAGCGAGCTCTACGGCTTCTGCCAAGTCTTCATCGAGCGGCACCTTAGCTAACTCATGGGGCTCAAGTTTGACCAACGTCTCACCCAGCTTGCGCAACGCTAGGCTGTCTCGCTTCATTTCACTCTTACTGACCCATTCGATTTCTTCTTCTATCTCGGGGACATCGACTTTGCGGCGCATAGGCTTTTCCGTATTAATGAACATTGACATATATATTACCAGCTTCTCCCAAGGCGCGCAGGGGTCTGTTATGCTAACTGCAAACTGAGCCAGTGAATTCATTATGACCCCAGCAGATATTCAAACAGAACAGCGCCAGCTTGAGCTGGCGGTAGAACAAGCCTTAGCTAGCGCTAAGCGCCTCGGCGCCGACACTGCCGAAGTGTCCATTAGCCGCCAAACCGGTTTATCGGTGAACACCCGTAACGGTGAATTAGAAAATATAGAATTTAATAAAGACGGGGCATTAGGTATTGCCGTGTACCGTGATGGTCGCAAAGGCTCGGCGTCTACTTCTGATTTGCGCCCCGACGCCATAGCGCGCACCGTGGCTGCCGCCCTCGATATTTCCCGCTATACCAATCCAGATCCTTTTTCTGGACTTGCGCCTGCAGACGATCTTGCTTGGGATGCGCCTGAGTTAGCACTGTGCTTTCCTGAGCAATTAGAGCCCGCCGATGGCATCGCCTTGGCATTGCGCTGCGAGCAGCATGCCCTGAATCGCGACCCGCGCATTAAGCAGTCCGACGGTGCTAGCTTCTCCAGCAATGTGGGCATTAAGGTCTATGGCAACAGCCATGGCTTTATTAAAGGTTACGCCGGCAGTCGTTTTGGCATCAGTTGCATGCTAATTGGTGAGCAAGATGGCGATATGCAGCGCGAATACGGTTACACCTCAGCGCGCAGCCTACAAGATCTATGGACGCCAGAGCAGGTAGCAGACGAAGCCGTAAGCCGTACCTTAGGCCGTTTGGGTGCCCGTAAAATTGGCACGACTCGGGCACCGGTATTGTTTCATCCCGACGTTGCCGCCAGCTTGTTTGGCCATCTGGTAATGGGCATTAGCGGTGGCAACTTATATCGCGAGTCGTCTTTCTTGCTTAATTCACTGGGCGAGCAAATTTTCCCAGACTGGTTTGATATTCACGAACAGCCGCATTTAGATAAAGGTTTGGCTAGCTCACCCTTTGATAACGAAGGCGTGCGCACCGTTGAGCGTCGCATCATCGAGCAAGGCAAACTGCAAACCTACCTGCTGACCAGCTATTCGGCGCGCAAGCTCGACATGGCGCTCACCGGACACGCGGGTGGCATCCATAACTGGAACATCGCCAACACCGGTCAAAGCTTCGAGCAGCTATTGAAGATGATGGGTACTGGCTTACTGGTGACCGAGATGATGGGCCAAGGCGTGAATATCGTCACCGGAGACTATTCACGAGGTGCAGCAGGTTTTTGGGTTGAAAACGGCGAAATCGCCTATCCGGTGGAAGAAATTACCATCGCCGGTAACCTCAAAGATATGTATCAGGGCATTCAAGCCATAGGTACCGACACCGAACTGCGCTCTAGCCTCAGAACCGGTTCTATCTTGATCAATGAAATGAAGATTGGTGGGCAGTAGTACAGCGCCAAGCACCTAGCGCCCAGCACCAAGCTAAAAACAAAAGCCCCGCATCGGAAGATGCGGGGCTTTTGTTTGTGTGAAAATAACAAAGATAAAATCGAGATCCTGATTTTCAACCGGAAGAAGGCATCAAGATAAACACCGTTCTTTGTTTAGCTCGGCGCTTGGTGCTGGGCGCTCGGCGCTAAGTTATTCCGCTTCATTAAAGCGTGCTGCCACCAGCTCAGCCACGGCTTCCATGGCGGCGGCGGCGTCTTTGCCTTCGGCGACTACGCGAATGGCGTGACCTTGAGCGGTTTCTAGCATTAATAAACCCATCACGCTGTTGGCGGGGGCGCGCTTGCCTTGGCTACAGACGGTGACGGTGGCAGAAAACTGTTCGGTGACTTGTACTAACTGTACGGCGGCTCTGGCATGTAAGCCGAGCTTATTGACGATTTTTAAGTCGCGCTCAATTTTTTGCATGCTGTTTTTCCAGCGACCGGTGGCGTAGTTGCACGCTCTTGCCCATATTTTTGAATGATGCAGCCAATTGCTCGACTAAATAAACGGATCTGTGTTTGCCACCGGTACAGCCAATGGCCACTGTGACGTAGCTGCGGTTATTGCGCTCTAGATGCGGCATCCACGTCACCAGCAGGTTTTCAATTTGCCACAGATACTTGGTGACTTCGAGTTGGCTGTTTAAATACGTGGCCACTGGCTCATCACGACCGTTAAAGGGTCTAAGTTCGTCTATCCAGTGAGGATTAGGCAAGAAGCGGGCGTCGAACACAAAGTCCGCATCTTGAGAAATACCAAACTTGTAGCCAAACGACTCGAATACCCAATTTAGCTCGCGCTCTTTTTTACCCAAGATGCGGGCGCGAATAATTTCACTTAAGTCATGAATGCTTAACTCTGAGGTATCGATGCGCAAGTCCGCTTCTGACGATAGAGGTGCCAGCAGATGGGTTTCTTCGCGGATAGCTTCATCCAGCGTCAAGCTTAAGCGAGACAAGGGGTGTAAACGGCGGGTGTCCCCAAAGCGACGAATAAGGGCGGCGTTATCGGCATCAATAAAAATGCTCGATAAGCTCACGCCTGCCATGGCGCGCACTTCGGCTAGGCAGGCTTCCATCTTCTCGGTGCTGTCCGGGAGGTTGCGCACATCTATGCTAACGGCCACTTCACCTGGCTTATCAAGGCGCATCTTAACCAGACTCGGTAGCAGCTCTACGGGCAGATTATCAACGCAGTAATAGCCTAAGTCTTCGAGCACCCGTAAGGCCACGGTTTTGCCCGAACCTGAACGACCACTGACGATCACCAGCTGCATGGTATGCTCCTTAAGAAGAAATCATAATTTGATAAAGCTCGTCATCGCTGCTGGCTTGACGTAATTGCTTACAAATCTGTTTGTCACTGAGCTTTTCGGCAATCAATGACAGGGTTTTGAGGTGTTGTTTGCACTCTTGCTCAGGCACCAGCAAAGCAAAAACTAGGCTAACCGGCTGGTTATCGATGGCATCAAACTCTACCGGCTCGGCAAAAGTAAGCAGCACGGCCGTGGCTTGGTTGTCATTGCTAATGCGGCCATGAGGAATAGCAATACCGTTACCTATACCGGTACTGCCCATTTTCTCCCGTGCCAAAAGGCAGTCAAACAATTGTTGACTGCTGATATTGAGGTGTTGGGCTGCGAGTTCACTGATAATTTCCAGCGCCCGTTTTTTGCTTGTGCAAGGGATGGCACTGCGCGTGCAATCTCTGCTTAATATATCGGCGACTTCCATAGTTATTTTTGCTTCAGCTTCTCTTTGTGTTTAATAACTTGGCGATCGAGTTTGTCAAACAAACCGTCGATGGCAGCGTACATGTCATCTTGCTGACAAGTGGCAAAAATCTCACCTCCACTCAGATTAATTTTGGCTTCGGCAATTTGCTGCAGTTTTTCTAACGTCAGTACCACATGCACTATGGTGATATTATCGAAATGACGTTCCAGCTTGGCGAATTTGTTGTGCACATAGTCACGTAATGAGTCTGTGATATCTACATGGTGGCCAGTCAGATTTATTTGCATAAAGTCTTCCTTCTTGGTTCACCTTACAACAGGCGTTTGCGCTGATTGGAAGGGGGGATGGCCAACGACTCACGATACTTGGCTATGGTCCGTCTTGCCACCTGTATCCCCTGTTCGGCTAATAATTGTGCGATTTTACTGTCGCTCAACGGCTTAACCGGGTTTTCTGCCCCGACTAATTTCTTAATGAAGGCACGAATCGCCGTAGAAGAGCATTCTCCGCCACTTTCGGTAGCCACATGGCTAGAGAAAAAATATTTTAACTCAAACACACCCTTGGGCGAATGCAGAAATTTTTGAGTGGTGACGCGGGAAATAGTCGACTCGTGCATCTCAACCACTTCCGCTACTTGATTGAGTACCATGGGTTTCATGGCCTCGGCTCCATACTCAAAGAATGCCTGTTGTTGGTCGACAATACAATTAGCAACCTTGAGCAAGGTCTCATTTCTGCTTTCTAAGCTTTTGATAAACCACTTCGCATCTTGGGTATGTTGGCGAATAAACTGGCCGTCGCTACCTTGTTTGCTCTGGCCCATGGCTGCATAGGTTTGATTTAACCGCACCTTGGGCAGCGCCTCCATATTGAGCTCGGCGGTCCACACCCCTTGCTGTTTGGTGACCACCACATCAGGGATCACATATTCAGATTCATGTTGCAGCAGGTTATTACCAGGCCTAGGTTCAAGTTGCTGAATTAAGGCCAATACATCTCTAAGCTCATCTTCTTTCAGCTTGGTCAGGCGCTGCAAAGTGCGATAGTCGCGATTGCCCAGTAAGTCCATGTGCTGTTCAATCAGCAGCTGTGCCTCGGTTAACCAAGGCGTGGTGACGGGCAGGGCTTCCAGCTGAATACGCAAACATTCTTGTACGCTGCGCGCCGCCACGCCTAGAGGATCAAAATGCTGAATACGCTTCAGTACCGCCTCTATTTCGTCGGCTTCTATCTGCTGCTCGCCACCGCTGACACTCGCCAAAATGCCGTCTATATCCAGGCTTAAATAACCGGCTTCATCGATGGCATCGATAATGGCGAGCGCTATGGCTTGGTCGGTTTCGCTAAAGGGCGTGAGCTGCATCTGCCACAACAGATAATCTTGCAGGGTTTCGGTGGTTTCGCCTTGATAGACGGTGTCTTCTAACCCAGCGGGCAGGCCGCCGGTGCCGCTGGTGCCCGCCGAGGCGGTATAAATATCATCCCACTGGGTGTCCATGGGCATCTCGTCAGACAAAGTGTGCTGTTCCATGGCTTTGTCGGTGGCCAGCTGCTCATCTGGGCTGCTGGGCTGCTGCTCGAGTTCAGCGTCGTCATACTCGAGCGCTTCGGCTTCTTCTTGCTCGAGTAGCGGATTATTTTCTAGCGCCAATTGAATTTCTTGCTGCAGCTCTAGCGTTGACAGCTGCAAAAGGCGAATGGCCTGTTGCAGCTGCGGCGTCATGGTCAGCTGCTGACCCATACGTAATTGAAGAGTTGGCTTTAACAAAGAAAAAGTCCTCCCAAAAGTCCTTCCATATCCATCAAAAGTCCTTTTATCTCAAGCGCACAGGAGGTTAGCGGCATCGCTATAAACGCGATTCACCTACAGGCGGAATAACCTTATCCTTAAAAACCATAGGTTTAATAAGTACAGGCTTAATAACCACAGACTTAATAACTCAAAGCTTAATAACTACAGGCTGAATTGCTCACCCAAATAGACTTTCTTCACCTGCTCATTGGCTAAGATTTCAGCGGGGGTGCCCGCAGCAATACGGTGACCGTGGCTAACGATATAGGCCCGCTCGCATACATCCAGTGTTTCACGCACGTTATGATCGGTGATCAAGACGCCTAAGCCGCGATCCCGCAGATGTAAGATAATTTTTTTGATATCTAACACCGAAATGGGGTCGACGCCGGCAAAGGGCTCATCCAAAAGAATAAAGCGCGGATCCGCGGCTAACGCGCGGGCTATTTCGACCCGTCTGCGTTCACCACCGGATAAGCTCATGCCCATGCTGTCACGAATATGGGTGATATTAAATTCTTCGAGCAACTGCTCCATCTTTTCTTCACGCTCCACGGCGCTTAAATTTTTACGAGTTTCGAGCACCGCCATAATATTATTGGCCACGCTTAAGCGGCGAAAAATAGAGGCTTCTTGGGGCAAATAGCCAATGCCGGAGCGGGCGCGCACGTGCATGGGTTGATGACTGATATCTTGATCATCAATAGTAATGCTGCCCGCATCTCGCTGCACTAAGCCCACTATCATATAAAAAGAGGTGGTTTTGCCGGCACCATTAGGGCCCAGTAAACCAACGATTTGGCCAGTTTTGACGGTAAGGCTAACATCAGCCACCACTTGGCGGCCTTTATAACTTTTTTGTAATCCGCGCGCTTTTAAGGTCGCCATGATCAGGGTTTAGCCTCTTTGTTATTCATATTCTGCAGCTGCTCGGGCAAGAAGATAGTTTTAACCCGCCCCGAGCTGCCTTGGCCTTCGGCTTCCATCTGTTCTTTATCGATGTAGTAGCGAATGCGATAACCGGTGACTATGTTGTCATTTTGCTTAAGCTCGGCATCTTTGAGCAGCGTAATAGTGCGGGTCCGAATGTCGTAGGTGATCTGCTTGGCTTTGGCTTGCACCGGCTGGCCGCTGTCCAATACCTGATAATAAGTGGCCGGTGAACCGTAGGCGGTCATGGTTTGTAAGCCCTTGTCGTTACGGGTGACCACCAGCTTGCTGGCACGCACATCGAGGGTGCCTTGTTTCACGACCACATTATCGGTAAAGGTCACTTTATTTGAGGCCAGCTCTACCAGCTGGCTGCCTGAGTCTATGGTGACCGGTTCTTTATAATCAGATTCTTTAGCGCCAGCCACATTGATGCCCAGCGCTAATAGGCCAACTAGGCTAAGGAGTCGTGTAGGTTGCCTGAGTATCATGCAGTAGTTCCACCGTTTGTTGATCAATCTGTCCCAGTAACCCAAGGCCTGTAGCCTGGTAATTGGGGCTGCTCAGTGTTACCGCTCGATTAGAGCGTAGCTGATTATTTGTAAAATCCAGTTCCAGATATTCGGTATTCAGGGTCTTGATCACCGCATCTGGCTGCAGACCTTTGCCCACCACGCTGCCATTTAAGATGGCATTGTCATTGGTGTTGATCATGCCCTCGTCACCACTGAGCTGCCATTGAGGCTTACCATCAGGGGAATAGAGCAAGATAACAGGTTTTTCCATTATGGTCATGGTCAGCGGTTCGTAGTGCTCAGCATACTCGGCGGTTAAGCCACGATAGGGCAAGCCTAGTTGATTGTATTGCACACTTTGTAGATTTTTAGCAATAAAATCAGGCTGATAGTCTTGTTGATTGGCGGGCTGGTCGCTCAGCGGCTTAAACCATTGCCAACAAATTAACCCCAGCACAAACAAGGCACCAAAGGCGATCGTCTGGCGGCTCATACGCTCATGCCTTGGGCGAGATGCAAAATACCGCGCGCTTCTAGCATAAGGTCGCACAGTTCACGCACACAACCACGGCCACCTGCCAGTTGCGTCACATAATCCGCCCGCTGGCGCACTAAAGGATGGGCATCACTAACTGCAACGCCTAAACCACATAGTTCCATCACCGTTAAGTCGACCACGTCGTCGCCAATGTAGGCCACTTGCTCAGCGTTAAGGTTTAAGTCTGTGAGCAAGGCGTTAAAGCTAAGGCGTTTATCACTTTGGCCTTGATAGACATGCTTAACGCCAAGGGCTGCCATGCGATCCGCGACGATGCGTGAGTCGCGACCGGTAATAATGGCCACTTCTATGCCCGCATTGATCAGCGCTTTCATGCCAAAACCGTCTTTGGTATTAAAGGTTTTAAATTCTTCGCCTTGATTGCCTAAATAAATTAGGCCATCAGATAGCACGCCGTCCACATCACAAATCAGCAACCGGATTTGGCTTAAGCGCAGCCAAACGCTGCGGTCAATGGGGCCATAAAGGGCAGATTGTTCCATTAGATCACTCCTGCCAGTAATAAGTCGTGCATATTAAAGGCGCCTATCGGGTGTTGCTCGTCATCGAGCACTAAGAGGCCGCTAATTTTCTTTTCTTCCATTAATTGTACCGCTTCTGCGGCCAACATATTGGCATGCACTGTGGTGCACTTAGCACTCATCACTTGATCGATAGTGGTGGTGTGGACATCAATTTTTTGATCCAGCGTACGACGCAAGTCGCCATCCGTATAGACACCGGCCAACTTTTGTTGGTCATCTACGACCGCAGTAAAGCCCAAGCCGCTGCGACCAATCTCCAGCAGCGCATCTATGATCAGCGTGCTAAGGCCTACTTTAGGCACCAGATGTTCTTTATGCATTAGGTCGCTCACACGCAGCAGTAAGCGTTTACCTAAGGCGCCGCCCGGGTGGCTAAGGGCAAAGTCGTTGGCGGTAAAGCCGCGTGCTTCTAATAAAGAGACGGCTAGTGCGTCGCCCATCACTAAGGCTGCTGTGGTGCTGGCGGTAGGCGCTAAACCTAGTGGGCAAGCTTCTTGCTCGACTCGAGTGCATAAATGCACATTGGCTTCACGGGCCATGGTGGAGTTGATGTTACCGGTTAGGCAGATCAAGGGAATGGCGCGGCGTTTAAGCACCGGCAGCAGCGAGATAATTTCACTGCTCTCGCCGGAGTTAGACAAAGCCAGCACCACATCTTGTTTGCCGATCATGCCCAGATCCCCATGACTGGCTTCTCCCGGATGCATAAAAAACGCCGGCGTGCCGGTGCTGGCCAAGGTGGCGGCAATTTTATGAGCAATGTGCCCCGACTTGCCCATACCGGTGACGATAATTTTACCTGGGCAGTCAAAGATTAATTGGCAGGCCAGAGTAAAGGTGTGATCTAAATATTGATAAAGGCCGTCTATGGCCGCCTTTTCAATATCCAGCACGCGTCGGGCGGTTTCTTGGTAGTCAAATTCAACAGTCATGGCGTTCTCCGAGCTTAAGGCTGTGCCATTATAGAAAAGCCGGTGGCGATAAGCGACTAAATACCGTTAGGGGAGGCGTGAGGGGGGCGCTATAAAGGCATGCGAGCGTCAGGGCTGGGCGCTTGGCGCTGGATGTTCAGTGCTTTTGAGTTGCCGATCTCACGGGGAAGCCATACAATTCCTTCTTTTCATTGGGGAATCCGTTTGAGCCAGAACCTTGTTGAAATAAAGGATCTCTGCTTTAGCCATGGTGAGCGAACCTTATACGATGGCATCAGTTTGCAGATCCCTAAAGGTAAAATTACCGCCATTATGGGCCCCAGCGGCATCGGTAAAACCACCATGCTGCGCCTGATTGGCGGCCAGATTAAACCCAGCAGCGGTGAAATCCTATTTGATGGTCAGTCCATTCCCAAGATGGGCCGGGCGCGTTTATATGAACAACGCCAGCGCATGGGCATGTTATTTCAAAGTGGCGCGCTGTTTACCGGTATGTCGGTGTTCGATAACGTGGCTTTTTCGCTGCGCGAGCACAGTGGCTTTCCTGAAGCCATGATCCACACACTAGTGATGATGAAACTAGAAGCGGTGGGCTTGCGCGGTGCGGCAGATTTAATGCCTGCTGAGTTGTCCGGTGGCATGGCTCGCCGTGTGGCCTTGGCCCGCGCCATTGCCCATGATCCCGAGTTAATCATGTACGATGAGCCTTTTGCCGGTCAGGATCCAATCAGCATGGCGGTACTGGTAAAGCTTATCGCCGAGCTAAATAAAGCCCAAGGTTTAACCTCGATTGTGGTAACCCACGATGTAGACGAGGCGCTGGGCATTGCCGATTATGCCTACGTGATTGCCAATAAAAAGGTGATTGCCGCCGGCACCCCTGATGAGCTGCGCCACAGCACAGACGCGCAATTGGTACAGTTTTTAGAAGGTCAGGCGGATGGGCCAGTAGCATTTCATTATCCCGCACCGTCATTTAGGGAGTCGTTAGGCCATGTTAATTAATGTTATAGGTCGCCTCGGCCGCCAAGGCGTGGCCAGCCTTACTTCTGGTGGGCGCGCTGGCATCATGTTGGTGCAGGCCCTCATTGGTAAGCCACGACCGAAGAAACATTTTCCATTGCTGGTTGAGCAATTATACGTAGTGGGTGTGCAGTCGGTGGCCATTATCTTGGTATCCGGTCTGTTTATCGGCATGGTGCTGGCGCTACAAGGCTACAACGTCTTGGTAGACTTTGGTGCTGAGGGCATGCTGGGGCCATTAGTATCTTTATCTTTACTACGCGAATTAGGCCCTGTGGTGACCGGTTTGCTGTTTGCGGGTCGTGCGGGCTCTGCGTTAACGGCTGAGCTTGGCTTAATGAAAAGCACCGAGCAGTTATCTAGCCTGGAAATGATGGGTGTTGACCCACTGCGTCGCGTCGTCGCGCCGCGTTTTTGGGCTGGCATGATCAGCATGCCGCTGTTAGCGCTGATGTTTAGCCTAGTGGGTATCTGGGGTGCCAAGCTGGTGGGCGTAGATTGGTTAGGCGTTGATGCCGGCGGTTTTTGGTCGGCCATGCAAGCGGCAGTAGATTTTAAACAAGACATTATGCAAGGCTTTATCAAGACGATGGTGTTTGCCTTGGTAGTAACCTGGATTGCTTTGTTTAACGGTTATGATGCTAAGCCCACGGCGGCCGGCATCAGTCAGGCCACGACGCGTACCGTGGTTCATTCTTCTTTGGCGGTATTGGGGCTAGATTTCGTGCTCACCGTCGTTATGTTTGGATAAATAGTGATGAAATACAGCAAACTGGAATTCAGTGTTGGCTGCTTTATGTTAGCCGGAATTGGCGCCTTACTTTTACTCGCTTTTAAAGTGGCGGGCATTAATGTACAAGGCCAAGGAGAAAGTTATACCCTCTATGCTAAGTTCGATAATATTGGTGGCTTAAAAGCCCGCTCGCCAGTCAAAGTCGGGGGCGTGGTGGTGGGGCGCGTGAGTAACATTAGCTTGGACGCCAAAGATCAAACCCCAGTGGTGACCTTAAGCGTGAATAGCAATGCGGGAGAATTCTCACAAAGTAGTACCGCCGCCATTCAAACTTCTGGCCTGTTAGGCGAGCAGTATCTGGCGTTAAGCCCAGGCTTTATTGATGAAGATATGGGTATTGGCATGCTCAAGGATGGTGATTTTATTGGCGACACTCAATCAGCCTTGGTACTGGAAGAGTTGATCGGTAAGTTCATATATTCAATTGGTGATAAATAAGCCACCACAAATGCTTAGGAGCAATGCATGAAAAAATTATTAATATCAGGACTATTAGTCCTAGCAGGTACTTGGGCGCCCTTAGTCAGTGCGTTGACATTGAACGAACCTTACCAGCTGATGACTGAGGTCGCACAAAACACCTTTGATCGACTGAACAGCGAACAACGCCAGATCAAAGCCGACCCTAAATACTTACGCACCATAGTGCGTGAAGAAATGCTGCCCGGCGTGGATGTGCGCTTTTCGGCGTTTCGCGTGATAGGCAAGCAGCTCAACAACACTACACCGGCCCAGCGTGATGCGTTTGTGAATGCTTTTAGTGAGTACTTAGTAGTGACCTATGCGGATGCCTTAGCCGCCTATGACCAGCAAACTTTAGATATTGGCAAAGGTAACGTGGGTAAAGACGACCAGTTGGTGTCTATTCCGGTTAGCGTGTTAGAGCCGAATAAACCGACCATTAACCTTGAATTTAAACTGCGTAAAAACAACCGCACCGGCGAGTGGAAGGTGTTTGATATGATAGCCGAGGGCATTAGTTTGCTGTCTGCTAAGCAGTCTGAGTTGAGCGGTCTTATCCGTCAAAAAGGCATCGATAACGTTACTCAAGACTTATTGGCGCACACCAATAAGCCGGTGACGGCGCTGGAACGTAAAGAATGAAATTGAGCCAGCCATTAACCCTGCCATTAACTAAAGCGCAATTGCCCACATATTGGGCTCAGCGTGCCGAGCTGTTTAGCCAAAATAAAGCAGACTTAAGCGCAGTGCGTGAGATTGACTCAATTGGCTTGGCGTTTTTGGTACAGTGGAGTCAGTCGTTGGCCGCGGATGCGCGGCCATTAACGCTGTCTACGCCGCCAGCGAGTTTTTATCCGCTGGCCGATTTATATGGCGTCGGTGAATTTTTTGCGCCGACCGATAACCTTGTCGAGAGCCAAAATGAGCCTGAATGAATCCAGTACTACTCAACAAAGTATTAATGAACAAGTAGAACAGTTATTGCGCCAAGCCTTGAGCTTGGACGAAGTGTATATCAAGAGCGAAGGCAGTCACTTTAACGTGATTGCGGTGTCAGCTGATTTTGCCGACATGAGCCGCCTTAAGCGGCAGCAGTCCATTAATGGTCCATTACGGGAATTGATTGCCGAAAATACCATTCATGCCCTGACCGTGAAGACCTTTACCCCTGAGCAATGGGCTCGGGAACGAAAATTTATTATGCCTTCCTAAGCGGGAATCAAGATGGACAAATTTAAAATACAAGGCCCTTGTCGGCTAGCCGGCGATGTCACTATTTCTGGCGCTAAAAATGCGGCTTTGCCGATCTTATTTGGCACCTTGTTGTGTGACCAAGCGATCACCTTGTCGAACGTGCCAAAACTGAAAGACGTAGACACCACGCTGCAACTGTTGGCCTCCATGGGCTTAACGGTAGCGGAGCAAGATGACAGCTACGTGATTTCTGGCGCCGTGAACAGCCATATCGCCCCTTATGAGCTAGTGCGCACCATGCGAGCCTCTATCTTGGCCTTGGGGCCATTAGTGGCGCGCTTTGGACAGGCAGATGTGTCTTTGCCCGGCGGTTGTGCCATAGGTGCCCGTCCGGTGAATTTACACATTCACGGTCTGGAGCAAATGGGCGCGGAAATTAACGTGGTTGATGGCTACATTAAAGCCCGCGTTGATGGTCGCTTAAAAGGCGCGCACATCCTGATGGACATGGTGAGCGTGACCGGCACCGAAAACCTGATGATGGCTGCGGTATTAGCCGAAGGCCGTACCACCATTGAGAACGCGGCCCGTGAGCCAGAAGTAGTGGACTTAGCCAACTTCTTAAATGCACTGGGTGCCAAAATTCAAGGCATAGGCCAAGACACGCTAATTATCGATGGCGTAGAAGCCTTGCATGGCGGTGAGTATCGCGTGCAACCGGATCGTATCGAAACGGGTACCTTCTTGGTGGGCGCGGCTGTCACCGGTGGTGATGTGACCTGTCACAACACAGATCCGCATCTGCTAGAAGCGGTACTGGTGAAGCTCAAAGAAGCGGGTGCCGAGATTACTACCGGTGCAGACTGGATCCGTCTCAACATGACCGACCGAGTATTGAAACCGGTGGACATTAAAACCGCGCCTTACCCGGCTTTCCCAACCGATATGCAAGCCCAGTTTACTGTGCTGAATGCGGTCGCCAAAGGCGTGGGTCATGTGACTGAAACCATCTTTGAAAACCGTTTTATGCACGTGCCTGAGCTAAACCGCATGGGTGCCAGCATTGAATTACACGGTAATATGGCGATCTGTGGCGATACCGAGCAGCTCACCGGTGCCACTGTTATGGCCACGGATCTGCGCGCTTCTGCAAGCTTAGTGCTGGCCGGCTTTGTAGCCGAAGGCACCACCTTTGTGGACCGGATTTATCATATCGACCGCGGCTATGAAGTGATCGAAGATAAACTGTCTGCCCTCGGCGGCAAGATAGAGCGCATTAAAGGCTAATACTTAGCTTTAAGCGGTCAGCTAAGATCAAAAAAGGGGTTAGGTGCTTTGCATCTAACCCCTTTTTTATCTTCTGTAGGGTCGAATTCATTCGACCTCTTTAATGTCTGGCATCATATTTGGTCGAATAAATTCGACCCTACACGCTCAGCGCAAGCGCTGAAAACGTTTATCTTCTTCAATATTAATGGGTAAGGTCATCAGTTTACCTTGGCGCAGCACGGTGGCGATTATAGTGCTGCCAGGCTTGGTTTCGGCAATCATATCCATGGCGTGACGAGTATTACGAATCGGCTCACCGTCTAATTTCAGTAACACATCCTCGACCAAGATACCGGCCTTGGCGGCAGGGCCGGTTTCGTTAATGCCTTCTACAAATAAGCCGGTACGCTCACCCATTTTCAGTAATTGCGCCATTAGCGGCGGTATATCGGCACCGCTTATACCTAAGTAACCGCGGATCACGCGGCCGTGGCTGATCAGCTCTTGCATAATGCGCTGGGCTAACGCGTAGGGAATAGCAAAGTTAATACCGTAGCTTTCTTGATGGGCCAAGCTTTGAAAAGAGGCGGTATTAATACCGACGATTTCCCCGTAGACGTTAATGAGCGCGCCGCCGGAGTTACCGGCATTAATGGCGGCGTCGGTTTGCAGTAAGTCTTGGCGGCCATTGCTGTCTGGCCCCATGCTCGATAAGCCAGAGCGGCCCGTGGCACTAATAATGCCTTGGGTAATGGTTTGCCCCACGTTATAAGGGTTGCCGATAGCCAGTACAATATCGCCCACTTGCGGCGCCAGTTCATTGTCTTGTGGGATCACCGGTAATTGCTCGGCACTAATCTTTAACACCGCTAAATCCGTGGGTACATCAAAGCCGGTGACTTCGCCGTTAAGAATGCGGCCATCTTGCAGCGCCACTATTACCTGATCCGCGTCGGCGATCACATGATAATTTGTTAACACATAACCTTGGTCGGTCATGATCACGCCTGAGCCTAAACTGGTGGAGCTTAGCTCGGGTGCGGCATCGCCGCGCTGAAAACTGCGAGTGTAAATATTGACCACGGCGGGGCCGGCACGGTTGGCCGCATAGGAGAAGCTGGAGACGCCCACCTGTTGGTTGCGCCACCAATGTTCAAAAGGCTGAGTCTTAAGTTGCGGGAACACCACCAATAGCAATAACGCCATCAGTATCCCGAAGGCAACGGCCTGAACAATAAACTTTAGCGGTGCAAGTAAGCGCATAGAGAATTTGGCTGTTAACAAAAGAGTTACAGCATAACATAAAGAAATTCATTGGGAGCAAAGCGGGAACTCAAGCTGTCAGCTAAAGATAAAAGCCGTGCACATCTCAGTGCTGTATAGGGTATCAGATGGTTTTTGTAGGTGCAGCGCCAGTTTTGGTACACAAAGCTAACGCTTAGCGAACATAAAAAAGCAGCGCTAAACGCTGCTTTTAATTTTTACCATTATTTAACCGCCGTGGTAGGGATTAGCTTGGTTCTGGGCGCTCGGCGCTGTTCTATCTCAATACTAAATACAAAGAAGAGTTACCACGCTGAATATTCAGTGCTATCACGTCAGGTTTTGCTTCTATTATCTTGCGTAATTGGGCGATATTTTTTATCCGCTTACGGTTAACGCCGATAATAACATCACCTTTTTCCAGCCCAGACATGGCCGCCGGCGAGCGCGGTGCCACCTCGGTCACTTTCACACCTTTCACGCCATCTTTGGTCTCGGCTTTGGCCAGCGTCGCGCCTTCGAGTGATTCGTTTAAGGTGTTGGCGGCAACATTTTCGTCTTCGGCGCGGGCCAAAGTCACTTCAATTTCTTGCTTTTTACCGTCGCGGTATATGCCTAAGTTCACGGTTTTATCGGCGCCCATAGTGGCGACTTTAGCGCGTAACTCGCTAAAAGAGCGCACCGGTTTATTATCTAAGCTGATAATAATGTCACCGGCTTTTAAGCCCGCTTTATCAGCGGAAGAGTCTTCGATTACCTGACTGACGAAAGCCCCGTGCTGGCTACGATAGCCAAAGGTGCGTGCCAGTTCAGAAGTTAGCTCGCCGCCCATCACGCCCAGCACGCCACGGCGCACTTCGCCGTATTCAATGATCTGTTCCGTCAGGCTTTTCACCATATTGGCAGGAATCGCAAAGCCGATGCCGATATTGCCGCCGTTGGGGCCTAAGATGGCGGTATTAATGCCCACCAGCTTACCTTCCAGATCGAGCAGGGCGCCGCCTGAGTTGCCGGAGTTAATAGCGGCATCGGTTTGAATAAAGTTTTCAAGATTTTCGACATTTAAGCCAGAGCGGCCCAAGGCGCTGATAATGCCGGAAGTCACGGTTTGGCCGAGGCCAAAGGGGTTGCCGATGGCAATGGCAAAGTCACCGACTCGCAGCTGATCTGAGTCGGCAAATTCGATTTCGACTAAATCTTTGGCATCTACCTTTAATAGGGCGATATCGCTTTGTTTATCGCCGCCAATTAATTCGGCTTCGTATTCTTGACCATCCATCAAGGTTATCAGGATTTTATCTGCATCAGAGATTACGTGATTATTGGTGATTACATAGCCTTTTTTAGCATCAACAATTACGCCTGACCCGAGTGCTTGAAACGGACGTTCTTGTACCTGTTCACCCTGCATCTCGGGCCCAAAGAAGAAGCGAAACGGCTCGGGCAACACTTGCCGACTGACTTTATTACCAGACACAGAGATATTGACCACCGCAGGGGTCACTTTTTCCAGCACCGGGGCTAGGCTGCGAATATCGCTACCCGCCGCCAAGGGCAATGCCGCTTGGGCGGCGGGTATGACGGCTAAGCCAATACTCAGTGCCAAAGCTGACACCAAAGGGAGTCGAGATTTCATACAGATGCTCCTAATTGTCTATTAATAAGATCTATAAATACGGTCAAATAATGCGACAAGAAAAATGAATATTCAGACTTATGCAGACCTCTGTAGGTCCATAAGAGTTCCGAAGGCTGAGCTAATATTTAAGCTCAACGCTATTAAATGGTGGCATTATTCTTCAGTTCAAGCCCATATCTTCATAAGATCAAGCACTTGTGCTTAGCTGCCCCTGCTTTGGCTCCCGTTACTTGCTCAAAGCGTAACCTAGCCAGTACACTAGCCTGCCATGTTCCATGATAGCGGTAATCATTCTGCCATGAGCCCCAGTGAACGATATCAGGCCGATTTGCAGCGTGCCGACTTTGTTGAAGACAGCGCCCAGCAATTGGCGGTACGCCATTTACAGCGTTTATATGATAAGTTGCTACTCCCAGTGTTGCCTACACCTCGGCCAAGTTTTTGGCAGCAGCTTACCCGTCAACCCGCTCCGCCTGTTGAGACCATCACTGGCCTGTATTTTTGGGGCGGCGTAGGGCGTGGTAAAACCTACTTGATGGATACCTTTTATGATTGTTTGCCCTTTGATAATAAACTCAGAGTGCACTTCCATCATTTTATGCAGCGAGTGCATACAGAGCTGCAAAGCTTGAACGGACAAGTGGATCCGCTAAAAGTGGTGGCCGCCAACTTAGCCAAACAAGCGCGCATTATTTGTTTCGATGAGTTTTTTGTCTCCGACATCACTGACGCCATGATTTTGGGCACCTTGTTTGAGTATTTGTTTGCTGAGGGCATGATTTTAGTGGCCACCTCTAACATTCCTCCTGACGAGCTCTATCGCAATGGCTTGCAAAGAACGCGCTTCTTACCGGCTATAGCGCTGATTAAACAGCATTGCAGCGTGGTAAATGTAGACTCAGGTGTTGATTATCGGCTGCGCACCCTGCAACAGGCCAATCTTTATCATTGGCCATTATCGGCTGAGGCGACGGCTGCGTTGGCGGAGTATTTTGCCAGCCTAAGTTTGGGTGATGCGCGCTGGGAGCAGGAAATTCACGTTAATCACAGACCCTTGATGACCATAGCCGAGGGCGCGGGCGTACTCTATATAGATTATGAAGAGTTGTGCTGTACCCCACGCTCTCAGCTTGATTATATTGAGCTGGCGCGGCGTTATCACACCATCATAGTGGCTAATGTAAGGGCGATGGGCCCTGAGACCAGCGATGCGGCGCGGCGCTTTATTGCCTTGGTGGATGAGTTTTACGAACGGCGCGTTAAGTTAATCTTCTCGGCGGCGGTGCCCATGAAGGATCTTTATCACTCCGGGCTGCTCGAATTTGAGTTTCAACGCTGTTTGTCACGACTGATTGAAATGCAATCCCACGAATATCTAGCCAGAGAGCACTTGCCATAGCCTTAACTAACAACGCCAAGCACCCAGCTTAGACATAAACCCAGATCTGCCACGGAATCCACGGAAAAAGATAACAGCGAAAAGTGATTATTTAATGGTAAGGGCTAAAACGGTCCAATATTTTTTACCTAAGATAAGGGTTTCTAGGATTCGAGCTCTTACCAATAAAAATCTTTGCTGTGTTGGCCTTATCAGAGCTGCTCCCTATTTTTCCGTGGATTCCGTGTTCTTGCGTGGCAAAAAATCTTCGTTCTCTAGTACTGGGTGTTAGGCGCTGCTGTTTTAAGCAGAATTCCCTTTCTTTAGCAGGGGTAGAATGTCAAAATATGCGCCCCCGTATCAGGGCATGATATTGGGAAGGGGCAGGGCGAACCGATTAATTTTAATGGGCATTGAAATTAGTAGGTGATTATTACGGCAACTTTACCTATAATCGCCTTGCCCACGTTACACCGCTGTCTAACGGACGGCATCACTGTAAACAGACTAATACTCGAAGGGGTATGTGTTTGCTCGTGTTTTGCGCAAGTGCGCAAGTGTATAATTCATTTAAGTATTTTGGGTTTATCCATGAAAACTTTTGTTGCTAAGCCAGAAACCGTAAAGCGTGACTGGTATGTTGTTGATGCAGAAGGCAAAACTCTGGGTCGTTTGGCCTCTGAGATTGCGCTTCGTCTGCGTGGTAAGCATAAGCCGGAATATACTCCGCACGTTGACTGTGGCGATTACATCGTTGTAGTAAATGCTGAGAAAATTCAGGTAACCGGTAATAAAGCCGAAGGCAAAATTTACTATTCTCACTCCGGTTTTCCGGGTGGTTTGAAATCAATCACTTTCGAAAAGCTGATTGTACGCAAGCCAGAGATGGTCATTGAGTCTGCCGTTCGCGGCATGCTGCCTCGTGGCCCACTGGGTCGTGCTATGTTCCGCAAGATGAAAGTCTTTGTGGGCGCGCAGCACAACCACGCGGCGCAACAACCTCAAGTACTGGACATCTAAGGCGGGATTAGGCAAATGGCAGAAACTCAATACTACGGTACTGGTCGTCGTAAAAGCTCAACTGCACGAGTATTCGTGAAGCCGGGTAGCGGCAATATCGTAATTAACAAACGTTCTTTGGATCAGTACTTTGGCCGCGAAACTGCCCGTATGGTAGTTCGTCAGCCTTTAGAGCTGGTTGAAATGACCGAAAAATTTGATCTATACATCACTGTTTCTGGTGGTGGTATTTCTGGTCAGGCTGGCGCAATTCGTCACGGCATTACACGTGCCCTGATGCAATTCGACGAAACCCTGCGCGCTTCTCTGCGTAAAGCGGGCTTCGTTACCCGTGACGCTCGTAAAGTTGAGCGTAAGAAAGTTGGTCTGCATAAAGCACGTAAGCGTCCTCAGTTCTCCAAGCGTTAATTGGGACGGCGTTTTACAACAAAAGCCCGGGGTTTACCCGGGCTTTTTTATATCTGCAAAAATAATTTTCTGTTGCTAGTAAAACGTTGTTTTAAATAAAAAATAATATTATAAGAAATCATTTACTGCCACTTCCCCCGACCTTGTAAAAGAAGGCGTTTTTCTTTAGAATTTCAGGGTTTTTGTGGCAATTGAAACCATAATATCCGCCGCAGTTGTCACAAGCCGTCTCGAAGCATGGAACGAACTATAAACGCGCGGAGACCAAATGGGAGAGTTTTTGGATGAGCAATGCGCCAGTTAATACCGGTCGCCGCAGATTTCTAACCTGGTCAACCACAGTCGTGGGTGGGGTTGGAGCTGCTTTTGCCGCGGTACCTTTTATTGCTTCTTGGAATCCCAGCGCAAAAGCGAAAGCTGCCGGGGCACCTGTAGAAGTAGATGTGAGCAAAGTTGAACCGGGTCAGTTAATCCGAGTAGAGTGGCGTGGTAAGCCCGTATGGGTGGTCCGTCGTAACCAAGAGACGCTTGATTCGCTGACTAAGCTTGATGATCAGTTACGGGATCCCGATTCCGCTGAGCCACAACAGCCAGACTATGCACAAAACGCATATCGCTCGATCAAACCTGAATTACTCGTGACCGTAGGGATTTGTACCCACCTTGGGTGCTCACCTACTTACTTGCAAGATACCTTTGGTGAGCAGGTTCAGGGAGTGACCTCTGGTTTCTTCTGCCCTTGTCACGGTTCCAAGTTTGATATGGCCGGTCGCGTTTTCAAAAGCGTTCCTGCGCCATTGAACTTGGTGATCCCCCCTTATTATTATGTCAACGACGCCACAATTTTAGTGGGCGAAGACGGCGAAGGAGCCTAAGCATGTTGGGTAAACTCGTAAACTGGATCGACGAACGGATCCCGATGACGGCGACCTACAACAAGCACGTAGGTCAGTATCCGGCACCGAAAAACTTTAACTTTTGGTACTTCTTTGGCTCACTGGCCATGTTGGTGCTGGTAAATCAGCTGCTGACTGGCGTCTGGTTGACCATGAACTACAATCCGTCCGGTGACGGCGCTTTTAACTCCATCGAATACATAATGCGTGATGTGGAGTACGGCTGGTTGCTGCGTTATATGCACAGTACCGGTGCCTCTGCGTTCTTCGTGGTGGTGTATCTGCACATGTTCCGCGGCCTGATCTATGGCTCTTACCAGAAACCACGGGAACTATTGTGGCTGTTCGGTATGCTGATTTTCTTGGTGCTGATGGCTGAAGCCTTTATGGGCTATCTGTTGCCTTGGGGCCAGATGTCTTATTGGGGCGCGCAGGTTATTATTTCATTGTTCGGTGCCATTCCGGTGATCGGCGATGACTTAACACTGTGGATCCGTGGTGACTATGTTATATCGGGCGTCACTTTGACCCGTTTCTTTGCCTTGCACGTGATAGCGCTGCCGTTGGTGTTAGTGATACTGGTGTTCTTACACATAGTGGCATTGCACGAAGTGGGTTCTAATAACCCAGATGGTATCGACATTAAGAAAGTGAAAGACGAAAACGGTTGGCCGAAAGATGCAATTCCATTCCACCCTTACTACACGGTTAAAGACGTAGTCGGCGTGGCAGGCTTCTTGTTTATCTTCGCCTTCTTCATCTTCTTTTTGCCAGATGGCGGCGGTTACTTCTTAGAAGCGCCAAACTTTGAAGCGGCCAATAGCCTGAAGACTCCTGAGCACATAGCGCCAGTGTGGTACTTCACGCCTTTCTACGCCATTTTGCGTGCGGTTCCTGATAAGTTAACCGGTGTTATCTTGATGGGGCTGTCGATAGCTGTGCTGTTCTTGTTGCCTTGGCTTGACCGTTGCAACGTGCGCTCGTTCCGCTACCGTAGCAAACTGCACTTGTTGAATATCATTCAGTTTGTGATCTGCTTCATCATCTTGGGTGTGTTGGGTACTTTGCCTTCTACTCCTGTACTGACGTTGTTGGCACAAATCTGTTCTTTTGGTTATTTCGCCTTCTTTGTACTGTTGTTCTTCTACAGTAAAAACGAAAGAACCAAGCCGCTGCCAGAGAGGGTGACATTTTAATGAAGAAGTTAATCATTGCTGTACTCGCCTTTTTGCCAGCCTTGGCCTTCGCCTCAGGTGCGGTCAAGCTAGACAAGGCGCATTATGACTTGACCGATAAGGCCTCATTGCAAAATGGCGCTAAATTGTTCATGAACTATTGTGCGGGTTGCCACGGTACTCAGCACCAGCGTTATAACCGCGTAGCTGAAGACTTAGGCATTCCAGAAGATGTGATGCAGGCTAACCTCAACTTTACCGGTGTACCTATCGGTGAGTTGATGAAAAACTCCATCCCAGAAAAAGACGCAGCCACTTGGTTTGGCGCCCCACCACCAGATTTAACACTGGTAGCACGGGTGCGTGGCACTGACTGGTTATATACCTATTTGCGTTCTTTCTATAAAGATGACGAGCGTCCATTTGGCGTGAACAACCTGGTGTTTCCATCGGTGGGCATGCCCCACGTGTTGGAGCCACTGCAAGGTAGCGCTAGGTTAAAAACCCAAGTACATACCGTGGATGGTGAAGAAGTCACCACGCCCGTTGGCATCGAAGTGGATGGTAATGGCGAGTTGAGCGGGGAAGAATACGATGCTGCAGTATTAGATATCGTTAACTTCTTAGCTTACTCCTCAGATCCCATTAAGCTGGAACGTCATCGTATTGGCTATTGGGTACTCGGTTTCTTAGCTATCTTCTTTGTCTTCGGTTACCTGTTGAAGAAAGAATACTGGCGTGACGTACACTGATTAGACATCGTCTAAGCTAACTTTTGGGGCGGCAATGGGGCAAAAATGCTTCATTGCCGTTCCTGTTTATGATTTGTGGAGGATCTAATGGCAGTTGCGGCTAATAAACGTTCTATCATGACGTTGTTTTCGGGTGCTGAAGATATTTACAGTCACCAAGTACGTATCGTGTTGGCTGAAAAAGGTGTCAGCGTTGAAATCAGCCAAGTTGAGCTGGATGCGCTCCCTGAAGAAATGCTGGAACTGAATGCGTACGGCACTTTGCCGACTTTGGTTGACCGTGAGCTGGTGTTGTATGAATCAGACATCATCATGGAATATCTGGATGAACGTTTTCCTCATCCACCGCTGATGCCGGTTTATCCGGTTGCGCGCGGTAACAGCCGTTTGATGATGCATCGCATCAAACAAGACTGGTATTCCTTAGTTGAGCGTATTCAGCGTAACGATAAAGCCGATGAAGCCCGCAAAGAATTACGCGAAGCTTTGTTAGCGGTAGCCCCGATATTTGGCGAGTATTCTTACTTTATGAGTGAAGAGTTCAGCTTGGTGGATTGCTACATGGCACCTTTGTTATGGCGTTTGCCATCTCTGGGTATCGAGCTGTCGGGCCGTGGTGCTAAAGAGCTGAAAGGCTATATGATCCGCTTGTTTGAGCGTGAGTCGTATCAAGCTTCCATGACCGAAGCTGAGCGCGATATCGGTGGTAAGATTTAACTATGGAAAATCTGACACCCAGCCGTCCTTATCTGTTGCGTGCCTTTTATGAGTGGCTGTTAGATAACGAACTAACGCCTCATTTACTGGTGAATGCGAGCTTGCCGCACACCACGGTACCACAGCAGTATGTTAAAGATGGCCAGATAGTGCTGAACATAGCACCCACGGCCGTCGTTGGCTTACAGATGGATAACGATGCGGTGAGTTTTAGCGCGCGTTTTGGTGGTTCGCCATTTCAGGTATATGTACCTATGGCGGCCGTGGTGTCGATTCAGGCCAGGGAAAACGGTGCTGGCACTTTTTTCCCACCTGAAGTTGCTTATGATGCTTGGCTTGCCAGCTTAGACGCCGAAGGGCCGAAAAGCATTGACTCAAGCACAGAGCCAGATGATCCAACTACGCCGCCAAGTACGCCGCCTAAGAAGGGCAGACCCAGCTTACGCGTCGTTAAATAATTAAGTAGCTAAGTAGCTAAGTAGCTAGTAGCTAAATAATTAATCGGTGACTAGAAGCAAAAACGCAGCCCCAGGGCTGCGTTTTTTTATGGCTGAAATAGGTGGTGAGGAGTGAGGTGTAAAGAGTGGGGATTTTCACGCCTCACGCTTTAAGAGCGCGCACGCTGAAACTATCAATAATATCCTTCAGCTGTTGGGTGAGCTGGGCCATTTCATAACTGGTTTGCATATTATCTTGGGCGTGGCCCGAGGTGCTTTCTGCTGACTGGCTGATCAAACGCACCTTGTTGGTGATTTCACCAGATACGTGGGATTGTTGCTCGGCGGCGCTGGCAATCATCATATTCAAATCGTTCATCAAACTAATTTGTTGCGCTATCTCCTCAATGGAGCTTTCAGAGGTTTGCGTCTGAGCTACGCCATTATTGGCCAGTGTTAAACATTCGGCCATCACGCTCACCGCTTGGTGGGTGGTACTTTGCAGCCGCGCTATAGTTTGCTCAATATCGGCAATGGAGCCTTGAGTGCGCCCAGCAAGGCTACGTACTTCATCGGCCACTACCGCAAAGCCACGGCCTTGTTCACCGGCGCGGGCGGCTTCAATGGCGGCATTTAAGGCTAATAAGTTAGTCTGTTCGGCAATGTTGCGGATCACGGTAAGCACGTCGCTTATCTCATGGCTGTCTTTTTCCAATGACGCTATCACAGTGGTGGATTGGCGCACATTTTCGGCCAGCTTAGCCATTTGCTCACTGGTGTGATGCACGTTAATGCTGCCTTCGCTGGCGACGGTCTTAGCTGTATTGGCGCTGCTTGAGGCATCTGTGGTGTTGCGTGCTATTTCTGCCACCGTAGCCGTCATTTCATTCATAGCGGCGGCAATTTGCTCTATGTCTAACTCTTGGCGGCTAATTTCCGCCTGAGTTGAGCTAATAGCACGCTCCGCTTGGCTGGCTTGGCTTACTAGGTCATCGGCCGCATCCCCCACTCGACCCAAGGCAGTTTTAAGCTTGGCCTGCAGTACTTGTATGGTCAGCTGTAACTGGCCGACTTCATCTTGGCGACCGGTATAAATTAAGGTGGCTAACTGATTATCTATGACTTGGCGTGAGCTCTGCTCTAATTGGCGCAAGCCTTTAGTCAGTGCATAACCGCCCAACATTAGGCCTAGCCACAACACGGCAAAGGTGGCAGACAGTGTCAGTTCAGCGCCAGGAACGAGGGAGAGCAGCAGAGCCAGCGCACCCGCACACAATAAGCCGCTTAAGCCCGTAAACTTGCCATGCAGGCTGAGGCCTGACCACCAGTTGCGTAGGCTGAAGCTGGGCTTTTTAGCGTTGGTTAGTTTGGGATATTCTTTTTTGGCGCGCGCCACACACTCAGGGCTAGGCTGGGTACGAATAGAGTCGATGCCGGCTAATTTATCGCCATCAAACTTAGGAGTGAAATAAACGTCAGCCCAGTAATGGTCGCCGTTGTGGCAGCGATTTTTTAACACGGCGATATAGGCTTTACCCGCCTGCAGTGAGCTGTAAAGATCGGTGAAAATAGAGCTGGGCACGCCGCCAGCGCCTAAGTGCATTTGTAGCTCACCGATCACTTGCTCGCTGGAGTAACCGGTAAACTGATACAGCTGCTCATTACAAAAGGTGACTTTTCCTTCCAGATCAGTGCTGGAGATCAGTACGCCAGTAGGGTCGATGGTTTTTTCTCTGCCGGTAAGCGGCACCTGAGATGTCATATGAAACTCCATGTCTTTAACGCTATGTCCTAAGGTAAATGCTCGCGTCTACTCGCGTATGAATACTCACACTAACTACAGTGTTATTAGCTGGTTAAGCAGCATATATCGGCGCTTGACGAAAAAAAACCTTTAATCTCAGTAAAAATTAATGAGGTTCAGGAAAGGAGGGCTAGGCAGGCATAATCGCGGCCACATTCCTCTATTAGCGTTTGAAGATTCAGCCAGCTGAGCTCTGAGCCAAAAAAGCTAGGCGAATAGAGGAATGAAAAGGGCGTGGGTTATCTCTTTGCTTGATTAGGGGGCCGCCTGCACAAATTCAAATACCGTAATCACCCGTTTTACACCGGCGATATTACGGGCTAATTGCACTGAGATATCCGCTTCTTTTTGCGTAACTAAGCCAATCAAGAATACTTCACTATTTTCAGTGACGACTTTGACTTTAGTGCCATCGATGTTCTTTTCGGCCAATAAAGTACTTTTTACCTTAGAGGTGAGCCAAGTGTCCTGACTGCGTGCCGTGATATCGAGCGGGGCGGTAATGCGCAGCTCATTAAAGACTTCCGTCACGCCGGGCACGCCTTTCACCACGGCTTCTGCTTGTTGACTGTATTCTTGGGTGGGTGTTTGGCCAACTAATAAACTCTTGCCATTGGTGGTGATCACCACCACGCGGCTGTCTGCCCACAAAGGATTAGTGGTGCCTAAGCGATGTGTGGCGCGCATATCTACCGCTTGGTCGCTGACTTGGGTGGAGACGGCTCTGCGGTCGGTGATGGAGCCGATCCCGGTGCCGGCACCGGCGAGCATCACGCCTGCACAGCCTTGTAAAAGTAGGGTTACAGCAAAAATTAGGGGGAGTTTATGGCTCATTATTCATCTTCCTCTTGCGGGAACAAAGTACGATCAATCAAGTCACACAAGCAGTGCAGTGTTAATAAATTGACTTCGTGAATGCGCGGCGCACGCAGCGCCGGTACCCGAATCTCTACATCATTGGGGCCTAATAAACCGGCCAGCTCACCGCCATCTTTGCCGCTCAAGGCCACTATAGTCATATCACGGCTGAGTGCGGCTTCTGCCGCTTTAATAAGATTACGGCTATTGCCACTGGTGGAGATCACCACTAACACATCACCTTCTTGACCTAAGGCCCGAATTTGGCGGCCATAGGCTTCATCAAAGTGTTGGTCCACGGCAATGGCACTGATGCTGCAGGTATCTAGGGTTAAACAAATAGCGGGCAGCGCGGGGCGCTCGGTTTCATAGCGGTTAATCAATTCACTGACAAATAATTGTGCCAAGGCATTAGAGCCGCCATTGCCGCATACCAATAATTTATTACCGTTTAATAAACACATCACCATCATTTGCGCGGCCGCTAAAATATCATCGGGCAGCGCTTCGGCGGCGGCAATCTTAGTTTGAATACTTTCGGTGAAGCTGGCTTTGATCTCGTCCTGCATTGCTGTTCCTTAAAAGGCGTTCTGTAACCAATGAAGATCCATACCTTCATAGGCGATTAAATCAAAACGACAGGGCTGTTGTGCTTCGTTTAAGCCCTGTGCTTGTAAATAGTATAAGGCTGCACGGCGCAGCTTCTGTTGCTTAGCGGGCGTCACCGAGGCGGCTGCGCCACCAAAATAACCATGACTGCGATAACGTACCTCTACAAACACTAAGGTGCAGTCGCTATACATGATTAAATCAATTTCGCCGAGCTTGCACCAGTAGTTGCGTGCAGCCAAGGTTAACCCTTGGCTCAGTAAAAACTGCTCGGCGCGGCGTTCAAACTGCTCGCCCTTGCTTTGGGTCGGGGAGCGGGCCGCTTGGGTGGCGGATGACTTACCCTTGCGACTCAAACTCGCGCTCAAGTTCTTGCTCACGCTCGAGATTAAGTTCTTCAGTCGTGTCAGCTGGGGCTTGGTAGCCTTCGGTTTGCCAGTCGCCATCCTGATACTCCATCCACAACGAGCGGCGCTCGATGAGACCTTGCTCATTGATGCTAATGTCGCCGGTTAAGCCCGAGGTCGCCATCGTTCCCATGCGCAAATCGTTAAGCTGCGGGATGATATTAACCGCATCATAACCGAGCGCAAATAAGCGTAACCAAGCGCTGCTGCTATTAGGCCATTGCTGTTCTACCTCAGCCATAAGCTGTGCTTGCTCGCCAAAGATCCACGGCATGTCCCCAAGCTTGACGCCATTCAGCTCGCTCATGGGCGCTGAACCGCCGGGAATAAAGCTGCGCGACGTAACATAAGTCGGGAAGCGTTGGGCTCGGCTGTCACGCACAAAGTCAAAGTAGGGCAGGATAAAGCGCGTTTCGGTGGCGTTAGAGGCCATAAATAGCGAATCGATAGCGCCATTGCTGGCCGCCGGCGCATTGTCACCAATGGGCTGGATCACGCCGGCCGCAAGTGGCTGGCTGATACTGGCGCTGGCTTTGGTATTGAGCGCGCGGCGTACATCGGCTTCTATGGCTTGCTGGCTACTAAAATAGGCAAGGCGCGCGCCTTGGCCACTAAGCTGTTTCCAAACCCGATTAAACTCGGTGGCACTGCGTTTACCCAGTTCATTGCCCGGTGCAAACACCAAGGGTTGGCGATGACCTTGCTCCCACATATGCTGTGCGGCATCGGCGGCTTCACTTTCGGGCGATAAAGCAAAGTAATAGCGATGGGCTAAGCCTAGTTTTTGCGGCGGCATATTTAACGCCAATTGCGGCATCGCCGGATCCAGATTAGCCAAGGCCGCTATATCACCTTTAAGTAGCGGACCAATAATAAAGTCGGCACCGGCGGCTTGCAGTTGCTGATATACCTTAGCCATGTCACTGGTTTGGGTATCAAAAAAGCTTAAGCGTGAAGCTTGGCCTTGATGAGCACGCTCAATGCCATTACGAATAGCCGCCGCTTGGGGCGCTAACTGACCCGTTAAGGGCAGTAGCACCGCAATGTGGCTCGGCTGATAGCTGTCGAGGGCCAGCATGCTGCTCTCGGCCAAGCCTTCTGGCAGGTAATATGCGCCCGGATGCTCGGGGTAGCTGTTACGCCAAGAGTTGAGCTGCCAGTTGCGCTGTTCGTCATTGGTGCTTGGAGCATTTAAAATCGCCATTAATCGCAACCACGCCTGAGTGGTGGGCTCATATTTCTCAGTGAGTGCGCCGCGCAGCATATCGCTAGAGATGGGCGCAAGTAGTGCATAGATGCGTTCTAAGTTGGCTTGCTGTGCGGGTCCGGCTAGGTATTGATGGCGTTGTGCCAACATATCCGCCGCCGCAATCGGCTGGCTTTGCTGTTCGAACCGATTCGCTTGTAACAACAAGTAATAGCCGAGCACATTGGGCGCTAAGCGGTCGGGCTCTATGTTGGTCAGCAGTTGCTCGGCGAGCCCGTCATGGCCAGTCACCAGCGCCATTTGTGCTTCCAATAAGCTCAATATCGGCTGCTGCTCTGGAGTTGCGGTTTTTTGTAACTGCACCAGCTGATTTTTCGCCGCCAGCACGTTGTTTTCTTGCAGCCAGGCGCGAATAGCTAACACTTGCCAACTAAAAGCATCGGCGGGGTTAGCGTTGCGCGTTTGTTTTAGATATTGTTCGCCACTTTGTTCGATGGTGCTAAACATGTCTGGCGGAGTATCTGGAAACCGCTGCGAAATAGTCCCAGTGCCACAGGCTAGTAGCAAATATGAAAGCACCAAGGTGCATAATAGCCGTGTTACACTCTTGCTGTGATGTAATGTTGCCAATCCCTTTAATCCCAAGCTGTGTCATTCTAGTCCTAATTCTAATAGGGCCATGACGGTGAAACAATTGCTCGACAGGAGTTCTCATGAGCCAAGCCGCTGCACTTTATATAGTGCCAACCCCCATCGGAAACCTGAATGATATCAGCCAGCGTGCACTGGATACATTACAAGAGGTTGATTTAATAGCTTGTGAAGATACCCGTCATACGGCGAAACTGCTATCTCATTACCAGATTAATACCTCTACCTGGGCGTTACACGACCACAATGAGCAATATAAGTCCGAGCAGCTAGTGGCGCGCCTAGTAGGCGGACAAAGTGTAGCCCTAGTCTCGGATGCAGGCACGCCTTTGATCAGCGACCCCGGTTATCACTTGGTCAATCGCTGTCGTGAGGCGGGCATTCAAGTGATCGCACTGCCCGGCCCTTGTGCCGCTATTACTGCTTTATCCGCCGCAGGCTTGCCCACGGATCGCTTCGCCTTTGAGGGTTTTTTACCTAGCAAAGAAAAAGCGCGCTTAGATAAAATCGAACAATTAAAAGACGAACCGCGCACCTTAATTTTTTATGAATCGCCCCGGCGTTTACTACACAGCGTGGCCGCGATAGTGGAAGTGTTAGGCCCAGAGCGTCAATTAGTGGTGGCCCGTGAAATCACCAAGACCTTTGAGTCGATTCACAGCCTGCCCGCCGGTGAAATGTTGCAGTGGTTGGGTGAAGATACCAACCGTAGTCGCGGCGAAATTGTATTGATGGTGGCCGGCTATCGCCCCAGCGTTGAAGATGAATTGTCGGCAGAAGTGCTGCGCACGTTAACTTTGCTGTGTAGCGAGCTGCCACTAAAAAAAGCTGCTGGATTGACCGCAGAGATCCACGGCTCGAAGAAAAATGCCCTGTACAAGTACGGGTTAGAGAATGGACTTTAGCCGCTAGAGATAATGTTGAGTGTTGAATTTTTAATGTTGAATTTTTAATGTTGAATTAAGGGCTAAGATCAAAAAATTTTGCAACGGAACCCACGGAAGAACGCGGAAAAATTAAGCTGAGATAAGAACGACAAGTGCTTATTCAATGGTAAGAGCTAAAAACTGAGCATCGCATCTACAGATCCGGTTTCTTAACAATAAAAATGTTTTTAATTTTAGCTCTTTCAGATTTAATCGCTATTTTTCCGTGGGTTCTGCGGATTCCGTTGCGAAGATGGTTTGTCTTTAAGTGTTGGTCTTTAACTCATAGTTAAAAATTCAGCATTCAACATTGGTATAAAGGCGAGGCTGGTGTACAATCCGCGGCGGAGTTGGCTGGGTAATCGCTGCTTCGTCGTTGTGCCCTCGGGCATACGGGCGGAGGGGAGGAAAGTCCGGGCTCCATAGGGCAGGGTGCCAGGTAACGCCTGGGGAGCGTGAGCTCACGACTAGTGCAACAGAGAGTAAACCGCCGATGGCTCGTAAGAGCACAGGTAAGGGTGAAAGGGTGCGGTAAGAGCGCACCGCGCGACTGGCAACAGTTCGTGGCACGGTAAACTCCACCCGGAGCAAGACCAAATAGGCCTCCATGGGCGCGGCCCGCGCTGGAGGCGGGTAGGTTGCTTGAGCCAGTGAGCGATTGCTGGCCTAGAGGAATGATTACTAATCGAGCTTGCTCGATACAAAACCCGGCTTATAAGGCCAACT